>CAUUAT010000009.1:0-30664 GCA_963543195.1 uncultured Treponema sp.
CCGAGTTAATAAGTAAGGTGTTGTATCCCGCTTCTTTGGCTACTTTTTCACGCTGAGTTCTGTCAATGATATTGACGTTTTCTACAACCTTAATTCTAAAAGGTTCCGCAGGGTAATTTTTGATATCCATAATTTCCTCCAAATCTGTGTTGTATATTCACAGAAAATGATGTAGTGTTTGGAAAATTTTTTCCGGCAGCACTATAGCATAAACGGGAGCTATTGTCTAGCCGGTGCGGGGTATGGTATAACCATGCCGTATGAAGCTGAAATTTCATTATGCAGTATCGGTTATTATTGCGGCATCGCTTGTTTTTTTTTCGTGCAAACCGGCATTGCCGATGCAGAAAGGCGGCGCGGAAACCGTTTTAAAAGAATCGGAGCGGTATTTTTCTTCGTTTGATTGGACGGAAGCTGAAAACATTGTCGTCGTCGATTTGCCGGAACCTTTTGCGGTAAAAGGTTTAAAAACTGAAAATCTCTATGAATACGGCGACAGCGATTTAAACGGCGGTATTTTCCCTTCACTTGAAGGGCTCGGAGTTCTCGATTATTCCGGTATTGACGGCTCTCTTATATCTTTTTTTAATTTGCTTACGGGTCAAATTAAAAAACGGGAAATAGATATTGCCGCTTGCGTAAAAGAAAAAACATTTTTACCGTTTATGATAAATTACAAGTTAAAATTGCTGCACGGTATTTCTTCGGTCTTTTTTTCCCGTCCCGAGTACGGTGAAAAAGGGGTAATGGTTTCAAAATTTAGGTGCAATATAACAGGCGAAACAAAGAATTTTACGATTCTTGAAATCGGAGCTGTTTTTTCTGAAAATCGGTGGCTGATTTATTCGTTTGACATTATCGGAGACGTCGATGCAGGCTCCATTGAATAGGATCGAAAGCGAATATATTTTTAAATCTTTTTTACAAGAAAAACCGCCGCTGACGATTTTACATGCAAACGGTGTTTTGCGGCTTTCCGGAGCGCAATACAAAGTTAAAAATTCACATATTTTTTTTAAGCGGCAACAAATAAAAATTTTAGGGAAAATTACGGTTATTTTTACACATAAAAGACGTCCTTTTTATTTTATTGCGCAGCTCGATACGCAGGATGTATTTTTATATTTTACGTTTTCGCCGCAGTTGTATAAATACGATTATGTTGAAAAAGACAGCGGCGGAAAGATTATTTTTACCGATGCGGGCGGCGGGAAATTCAGCGCGGATATTTCCGATGATTTTCCCTTAAAGATAAATTCCGACAACATATTCAGCCGTTTAAAAAAAAACGCAGAGGGGAAAGAAGAATATAAACGCTTTTCGATATTTACTGAACGGTTTTATGCGCCTGAAAAAAATACACCGACCTATATACTTGAAAGGATATATGAAATTGCCGAAAACGGAAAATTGCCCAAGACCGAGCCGTGTCTTATTTTTTCGGACGGCAGTTATATCCTTATCTTTACGGCATTAAAAAAAGCGGAGCGAATTTCTTTATTATCTGCGGCGCAGACCGAAATCCGTTTCCGGAAGCGGCGCGTGTATTTTTTATCGTCATTTTTATTTCGGTATCCGCTACCGTATGCAGACGATAAAAAAGGATATGCCGCCGTCTGCCTTTCGATAGAAAATATTCAAGAAGAAGACAAGCGATTCCTTTACGAAAATACATATTCCGCCAAATACGGCAAATAATATCCGACTCTTTTAATTATTAGGGGTAAAGCAGAACATCGAAGCCCTGCGGTACATCGGTATGCGGACGATCTCATGCAAGTGTACCGCAGTGGCAAGCCTGTAACGTTTTTTAAGGACACCCCGATATGTTTTACATTGATATTCCGTGTTTTTTTTGCGGGTATTTTTTCAGCATTGCGACGGTATTCTTTTTGTTATTAAAAATAAAGCCGCCGTCCCAATACTCCAAAGCCGCAAAAAGAGCGTTGCCGCCGTCTTGGTCGTCACTGTTTTTCGTTCTAAAGGAAACGAAAGAAGCGAGGTTTGCGAAATCTTGTTTATACAGACACTCCAGCCGCTTTCTGTTAAATTCATTCCATTTATCAAGCTCTTTAAAACCTTCGCCTTCGTCTTCAACAATTAGATGCGCATGAGTGGAACTGAAATCGTACCAAACTTTTACTTTTTTTGCAGGGTTGCATTTGTTTCCGTGTTTTACGGCATTTTTAATTACTTCGCTTATTTGCTGTTCCAAAAGGTTTATGCCTTTAATTTCAAGAGGCGCGGATTGCACAATTAGGAGCGTAAAATATCTTATTTGCCTGAAATCGGAAGGGAATTCTTTATAAAGCATTCCCGTTTTATCGAATAAAGGGCTCGCTTCGTCAACTTTGAGTTCTTTTATTAAATCCATATCCGCCTCCTAATCTTCAAGTTTTTGTAAGGCTTCTTCCAAACTGTTGGTAATAGGAAAATAGCCCATCAGCTTTGTAAGTTCTATAACTTTTTTTACCGAACCGTGAATATTCGTAATATACAGTTTCAGATTCATCTTTTTTACGGTTGAACAGATGTAAATCAATGCGCCTATTCCCGAAGAATCGATATAATCTACTTCTTCAAGGTTGATTATCATACATTTAATTTGACGCTCTATCATTTTGACGACGAGTTCTTTCAGCCTATACGAGTTGTATAAGTCCATCTCGCCGCTTACGTCAATAATGTAGACTTCTTTGTTTTTCCGAATTTTTAATTCCATATCAGTCTCCTTAAATACCGTCTATTATTTGGTTTTAAAAATCAATAATGTTTGGTCATCATGGGCTGTCATTTTTCCCATAAATGATTCTATGTCGCTTTTCACCTTTGCGGCAATATCTTTCGGTTTCGCTTCGGAATTGGCGGCAATTACCGATGCCAATCTGCGTATTCCGTATTGTCCGCCCGACGAATCAAGCGATTCAATTACTCCGTCGGTATAAAGTGCGGCAATATCGCCTTTTTCAAAACCGACCGTTTTACTTTTGTAAATCGAGTTCATATCGATTCCTATCGGATCGGTGTTTTGCTGAAACAACTCTATTTTTTTTGCATTTTTTTTCCAAATCATCAATGATTGATTTCCGGCGCCTATAAATTCGAGTGAATTTTTGCCCGTTTCATAGCATATAATCGATATGCTTGCAAAATGGTCTATTTCAATTTTTCCGGTAATACCCTTATCGAGCGTGCCTAAAATTACTTCGGGTGTTTTATTCGTATTCGTGATAAGATGTAAAATCGCCCGCAGCATAACCATAACGATTGCCGCCTGTACGCTTTTACCTGCTACATCGGCTACGATAATGAACGTCTTATTTCCTTTTGTCAGCACATCGTAGTAGTCGCTGCAAATACCCCGTACTTGTAAAAAGTATTCCCCTATATCCAGTGCCGGTGTTTTTTTGACGTTTTTCGGTAAAAGAATCTTTTGAATTTTCGCAGCCGTTTCGGTTATATTTTCGATTGCAGCGGATTCGTTGGCTTCATTTATTGTAATGGTGAGATTGACTATTTCAGCAGTGTACGCCGCAAGATTTTCTCCGATTTTCGCATCGGCTTCTTCAAAAGACGGGCGGTCGAAAGCCCGTGAGACGGCGGCAATGCCTACGGCGCGGTTATTTGCAATGAGCGGGAAAAACAGTAAACTTCCGTGCCGCAAAAACGGTTCTTCGCCGTTATCGGGCAAAAGCTCCTTTCCCCCGCCCGTTTTAATAAGTTTGGTAACGCCTTCCGTCAGTATTTCGCCGAAAATCGATTCGTTCAGTTTAAATTCCGCATATTTAAAATTCGAAGCGACACGGTCTTCCTTATGAACGACATCGTCGGGCAATTTATACGGCGGCGGAAATTTACCTGCCAGTGATTTAACCGCGAGCGTTTCTTCAATGCTGTCGGCAATTAAAATTACCGCACCGTCGGCAGCGAGTTCTTCAAGAAAAACTTTTACGATACTCGCATACATTTCGGAAGAAATATCTTTTTTCCCCGTAATCATACCGGCGGTTTTATTTAATAAAACCCTGCTTGTCTCTAAAAGTTTTTGTGCTTTTTTTGATTCCTCCGCCGGCGCATTTTTCAGTTTGGCGATATGCAATTCGGTTTGCCGTTCTTTTTCCGCCGCCTCGCGGACTTCTTTTAAATACGTTTTAAAGGCCAGATGAAACAAAACGGCGAAACTTATTCCGCCTAAAAGAATGCCGAAACTTAAAATCAAATTTATTTTAAAAATTGCCGTTACAGCGCCGGTCAGTGCAATATTGAAAAGGGGGAAAATAGTCGCGCGGATAAACATAAAATAAGACGCCGTTTTTGTAATGCGTTGCGATTTTTTTATTCTTACAATAAGCCAAAGGGCTGTCATAGCGGTCAAGAAAGAGACGGCATATAATGTATAGCTGTTTAATGAATCGATAGTCTTCATCTGCGTCTGATTTTATCATCTATAACCGATATGGTCAAGATTTATTTTCAAAATACGGTATAATTTTTGAAGTTTTAGAGATGTATCTTATGGAATTTCTAAAATGTGCCTGCTGTATACGTTTATAACTTCAGTTTTTCCTATGCTGAGGCTTCTTGCGGTTTTCGCATTATGAATATGAATGCTTCCATGCAGCCAATATCCGGGTTTTACCAACTTGATGAATTTTTCAAAGCATTTAAATCCGCTTGTCGAAATTATGGGCGCATGGCTTACGACAATATCGGCATAGCGTCCGTATTTTATTTTATTCGGCAGTAATTTGAGCAACAGAAGAAAAAGCCGCCGTTTCATTTGTTTTTCGGTAAACTGATTTTTTCCGTCGTTTTCTTTTTTTGCGCCTGAAATGCCCGCAATAAGGAGGTTGTCCGCTTTTACGGTTTTAAAACCGATGTACATTCCGTTTTCGCTTTTAAAAGGATTATCTTTCTTGAATTTATTGATTTCATCATTTTCGGTTTTTTCAGCCATTTCAGGATGATAATGGGTGAGCGCTTTTAAATAATGAGCGCCGAAAATAAAAAAGAGCGGTTTGTTTAGCGCTGACTGAACAAAATCCAAGTATTCCATAGGCAAATCTCCCGCCGCAATAATAAAATCAATATCGCCGTATCGGTCTTTTATATTTTTGCTGTATATGACGGGGTCAATTTGGTCGGAGACGCACAGAATTTTTTTCATCGTTTTGTCCTAAAAATTGAATTTCACTTTTTCCATAATTTTTTCCAATTTTTGCTTGTCGATTAAATCGAATGGGCGGTTTTCCGCAAAGGCCATCGCATCTCGGGAAAAGCCCGACGAGGTTATAATGTGTGCGGTTACAACACCTTGCTTTTTCATCTCTTCGTGCACGGAACGCAAAAACTGTTCGGTTATGGTTTCGCTTTCACGCGAAAATATTAAAAGCTGCGGTTTTTTTCTGGTATTAAGCCATTGTTCGGAACCTTTTTCGACTGCTAAAATACTGCATCCGATTTTAATTTCTTTTACCGCCTGTACGGGATAGTCGAAATATTGCTCGGTTATGCTGCGGCACATTTGAAAAAATTCGTCTTTTACCAATGTTAAGTATTCTTTCATTCGGTCATTTGTGCGCAAATCCGAATACTCGCTGAGTTTTTGCGCGACATCCCGGAATTTCGGTTTTACGGCTGAAATCGCTTCCCATTGTTCGATGGCTTTATCGAAATCTCTTTGTTTTTCGTAACAATCGGCTAAAAGATAGCGCGCGTATAAAGTTTCAGGCGAAGAAGCAAGCTTTGAAAATTTTATTGCGCGCGTAAATTCGAATATCGCTTTTTCGGTGCCGGAAGCTTCCAGATAACAGCAGCCGCGCTCTAAAAAACATTTTGTCCGTATTTCCTGTTTTCGGGCAGCTTTTTCAAAAGAGGCAAGCGCACGGGCATAATCTTTTTTACCGCGTAAAATTCTGCCCTGATAATAAAGCGTCTCGCTGTTTTCGGGATCCAGTTTGAGCGCCGTCGCAATTGCTTTTTCGGCTTCCGGTATTTGTTTTGCTTTAAAAAGTAAAAGTCCCATCGACGCATAGGCCTGCGCATACCTCGAATCGATTTCTATTGTTTTTCGAAAATACGTAAGCGCCTGATCGGACATATCTTTACTTTCATACAGTTCTCCCGCTTTAAAATAATATTTCGGATTTTTCGGATCTTTTTTATTCAATAAGATATATTCATTTAAAGCTTCATCGGGCTGCTGGAATTTTAAATATAAATCCGCTATACTGTCTCTAAATTCGATTTCCGTTGCGGGGTTTTTAAAAACGGCGGTTTTATTCAGTGTTTTAAATTCTATAAAAGCGAGTTCCGGTTTTTTGTCGGCAAGATATGCCTTTCCCAAAAGATAGCGGGCTTCCGAATCTCTCGGATTTTTTGAAATCAGTGCTTTTGCACCTTTTATGGCGGATGCATATTTTCCAGCTTTAAGGTCTTTTTGGATCTTGGAAATCTTTTTCGGAGACAAAACCGATTTAAGAACGAACAGCATAAGGAAAAATACTACGCTGCCGAGAATAACTGTAAGAATAATCATTGTTGTCGACATAGCCGTATGGTATAATTTTTAGGGGGGAATGTCAAATATGAAAACTCAATTTTATTGTTTAAACATAAAAAAAACCGTTTTTTTTGTGCTTTTTTTATGTTTTTTCTCATTGATGTACTGTATGGATTATTTTGAAGAAGGAAAAAAATTATTGGCGGAAGATAAGCCCGATAAAGCATGCGCCGTTCTTTTTGCCGCGAGTAAAGAACACAATGCACCGCTTACCGTATATCTGTATTTGGGCGTTGCATATTTCCGGTGCGGAAAATACACTGAGGCCCTGTCGTACCTTTCGGCGGGAAGAAAAAACGATGCCGTAAATTCTTACCTTTATTCTTACAACATCGGAAATATCTATTTTTTGCAAAGCAGGTACGACGCTGCGGAGCAAGCTTATAATGATTCCATTTCGACAAACGGGCTGTACGCTCCGGCCTTTTTAAACCGCGCAAATGCGCGGATTAAATTAGATAAACGTGAAGACGCTTTACAAGACTATAAAATTTATTTAAACTTAGAACCCGATACCGTTCAACGCGATTCCATACAAAAAATGATTTCTCTTTTGGAATATGCAAAAGAAGAAGCCTTAAAAGCGCAAGTTCTTTCGGAAGCGCGGAAGGCTGCGGAAGAGGCGGAGCGTTTGGCGGCTGAGGAACGGTATAAACGTTTAATGGATGAAGTGAATGCAACGCTTTCATCCGTAAACGATGCGGATGCCGTTTCCGCAGGTGCGGAAAGCACAATAGATTATTCGGAGGAAAACGAACTTGACTGATTTTCAAAAATTTTTAATAGGAATTTTAGGCGGCGTATTGCTTGCACTTCTTGTAATAGGCGGCATATTTTTATTCAGCTCGAAAAAGAATGGCGATGTAATCGGCACTGTTTATGAACATGACGAAACCAAGTCGCGCCTCGAAGCGGAAAAAGAAGAACTTGCCCGGCTTGAGGAAAAACGTGCTAAAATTGAAGCCGAAATCGCAGCGGCAAAAAAAGAAGCGGAAAAAGAACTCGCTCTTTTGGAATCTAACTCCTTATTGCAAGCCGAAGAAGTAAACAAGAATTTGGATGCGGCTAAAACCGGCTCTTCTTCGGTGTCGGATAAAGAAAAAGAGGCTGCCGAAGCCGAAAAAAAGCGCAAAAACGAAGAAGCGCTGCGACGGGCGGAAGAAGCGCGAAAAAAACATGAAGCGCTCATAAAAGAACAAAAAGCGCTTGCTGAAGCCGAAGCGAAGAAAAAAGCGGAAATTGAGAAAACGCAAAAAGAAGCGGAAGAAAAAGCCCGTATTGACGCGGAAAATAAAGCGCGGATTGAAGCCGAACAAAAGGCGAAAATCGCCGCAGTGAAAGCAGCCGAAGAAAAAAAAGCAAAAGAAGATGCCGAAAAAAAACGCAAAGCCGATGAAGCCGCCGCCGCAAAAGCGGAACAAGACGCTTCGGCTCAAAAAGCCGAAGAAGCGAGGCGTGCCGAGTCTGCGGCGAAAAAACAGGCGCTGATGGAAGAAGTTGAACGTCTGGTAAACAGCGGGAGAACCGCTTTGAAAAATAAAGATTATGCGGGGGCAAAGGCGTCTTTTTTACAAGTCGATTCCAAAATGCCTGCGGACGAGTTGAAATTCGCTGCGGACAAATATGGTGAAATGGCGGAAGCCCTGTACGGGTATGCAACTGGCGAGCCTGCACCCGTTCATTCTTCAACGGCTTTGCAAGATGCCGATTCTTATATTAAAAAATCGGTACATGCCGACGGGCAAAATGCCAAAGCGCATTATCAATATTTTCAAATTGCCGACGCGCAAAAACAGGAACAGGCGGCGTTTGTGGAATTGGAGAAGGCGCAATCGCTTGACCCCAATAATTATTTGTATAATTATGAGCTTGGGAAAAAATTTTATGCACGCGGGCAATATCAAAAGGCAAAAGATGCATTTTCGCAAAGCGTAAAATCAAATCCCAGCTTTGAATCGGCGTTTTATAATTTGGGTCTTACATGCAAAAAACTCTCTTCCGAAAACGAGGCGTTTTCAGCCTTTTCTTCCGCCGTAAAAATTAAGCCCGATTACGTTAAAGCACTTATTGAACTTGCACGGATTGAAAAACAGCGCAGAAAATTTACACATGCGATAGAATATTACAAAAAAGCGGTTTCGTATGAACCGGCAAATCTTACCGCTTTGCGCGAAATGGCGCAAGTTTACGCCGATTTGGGACAGTACCAAAATGCAGAGCGTTATTTTAAGGAAGCCGTTGCTTTAGGTGAAGAAGATGCAATAACGTATTATAATTTGGCAACGGTTCAAGTCGAATTGGGTAAAAACACCGAAGCGCTTACTTATGCACAAAAAGCATATACAATGCGTTCAAACGATGCGCGCGTTTTATATACGTACGGCTTGACGCTTGAAAAAAGCGGAAACCGGGAAAATGCCGTTTCGCTCTATAAAAAATCCGTTGAAACGAATAAATCGTATGCAAAACCTCACATCAATTTGGGAAAAATGTATTTGGATGACGGAAGAATGGATGATGCGGAAATGTATCTTACGGAAGCATATCGGTTGGAACCGCGTAATTTTGAAGTAAATACTAATTTGGGAAAACTGTACGGTCTAAAAAATGATTTCAATAAATCGGTAACACACTATTCCGAAGCGGTGAAAGTTCAGCCGCGTAATATTACGGCAAAACAAAATTTGGCTGCAGCATATATCTCTGCCGGTTTAAAAGAAAATGCCGCCGATGTTTACGGACAAATTATTAAACTTGACGCCTCAAATTGGGACAGCTATTATGAGCTTGGAAAACTGTACGTGAGTTTGGATAAAAAAGCCGATGCGAAAGTGATATTGGAAGGTCTTTTGGAAAAAAATCCGAATTATAAAAGGGTCGGTGAGGTGAGAGATATCCTTTCTTCATTGTAATTTATCCGTGCTGAATCGGCACATAACTTAAGTAAATTTGCAGTGTTTTTAAGCGGTATTCATTTGTGCGGCTTAAGATAAAGCGTTCTTTATACACTAAAGAACGCTTTAAAAATACCGGCGAAGGGACTTGAACCCTTACGGAGTCGCCCCCAATAGATTTTGAGTCTATCGTGTATACCATTTCACCACGCCGGCTTTCCGAAAGCCCGAGAATATCATAAAAATAAATTTTTGTAAAGCCCCTGTGTGTATCTGTTGTGCATCAATGCGATATATTGACAAACCGTTTTATCCGTGATATTCTTCGCCCTCGATTATTCAATTATATCGTTAGAGGTTTTTATGGCTAATTCAAAAAAAATTGCGGCTTCGACTGGCGGCATTATTGTTTTGGTTCTTGCAATTATTTCTTTTGTTGTCGCTCCGATTATAAGCGATAATATGGGAGGAAACTCACGGGAAATTATTTTTGGGAAATGGGACGGAATTAAAATAGATAACAGCTCCGAATCTCCGCTTGTTGCACAATACCGCTATTTAAAACAGTATGCTGATCGCCAAAACATGATTCCGAAAGACGCTCAAAATGCAGAAGTTTTTGAACAGCAGCTTTTATATTTGAGTTTCAGATTGGGGGTTATTCAAACTGCGATTCAAAGTGAAGTAAAAAACGCAGGCTATTCCGCTCCTCTTTTCAGAGTGAATAAAGAGTTGGTAAATTATTACCGCGACGAAAGCGGTTCATATTCCGATTTGGTATATTCGCAAACTCCCGAAACGCAAAAAGCCGCTTACCGCAAAGCGATAGAAGATTCCGTTACCGTCAACCGCTATATTGAAGACGTTTTCGGAAACGGTACCGATTACGGGCTAAAAACTTCAACAAAAGAAAGCGGCTTTGTCGCTGATATGGCTAAAAAAGAACGCAGCCTTACATATATTACGCTTAATGCGGGAGCATATCCGTCTTCCGAAATTATAAAATACGGCGAAGAGCACCGTGATTTATTCGTTCAATATGACTTTTCGGTTTTAACATATCCGACAGAAGAAGATGCAAAAAAAATAGCGGCGTCCATACAAAACGGGGAAGTTAAGTTTGATGATGCCGTTATATTAAATACGTCAAAAACACTGACAAATGAATCGGGAAAACTTATTGCCAATTATCGGACGGATATAAATAAATATTTTCCCGATAACGAACATCTTAAACAAATTTTGGAATTAAAACCTTCCGAGATAAGCGATGTCGTTAAATTGAATAACGAAATGTTTGCGATTGTCCGCTGTGATTCCGAGCCGATAGCTCCGGATTTTTCAAGCGAAGCTCTACTTGCAAATATTCGAAGCTATATAAATAGAACCGAAAAAGGACTTATCGAAGATTATCTTATAGCTACAGCAAAAAAAATTATTGAAAAGGCAAAAACCGAAGGATTTGAAAAATCAGTGGAAAATTTTGACGAAGCCGATCTTAAAATTGAAACGACGAATTTTTTCGGACTTAATTACGGAAATGCAAGTTTTCTTCAGCCGCTGCCTTCTCAAAGTATTTTTACCGTGCTTTCACAAAATGAAAATTTTTTTAAAACCGTATTTGCACTCAAAACGGAAGAAATTTCCGAACCTATTCCGGCGGCTTCGGAAGTTGCGGTTTTTAAACTTGCCGAAGAAAAAGAAGTCGATCAATATACATTGGACAGCACGAAAAGCGGATACGAAAATCAAGCCGGCTCTTGGCTCCCCTATTACAATTTAGTACTTCTTATGAATATGCAGGGAATAAATTATTCGCTGCCGGTCGCTCAAAAAACTTTTATGAATTATGTTTTTGACAACCCGAAATTCGAAAATAACTTCAGCCGTAGCTTTAACTGATGAATAATGAAAAAGAAAAACCCGAACTTATTTCGACCGGCTCGGGTTTTTCGGTTTATTATAAAAACAAGTTTTTGTACTCGCGGCACTCGCCGCAAAAAACCGTATTAAATTTAATTGAACAAACTACAGTTCCTCCCGAAACGTTGGTTTTATGTATTTCCCCCGTTCTCGGTTATGGCATACCGGAACTTATAAAAAAATTGCCCGAATCGGCTTTTGCCGCCGCGATAGAATATGACACCGTTTTAATGGACTTTTCCGTTAAAAACTCCGATATTTCCGTTTTAAAAAATAATAACTTTTTTTATATATCTACCGGCTCAATAAATCTTTTTTTTAAAAAACTTGAGGAGGCGGCAGACGGTAAAAACTTTAAGAAGGTAATCCGTATCAATTTTTCAGCCGGAGCCGCTTTGTATGAAGATTTTTATAAAAGTCTTGAAGCGTTTGCTTCGGAATATATTTCGCGTTTTTGGATTAACAAATTGACGCTTATTCAATTCGGGAGAAATTATGCTCGCAATATTTTTAAAAATTATTCGGCTATTTTAAAAAATAAACGCGGGATTGCCGCCTTAAAATTACACAGCATTACAAAACCGATTCTTGTTGCAGGCGCAGGACCGTCTCTGGACGGTTCGGTTAAATTTATGAAAGAAAACAAAAGCAGCCTTTTTATTTTAGCGGTAGACGCCGCAGCTGCCCGCTTATATTCTAAAATAAAACCGGATGCGGTAATTCTTCTTGAATCGCAATATTGGATACAAAAGGCATTTATCGGTATGGCCGGCTCCGAGATTCCCGTTATTGCGGACTTAACTGCATATCCGCAAGCCGTACAAATACCGGGCGGAATTCACTCTTTCTTTTTTACCGAATATGTCGGTAATCCTTTTTTTACGTGTCTTGCAGAAAAAAAAATATTGCCGCCGCGTCTTGACCCGATGGGGTCGGTAGGGCTTTCGGCTATAAAAATTGCCGAAATGCTTGCCGTACCCGGCACTCCTATTTTTCATACGGGATTGGATTTTTCGTGGGGATGCGGATACACGCATGCAAAAATGAGTTGTCAGGTACGCGAACTTTTTTTTTCATCTTCGCGTCTAAAAAGTTTATATAATCCTGCAGCCATTTTTGCCGAAAGAATCGAAGCCGCCGCCGGTAAAAACGGAGAAAAAGTATATACGTCGCCCAATTTAAAAAGCTATGCCGAACTTTATAAACGTACATTCGCCGGTAATAACCGTTTTTTCGATATAGGCACATGCGGATTTTTAATACATTCGAATACAATCGACGAAAATGCGGCAAAAAAAATTATACGGCTTACTTCCGCTTCCTGCGACAGATCGGATGATTGTGTCTTTTACGAAGATATTCCTGATGATTATTTTTTGCGGCTTTCGGTTTTTTTGCAAACGGAAAAAGAAAAATTGATTACGCTTAAAAATATTTTTACATCCAAAACGGAAGTTACGGATGCGCAAACTGAAACTTTATTGCGGCAAACCGCTTATTTGTATTTACATTTTGCCGACTTTTCGGAACAAAATCTTTTAAATCAAAATTTTTTAAACCGCATACGGATTGAAATCGAGTATTTTTTGAAGATATTGCAAGCTTAAAAAGCATTGTTAAGGGCATCTTTAAAAATTCGGTTTTCGTAGAAAACCGGAAGCTGAAAAATTTTCAAGGGGCGTAAATTTTTTTAGCTAAAATATTGCAAATTAAAATCAAGTAAAACCGATAAGCAGAGCTACTTTCGGAAAGCTGAAGTTTTTCGAACATTTCCTTAATTTTCTTTACAGTTATTATATTGCTTTATCGCATTTCCGATTGAAAATAAGACAATGACGCCTGCAAACACCGAAAAAAAGATACCCATCGACAAAAACATATTATATAAACCATGCAAAACCGAAGCCGAAAAAAAGAGGGCTGCTGTTTTTTTATATTCTTTGGACATACTTATTTGTAAATAATAAACGCCGAGCGCGGCATGTAAAAAATTTGAAGTAAACAAGCGCACCCAAATAAAATTACCTTCATAAACGATGTATACGAAAGTTTCAAAAGAAGCGAAAGTAAGTCCGTAAAAAACGGAAAGAAATAAAAGAACACGTATCCGTGCCCTCACTTCACCGGGCACGTTTTCGTCGTATTTTATAGTTTTGCCGGAGCTTAAAAATTTTACAAAAATAAAAAAACATACGGCCTTTGAAAATTCTTCAATCAAAGCGGTTCCGATAAAACTTTCAAATAAAATACCTTGTGTATATGTTAATCTTTTTAAAAATCCGATAAAAAAAAACACAATTGTGCTTTGTATTGAAGCCGATATAATTATAGCTGCAATCGAAAGAAAAAAAATGTACAATAGCGGTTTAATAGACAAATTTTCTTTTCTCATAATTACCAGCGCAAAAATAAAAACCGAAGTAAACGAAAAAAGCATAACGGCTATAATCTTCATACGGTTTATAATATAATGAACGAATAGTAAAATCAAGCGGAGAGAAAATGCTTTTTATAATCGGAATGAGCCGCGCCGGTAAAACCGAAATCGGAAAAACTCTTGCAGAAAGAAATAATACCGGTTTTTTCGACACAGATGCCGAGCTTGAAAAAAAATACGGGATTCCCGTAAGCGATGTTTATAAAATTTTAGGTGAGAAAGGCTTTCGGTGTGCGGAAACGGATATATTGAAAAAAACAGCGTTGCGCTGCGAAAATAAAGATACGGTTATCTGTACGGGCGGCGGTATAGCGGAAAATGCCGAAGCTGCAGCGTTTTTGAAAAATTCGAAACGGTCGGTTTTAATCGATACGGATGCCGAAATTATTTTTGCAAGGATTAAAAAAGAAAACGAAGCGGGAAAAGGCTTTCCGAAATTCTTAGGTGAAAATTTAAATAATGAAGAAAAGGCGGCAGCGGCTTTTTATGCAGTGTATAACCGGAGAATAAAAATCTATAGAAAAATTGCGGCTTTTATTTTTTTGCCCGATTTTTTTTCTCTTTCGCCTCAGGCGGCGGCGGAAGCGATTGAAAAATTTTTTTTATGCCATTGAAATAACCGTCTTTTTTCGATATGATACGCGTAAAAATATGATTTACGAGGATACGGTATGAAAAACAATGTCAGTTATTTTACTTCGGAATCCGTAAGCGAAGGACACCCGGATAAACTGTGCGATCAGATTTCGGATGCAGTACTGGACGCATGTTTAAAAGACGATATAGAAAGCCACGTTGCGTGCGAGACTTTTGCCTCGACTGCGTTGGTTCTGATAGGAGGCGAAATTACGACTTCTACATTCGTCGATATTCAGGAAATTGCACGGAATATTGCCCGTGAAATAGGATACACCGATACCGACTTCGGCTTGGATTGCAATTCAATGGCGGTTATGAATATGATTCATTCGCAGTCGCCGGACATTTCGCAAGGAGTTGACGGGACGGGCCTAGACGAATATAAGGGGCAGCAGGGTGCCGGAGATCAAGGAATGATGTTCGGCTTTGCGTGCGGCGAAACGCCGGAGCTTATGCCGGCACCGATTATGTTTTCACATTCTGTTTTACGGTATGCCGCAAAATTGCGGAAAGAAAAACGAATCCCGTGGTTACGTCCCGATTCCAAAACTCAAATTACGGTAAAATATGAAGGTTTTAAACCGGTTAAAATCGACACCGTTGTTCTGTCGCATCAGCATTATCCCGATGTCGAATATAATGAGCTTAAAAACGTGCTGATTGAACAAGTTATAAAACCTGTCCTTGAGCCGACGGGACTTTTGGCCGCAGACACAAAATATTTTATAAATCCGACGGGACGTTTCGTTATCGGCGGACCTTTCGGAGATACGGGGCTTACGGGGCGCAAAATTATCGTTGACACTTACGGCGGAATGGGACGGCACGGCGGCGGTGCGTTTTCGGGTAAAGACCCGTCCAAAGTAGACCGATCGGCGGCATATATGGCGCGTTATATTGCGAAAAACATTGTCGCCGCAAAAATTGCAGAGCGCTGTGAAGTTCAGCTTGCTTACGCAATCGGTGTGCCGTTTCCGGTTTCGGTAAGAGTCGATACGTTCGGCACCGGTTCGGTATCGGAAGAAAAAATCGAAAAAGCCGTAAAAGAGAATTTCGATATGTCTCCTGCGGGAATAATTAAAACGCTGGACCTAAAACGTCCCATTTACCGTGCAACAGCCGCGTACGGACACTTCGGCAGGTCCGAATTCTCTTGGGAAAAAACCGATAAAACGGAAGCTCTGAAGCGTTCACTTTAAAAAGGTAAAAGAGGTAGCTTATGATTAAAAAAGTTTTGGTAACAGGCGGAGCGGGGTTTATCGGTTCGCACATTATTACGGATTTGACCGAAAAAGGATATGAACCGGTCATTTTAGATAATTTTTCCAATTCGTCTCCAAAAATAATTCCCGTTCTGGAAAAAATTACCGGTAAAAAGCTACCGCTTTATGCTATCGATTTAAAAGATAAACAAGCTGTTTTTGCGGCCGTAGCGGAGGCAAAGCCCGATGCGGTTATTCATCTTGCAGGCTATAAGGCGGTAGGAGAGTCCGTTGAAAAACCGCTTAAATATTATGAAAATAATATTTTAGGAGTTGTTCATCTGCTTTCGGCAATGCAGGAGGAAAGCGTTCATAATTTTATTTTCAGTTCTTCCGCGACGGTGTACGGAGAACCGAAAGTAATACCGATCCCCGAAACCGCCGATATTTTTGCGGTAAACCCTTATGCGCGGACAAAAATTATTTTGGAAGAAATTTTACGTGATACCGCTTTTGCGGATAAATGTATGAATGCCGTTTCTTTGCGTTATTTTAACCCGCTCGGCGCTCATAAAAGTGCGGATATCGGAGAAAATCCGTCGGGCATCCCGAATAATTTATTTCCGTATATTGCGCAGGTCGCGTTGGGGAAAAGACCGCACCTTAATATTTTCGGAAACGATTATGATACGCGGGACGGAACGTGCATTCGTGATTACATTCATGTTTGCGATTTGGCGGAAGGTCATACTGCCGCTTTAAAAAAAATCGATGAGGGATTGCAAGGTTTTAACGCATTTAATTTGGGCACGGGGCACGGTTATTCTGTGATGGAAATTGTAAAGGCTTTTGAGGCGGCTTCCGGCATACGGATTAATACAAAAATAACGGGAAGAAGAGCGGGTGATGTTCCCGTTCTGCTTGCGGATGTGAAAAAAGCCGACCGCGAACTTAAGTGGCGGGTAAAACGTAATTTGGAGCAGATGTGTGCCGACGGCTGGGCGTGGTACAAAAAACATCCTGAAGGGTTTTAAGAGCGTTTGTACCTTCAGTACAAAACTTCGCGTACATTGTATGTGTGTGCGTGAAAGCACACATTTCAAAAAGTTTTTATGAGGAGAATAAAATGAAACAGTATTACATTGCAGCAAATTGGAAAATGCATTTGGATAGGCGGGAAGGATGTCGTCTTGCGGAACAAATAGTTTCGGGCGTGAAAAACGGCAAGAATAAATATATGATCGCTCCGTCTTTTACGCTTTTACAAGATGTCGCAAAAATTGTAAGGGGTACAAATGTTTTGCTTGGCGCCCAAAATATGAGCGCATATGAAAAAGGAGCGCATACCGGCGAGGTTTCCGTTTTGCAGCTTTTGGACATCGGCGTTCAAACCGTTATTTTGGGACATTCCGAACGCCGTCATATGTACGGCGAAACGGATGAGCTTATCAATAAAAAAGTGAAGCTTGCCGTTGCGCATACGCTTGAAGTTATTTTATGCGTCGGAGAGCTTTTGGAAGAGCGCGAAGCGGGAAAAGCGGAATCGGTTTGTGAAGCACAAATTATAAACGGACTTGCAGGCGTTTGTGCCGATGAATTAAAATATATAACAATTGCATACGAACCCGTTTGGGCAATCGGCACGGGAAAAAATGCGACGCCGGAAGATGCCGATACAATTCATTCTTACATAAGAGCGGTCTTGAAAAAAATGTACGGTGATACTGTTGCAAAAAATACGGTCATTCAATACGGCGGTTCAATGAAACCGGAAAATGCGGACGGTTTACTTAAAAAACAAAACATAGACGGCGGGCTCATCGGCGGTGCGGGATTGAAAGCCGAAACTTTTTTACCGATCGCTTTATTTGGCTGCTAAAGCTCGTACGGCGGATAGGTTTATTTTTCGGGACGGATATGAAAGTCAATTCTTTTATACAGAAAATTGCAATTTTCTTTTTTTTGTTGTTTATAACCGAAAATCTTTTTCCGCAAAACGTAAGCAAAAAACAGGATGTCGCAATTTTCCCTCTTTCGTTTTACGGATGGATAATTCCTGAATCCTTATATACCGGGATTGATTCGGAGATTATGCGTAATTTTTTTACTCTCGAACGATTTAATGTAATTGCAATGGGGTATAGATTTTCCCATACCGATTTGGAATCGTTTAACGATGCCGTTTTAAGAGCGCGGGAAACGGAGAGCGCCTTACCCGAAGAAGTGCTGATGGGGCACGAAGCGTTTACCAAAGCCGACTGGGAAAAAACGGTCAACGCATATTATATAGTTGTGCCGATTGTGCAGACATATTCGTTTGAAAAAATTCAAACCGAAGAGAAAAACGAAAACAAAGAAAAAGATAAAAACGGTGTAAGCGGGAGCGGTAAAAAAGAAGAACAGACGGACTTTACGTATAAAGTGAAATGTGCGGTTGAATTTCATATTTATTCAATGCAAAAAAAAATGAAGATTTCATATTTTGTAATCAATGGAAGCTCGGAATCCGGAACGCTGCAAGGTGCCGTAGACATTGCCGTTACGGTATTTGGTATAAAACTTGAAAGAGCGTTGCGCGGCGTCGAAGATTTTATAATAAAAACGGGTGTAATAAAAACGGAAAAGGGAAATGTATATTTTGAATTGGGAAACGAACTCGGCGTAAAAAAAGGAGATGAATATGCCGTTATCGGTTATGACGAAAACAATACCGAATTGGAAACGGGTCTTGTCGTCGTAACCGGTACGGAAGAAAACGCTTCGACGGCATTGACGCTTTATGCAAATCAGCATATAACCGTAGGCGACCAGTTAAAGGAAGTGCCCCGTTTCCCGTTTGATATACGCGTTTTTTTTACGGGAGAATTCACATTAAAAATTAAGGATGCTGCAATTTTTCAATTTGGCATTCATGTTTCACAGACGCGCGGATTTTACCGCCTTCGGCCGTGCTATGCCGTTGAAGTAGGATTTTCCGCAGACAAAAGTATCAACGGCGACATCCCTTTTTCGGTTTTAATCGGGATGGAAATTTGGAATACGTATTTCGGACGAATTCAGATTTTACCGACGATACAATTTTTCTATGCAGCGTTCAGTTCCGATTCAAAAGGAAAAAAGCCTCAATGGGAATCCGCCGAAACGGGGCTTAAAACGTTTGTTCATACAAGCTGGCTTGTAAGCAGAGATATAAAAATCGGCTTTGACGCCGGATGTAAAGCCGGATTCGATTTTTATAGAGGAAATAAAATCGTGTTCCGCCCCCTGCTTGGAGCGGGCATTACGATAAAATTTTAGTAAAGAGGATAGGATGAGAAAAAAGAGTTTGTTTTTTTTAACTGCAGTCGTTTTTATGTTTTTCTCGTGCGCTTCTATCGAAGAGCGTCTGAGAAGCGGTTTCGGCAAAAACCGTGATACCGAAATTCCGCAGTATAACGACGTACAAGAATATACCGCGCTGGGCGAAGGTGATTCGTTTGTACGCTCCGTAAATAAAGCAAAAATCTCGGCGATTAAGCAAGGTGTCATCGACATTATCGGCATTTATGCGGAACAGACGAATCAAGAAAGGCTGCAGGAAATTTTATACGATACCGAAAATCCGAACCGGTACATTGTCAATGCCGATATGAAGATTTTACAGAAAACAAAAAACGGAAAAATCTATATTTGCAAAGCGGTAATTCCGGTAAAAATGCAGGAAATTGCATCGTTGTTGAAAACGGAAGGCATAAATTCGGACAGTGGAAAAACGGGAAGCATTGCAAAATCGAAAGATGCCGATACCGTCCTTGCCGAATCAAAGGCTGCGGCTAAGAGCAACGAGAACGTTGAGTTTTTAAATAATTATATCGAAACCATGACCTATATGGTTTTTAATGCCGAAAATTCCGCTACCGATGCGTTTTTATTGAAATCCGCCGTAGAGACGGCGAACGGATATCTTTTAAAACAAGGATACCGCGCGGTTGATGCCGCCGAAGTTGAGAAACTGAAAAAAGATAACGCCCTTTTATACCGAGAAAGCGCCGCCGAAAATCTTTCGGTGATTCAGTTTATTGCGCAAAAGTTGAACGCCGATGTTTACATGGAACTTGATGCCGTAACCGAGGGCGGCTACGATTACGGCGGATATTACGGCTCGGCAAAAATTACACTTAAAATTTTTAATCCGTCAACCGGCGAGTTGCTGGGTTCCGTGCCTTATTCAAGTCCGAAAACGTTCAGTAAGACAAGCAGCTACGACGCTCAGTCGAATGCCGTTCAGTCGACCGTTTATAAGGCGCTGCCCATTGCGATTGACCAAGCAAAACTTCTTTTGGCGAAAGCGTATTCCGGCGGCATACGGTACGAACTGATAATTAACGATACGCCTGACGGTAAAAGCCTTGCCCGGTTCAGAAAAGAATTAAAAAATAACGTGAAAGATTTAAAAACCGTTTATCAGTCTGCAGCTCAAACCAAATATGCGGTATTTCTTTTCGGAACGATTGACGATTTGGAAGCGGTTATTTACGAAACCGCCGAAGTTGTTCCCGGTTTTGAAAAAATGGAACTTGTAATGCTGCGAGGTAAAGCATTGACTTTTAAGTCGGGATTTTAAACGGGTGCATACTATGTGCCGCTAAGAAAAACTCCGATTAAATGTTTTTTCGAAGGTTTAATCGGTCGTTTTTTGAATATATAATTTGCTGTTTTCGAGGAGGCAAAATATGAAAAAAGCAATCAAAATGATTATCGGTTTAGCTGCTGCCGCAGCTATTTTCGCAAATTGTGCAACGAAAGACTCTAAGGCGCTCGGCACCGTTTCGCCGAATGTAAAAAAACCTGAAATTATCGATCACAGAAATTTCAAATGGGGAAAAGATGTTCCGATGTGGGTTGCGCAAGAGCCGCAAGAACTGCAAAAAAATTCCGACTACAAAGATGTTTATCTTTTTAAGTTTGAATCGCCGCGCTCTAAAAGTTTGGAAGGCGCAGAACTATGGACGAGAGATTTTTCGGTTCCCAGTGAGATGGCACGGATGGTAAGAATGCGTGTTGAAAGCAAAGCGGCAGCGGCGGCGGCAGGCGACAAGGATAAAATCGACGGGTATCTTGAAGACATCGTAAAAACAATTACAAACACGAATTTGTCCGGTTTTAAAAAAGAATCCGATTATTGGGTGCAAATGCGTTATTTTGATGCCGACGGGAAACCTTCTGCCGATGATTTTACTTACATTGTTTTGTACAGTATTCCGAAAAAAACTTTGGATAGGCTTGTAAGTGATGCCGTTAATGGCGCCGACAACGTTAAGCCGAAAACCGAAGAAGAAAAGACCGTCCGCGAAAGAGTAAAACAAGCTCTCAGCGAAGGTATTTAAAAAACTAAAACCGGTAGAGAAGATTCGGAAAATACTCATCTAATAATCTTTGCCGGTTTTCTTACTTTAGGGCATCTTTAAAAACTTGGTTAGATTTTTAGAGATGCCTGACGAATTTTTCATAAGTCTTTATATGTTCAATGACTTATGAAAAACATTGCAAATTAAAATCGAGGAAAATCTCAAAAACTGAAGTTTTTTGAAGTTCCCTTTAAAAAAAACGGTTAAGGTTTTATGTTTTCGTTAAATAAAGCGCATATTTTCAGATTTTTTATTTTTTTATTTTCGTTTTTTTTATTTTCATGTGTAACGGTGCCTGCTTCAAAACCGGAAAATATTCCCGACTGGATACTACATATACCGCAGGGCGATTTACAGAATGAATATTTTACGGCTTCCGGCACGAATGAAAATATAACGCTTGCAGAAGGCGACGCAAAAAATAATTTAATTTTAGAAGTTGTCCGTTTGCTGGGAGTCTCAATTAAAACAAATACTTCTGCCGTTTCTTTCGGCGACATTGATACCGTCGATAAAACAATAGAACAGGAGATAAAACAGTACGCAAGTGCAAACATAAAAAATCTTAAAATAAAAAACAGATACATCGAAAAAAAAGAGGGCAGTGTAACCGTTTATCTTTTAGCCGCATATAATAAAACGGAATTACAAAAAGAAAGAGAGCGGCTTTTAGCGCTTGCGGACGAAAGAGCGGACAGTATAAATCGTCCTATAAAAGATGCGGAGCGGTTTTGTGCCGAAGAAAAATATTTTGCAGCGGCATATAATTATGTGCAGGCGGGATGTGCTGTTTTTACCGTGCAAGCGGAAAATAAAGAAATAAAATTTGAAAATAATATCCGAAATGCAAAACAAAATTTAAAAAAAATAAAATTAAACGCTCTAAGCGGAAATCCTATAATAGGCGCTGCAGGAAAGTCATTGCCGGCATTTGCAATACAATGT
Source organism: uncultured Treponema sp. (assembly GCA_963543195.1). Taxonomy (GTDB): domain Bacteria; phylum Spirochaetota; class Spirochaetia; order Treponematales; family Treponemataceae; genus Treponema_B. The sequence goes on from CAUUAT010000009.1 coordinate 21,990, forward strand.
TTTGAACAAAATATTCCGCTGACGGTAACGTACAGCATAAAACCGTTTGCAGCGAACGGTAGACAAAGACTATTTGTTGAAAGGGTAGAAGCAGATCGGGACGGCAGCGCGGAATTTATTTTGCCGCTTCAAGATAGGGCGTGCTCCGGCACAGTTAGGTTTGAACTCGATATTGAACAATTGTGTAAAATGCTTAAATCCGTAAAATTACCGACTGCCGAAAAAGAGATAAGCGAATTAAAAAGAATTACAAGTAAAGCGGCAGTTGTGTTTCATTATACGATTGAGCAAAATGAAAATAAAAAAAATGAACGAATCGGAAAAGTCGATATTTTTATTGAACAATACGGACACAATAAAAAAGCGTTGATTACATCCGAGACGGAAAAAAACATAGCCGGTTTTTTGCAAAAAATGAATTTTAATACGGGGAAAATAAATTCGAAAAAATCGCTTGCTGATTTTTTTATTTATGCAAAAGTGAGCACCGGAGAAGTTGAAATTTCCGATTCCGGTTTTTTTGCAGTGCTGACTGCCGAAGTTGAGATTTACGATGTAAAGGCAAATGAGATAATTTATATGCAAAGCGTGACAAAACGGGGGGCAGGGTTTACCGAAGATGAGGCTCTTATTTCGGCGACGCAGGCTCTGGCAAAGCAAATTGTATTTGTATTTGATGAAAAAATTAAATAAATTCAAAACTGCAAATAAAATAAGGAAAGACCGTGAGCAGAGCTCACCTTTAAAACGAATTTTTTTGCAAGCTTCCAAAAATATAGGAGTTATAAAATGGGTAAAGGCTTAAAAACGGGGCTGATTATTATCGGCTCTATTTTAATTGTGTTGTTTTTGCTTTACGGCTGTGTCGCGGGAACATATAATTCGATGGTGAGTGCTGACGAAAACGTTAAAGCTGCATGGAGCCAAGTTGAAAATGTGTATCAGCGTCGGTTTGATCTTATTCCGAATTTGGTAAAAACCGTAAAAGGTTATGCAAACCATGAAGAAAAAGTTTTTACGGAAATTGCGGAAATGCGTTCACGCGCAGGAGGCGTTATACAAATTTCGGATGAGGTTTTAAATGATTCCGAAGCGTTCGCGCAATTTCAAAAAGCTCAAAACGATTTGAGCGGCGCGCTGCAGCGCCTTCTCGCGGTTACGGAAAATTATCCTGAGCTGAAAGCAAATGAAAATTTTCTCGATTTGCAAAGCCAGCTTGAAGGAACGGAAAACCGTATCGCCGTCGAACGTAAAAGGTTTAACGAAGTGGTGCAGTACTATAACGTAAAAATCAGACGGTTTCCGCAAGCCCTGCTTGCCGGTATGTTCGGCTTTAAGGAAAAAATGTATTTTAAAGCAGATGAACATGCGGAAGTTGCTCCGGACGTTGAGTTTTAATTTTAAACATCCGTAAAAAGCTTAATTTGAATTTGCTTTATACCTTTGAAATAAATGCAGCTTTTATAGGGCACTTTTAAAAATCCTGTTGGATTTGCTTTGCATCCTTCGCAAATAGAGATGTCCGATCGGCAAAGCTGATTGACAACTAAAGGTTTTAGAGACTCTCTATAAGGATTATAAGAATATGACAAAAAATAAACTGTTGAAAATGCTGAATGTAAATCTTACGCAGCTTGAAGAAATTAAAAGCGCTGTTGCGGAAGCCGAAAAAAATACGAGCGGTGAAATTGCGCTTACAGCTGCGGCTCAAAGCGACACGTATGTTTTTGTAGAATTGTTTGTTTCGCTGTGTGCAGCGTTTGTTTCTTTTTTCATTTTAGTTTTGTTTTCAAATTCGATTTGGCGGATTTTGGAACATACGGTTTGGTTCCCCACACCGTCGCAATTAACGGCGGTCATCGGTACAGGGGCGGCGCTTGTTGTTTTCATCCTGTACCTTATTATGAATATTCCTGCGATTGATAGGCTTATTATTCCGTCCAAGCTGAAAACGCGCCGCGTGTATGAGCGCGCTTTGCGCAGATTCGTTGAAAGCGGAGTTTATAAAACTGCGGAGCACGCCGGTATTCTTATTTTCATTTCCGTCCTTGAGCGGAAAGTTTTTGTAATTGCCGATGAAGGAATTAACGGAAAAGTTCGGCAATCCGAATGGAATAAAATTTGTGCGCTTATAACAAGCGGATTGAAGTCGAAACGGACTGCGGAAGCTCTTATATCCGCTGTAAAAGAATGCGGCAGGATTTTACACGAACATTTTCCGAATAAGGGACCTAATCTCAACGAGCTGCCGGACGGACTTGTACTTTTGGAGCGGTAAAAATTATGACAAATAGAAAACATTATTTTTTAAGTATTTTTCTTTTTGGCATTTTGTCGGCTGTTTCCGTCTTTGCATTACATGTGCCCGCTCTGCAAGGTCCGGTAAACGATACGGTCGGTATTTTAACGGCTACAAAAAAAGCCGAAATTGAATCTTTCCTTTTGAGCAATGAAAAAGCATCTCAACTCCAAATCGCAGTGCTTATTGTTCAATCGCTTGAAGGCGAAGATTTGGAAGAATACTCTATGCGCGTCGCGGATGCATGGAAACTCGGTTCAAAAGAAAAAAATTCGGGTGCGCTTCTTTTGATTGCAGTTGACGAGCGGAAAGTTCGTATTGAAGTCGGCTACGGACTTGAAGAGAATTTAACGGATGCCGCTTGTTCCGCTATTATCCGCACTGTTATTGCTCCCGAATTTAGAGGCGGCTACTATGGGGAAGGAATTTTAAAAGGTGTACAAGCGATGACAGGTTACGCGCTTAAAGACAAAACACTGATGAAACTTACCGAAACCGACCGCCGTCGCGGAGATGCTTCCGGAACACTTACGGTAAACATTGTTTTGATAATACTTTTTTTAATTATATTGCGCCTCTTAAGAAAGCACCGCAGATTCCGTTCAATCCTTTTTTCGGGTTCGGGCTTTTCCGGAGGGTTTTCAAGCGGCGGCAGCTATTCGGGCGGAGGAGGCGGCTTTGGGGGCGGCGGCGCTTCCGGCGGGTGGTAACGCAGCTGCGTCGGAATCGGTGAAGTATTTCTATTTGCAAGAGACGCGAAACAAATCAATCGAGTTTTTGATGACCGCACCCGTTAATTGCGCATTGTTGCTCCCGCCGATTAAACGGATAATCTGCCCGTATAAAGCGGTGTTTTCTCAACTGCGGAAAGAATTTCACATATTAAAGGCATCTTTAAAAAATTGTTGGATTTTTAAAAGTTCTTATTAAGCCTTTGTGTAAGACGGAGTTCATACGCTCGAGTACTACTCCCTTTTAATTTCCGCCGAAAAATGCTGCTCCGAAAATATCGTAAAACAGTTTTATAAATAAAAGAATAATTGCGATAATCATCAAAGGCCGAATAAAAACCGCCCCCTTTTTTAATGCAAAGCCTGAGCCAATATAATTGCCGATTATTCCGAATAGTGCTGCCGGAACCGCAATTGAATAGATAACTTTACCGTTTGTGATTACGGCAATAAGAGAGGCATAATTGGATGCAAGGTTCACTATTTTCGCATTACCGGAGGCTGTTTTTAAATCGTATTTCATCCACATGGAAAAAATAATAACGGCGATTGTACCTGTGCCCGGCCCTATAAGTCCGTCATAAAATCCGAGCAGAAGCCCTGCGCATGCGGCTAAAAGAAACATTTTATTTTTTTTAATTGATACGGTTTTATTTTCATTACCGAAGTCCCTTTTTAAGAAAAAAAGAACCGCTGCCGCGGGCAAAAAAAACACTAAAGCGGTTTTAAGCACCTCGGCATCTATTTTCAGCGCAAGTTTCATTCCGAAGTACGAGAAAATAAAGGAAAAGCATGCGGAAATAATTGCAACTTGCCGGTCTAAAGCGCCGTGTTTAAGGAACCGTATTGCCGAAAAAGTCGTCCCGCATGCCGCCGAAAATTTATTGCACCCTATCGCCGTATGCGGCGCAAGCCCGATAAATAAGTAAGCGGGCAATGAAATAAGCCCTCCGCCTCCCGCTGCAGAATCTACAAAGCCTGCAAGAAAAACGAAGAAGCATAGTGCCGGCATATGCCACATTGACAATTGCATACGTTATCCGTTACGAAAAAGGTTAAACCCGGCATATTGCGCCGGTTTTTTCGTTATACGCAGCTTAAAAAATCAGCCGCCGAAGAATATCGGAACTAAAAATGAAGCAAGCAGAATAATAAAAGCTCCTCCTATCCTCGACGATATTTGCGCAAACGGCATTAACTCCATTCTTTTTGCAGCAGTCAAAACCGCGACATCTCCCGTTCCTCCCATATTCGCCATACAAAGACCGGCGGTAAGCGCCGACTCTATCGGATAAAATCCGACAAGTTTTCCTATAAGAGCAGCTCCAATAATTGCTCCCAGTATTACGAGCAATACTAAAACAAAATATGACCACGAAAAAGCCATGATGATATCGCCTAAGTTTGTATACGCTATTCCTATTCCGACTAAAAGAGCCGCAGTAAAATTTTTCGCGACGAATTTATACCATACCGAACAAGCTCTCTCAAATTGAGAGGGTAAAATATTTAAGGCTTTTACAACGGCAACGCTTATTATCATCCACGCGTAGGTATGAATATCGACCTTTAGAAGTTTTAATAGTTCGGCAATAAGTTTTCCCCACGTAAAGAAAGTTGTTGTAATTACTATCGCAGTTCCGAATTCCGAAAGGTTCAATCCTTTAGTTTCTTCCATATCATCGGGAATATCGAACGTTCCGCTCGATAAAAGTTGTCCGTTGCCCGTCCATGACGGCTTAAGTTTACCTAATTTGTTTAATAAACCGCCTGAAACGATAGCAAGCGCATTCCCTAAAGCTACTGCCGGAACCAGCCGTGAAAGAATTTGTTCTGTAGAAATTTTAAGGGCCGATGAAAAAACTTGCGCTATAGGAACCGCCCCTGCACCCATGCCGCCGCCCATAATCGGTATTCCGATGTATGCTATCGCTTCGGAAGGCTTTATTCCGAAAAGGGGAGCACCCGCAGATACGAGCAGCAGCGCTGCGGCGACGGCACCGATTATGCACGGGAAATAACGTATTGCGGCTTTTATTAAAAGATTTCTGTTCATTCCCAATATGGAACCGGTAATCAACGCCGCAATGTAAAAGTCTAAAAAGCCGCCGCCTTTCATAAAACTTGAAATATTTTTCACGACCGATTCGGGTAAGATTTTGTAATATGCCAATGCGCATGAAGCAAATATTATTACGATAGGACCGCCGCCGAAAAAAGTTTTTATAACGGGCGTATTGTCTCCTACAATATTGAGTACTTCGCCCAGTACCATCATTACCAGTAATGCTCCTATCATCCCGCCGGGCATTTTATCCCACCAAACGGCTGCAATTACAACAAAAGAAATGATGCAAAAAAGCAGGATTGGCATTCCTAATATTTTATAGTCTTTTTTTATATTTTTCATATCGGTCTCCTTAACCGTGTTTCCATCTGTTTGTTTTATAAAATCGGCGGAACCGCCGTTGAAGGCGTGCGAAAACCTTTGACGGTGTGCACATATACCCGTGCCGATCATGGCGGTAAGCGCATTTAATCGGCATCGGGTAATAGCATTAGAATTTCAGTTTGTTTGTATAATCCGCACCTGAATTGGTTTTTACCATATTGACGGCAAATGCATCGAAGTTGTTCAAGTTGGTGAATTTATCCAAGCAGCTTGATTCGTTTTGACCGTCGCCTTGGACTATTGTCAATTCAATATTCAAAAGCGGAGCATAGTATTTTAGCGCAGGTACATAAGAAGATGAAAGGAAATTATCGCCCGAATTGTAAATAGTTAAAAGCACTTTCTTCTTATCGGCGTTTATTTGCTTGACGCCGGAATCTCTGGTTCCGCCCATGTATTGTTTATAGTTATCGGTTGTTACAGCGGAATTTGAAGCCATAACGGCTTTTACTTCGCTCCAATACTGGATAGGAGCCGATATTTTATTTCCGTATTTGTCGGCTTCGGAAATACCTTTGGTACGGACATCGTCGCCGGTTAAACCGTCAAGCAAATTTCTTAAAACCTGTAAGGTTGCTGTAGCCTGTGCGTCTACGTTTTGAGAGACGGTTCCCGTAAGTGCGCCTTTTCCTACGGCTTCAATTGCATCCGCATTTGCATCATATCCGAAAATCGGAACACCTTCAGGATAGTTTGAAGCCTGTAAACAACCCATAGCCATACCGTCATTGTTGGATACAACCATATCGATTTGATCTGCAAATTTTGTAGCCCAGCCGCCCATTGCTTCGGTGGCGGCATTTGCGTTCCATGTCGAGCCGTCCGTTCCCGTCATAGCCTTGCCTTCAAGTTCTATAACCTTCAGTGTTTTTCCCGCGATGATAACGGAACCTTCTTGAACTATGCCGGGGTCGGTTGAGCCTGCCCATGTCCCCAAAGCTTTTCTAATACCTTCGGTTCTTGCCTTCGAATCATTATGCCCGACATCTCCTATGCATAAAACATAGCCTAAAATTCCGTCACTGTTTCTGTCAATTGACGCTTCTGCGTTTGCAAGAAAATCGGTGATGAGTTTCCCCTGAACGGCACCGCCGCCCGCCGCATCGAAACCGACGTAATAAGTTTTGTCGTTCCAATTCATCGTGTCCATGTCAATTGCACCGGTCGTAGGATCGGAGGGTTGTCTGTTAAAAAAAACAAGCGGTTTATCTTTGTTAAGAATTGCATTTCCTCCGTTTTGGCAGCTTATGCAAAGCACCGCGGATACGACAAAAAGACCCAAAAAAAATACATGTGCAAATTTAGAAAAAGATTTCATAAAATATGCCTCCTAAAAAAATTTGCGTTAGTATAATGGATTTTAAAACTTATGTCTATGTTTTTATAATATCGTCCGAATAACATACGGGGAGTCTGTAAAAAACATTGTCGGACTAGCTTCGCATCCTTCGCAAATAGAAGCGCCTTACGAGTAATTTTGTAACGCCTTATATAATAATTGAATTACAAAGTTTTTCAGCGGGATTTACGATTTTCCGCCTCTCTGGGTTAAAACCGTTTTTTTTGATATACTCGCACGTATGGTTGACTTACATACCCATTCGACGGCTTCGGACGGAACGCTTAGCCCCGCTCAATTGATTCAAACGGCAAAGCAAAACGGGCTTTCTGCAATTGCTTTAACCGACCACGACATTCTTGCGGGACTTGACGAGGCGGAACGCGAGGCGAAAAAGATTCATCTTATTTTTATACGCGGAATTGAAATCAGTGTGAATTGGCAGCCGGGCGAATTTCATCTTTTAGGACTCGATTTGCGCAAATCTTCTTCCGAATTGAACGCTCTTATACGGCGTCTTCAAAGTGAAAGAAAGAAGCGGAATATGCTTATTGCAGAAAAACTGAGAGCGGAAGGTTTTGAAATAACATACGAAAAAGTAAAGGAATTTTCAGGAGGTGCAGACGGACTGGGGAGACCCCATTTTGCCGCATATATGGTTGCCGAAAAAATGGTAAAAAACAGTCAAACGGTCTTTGATAAGTATTTGGGTAAACATTGCTCGTGTTTTGTAGAAAAACAAAACGCCGATTTTGAAGAAGCGGTTTCTGCAATCAATTCTGCAGGTGGAATTCCCGTACTTGCACACCCGATGTCGCTCTATCTTTCGTGGTCGGTTTTGCCTAAGATTATTGCCGAATATAAAGCACGCGGTCTTATCGGGCTTGAAGCATGGAATGCTTCTACTCGTTACAACGATTGCAAAAGACTGGAGGCTCTTGCCGCCGAATTACAGATGCCCGTAACCGCCGGAAGCGATTTTCATGGAGCAATCCGTAAAGACCGAAAATTGGGCTTTACTTCCAACGGCATAAAAATAGAAAACCGGTTTTATGAAAACCTCCGTTCCGTTCATCCCGATTTACCTGAAATTGAGACGCTTGATTAACCGAACGCTTACTGAAGAGTTAAAGATCGGTTTTTACTTGATAAACGGCAATTCCTGCTTTTAAGGCATCTTTAAAAAACTGAAGTTTTTAAAGATGCCCAATTACCGGAGGGCTAATGCCTGCAAGTCTTTGCCTTTTTTCGGCGCCGAACGGCACATAACTTACGCTTTAAATTTTCCGATTTCGTCTGCAAGGTCTTCAAGGTTTTGCTTGTTTTCTTTGCTTATATTTGCAATATCACGGACGGCGCCGCTTATTTTTTCTACAGCCGTAACCATGCCGGACATTTCCGCCGTAATGTTTTCGGTTATCTTCGTCAAATTGTGCATCTGCTCGGAAACGCGGTTACTGCCGGCGAGCATATCGCCGGAGCCTTGTTTTACGGCATCGGTAACGTCCGTAATACACGACATTGTCTGCAAAAGCTGACCGCTCCCCGAACTTTGCTCGTGCATCGCATTCATAACCGTTTCTTCTTGGCTCTTGACGGCTTCGGTCAATTCAAAACTTTCGGAAAACAAGTACTCAACTCGCGACGTACTTTCCGCAATCTTATCGATTTCTGTTTTCAAGTTTTTTAAAACGGAAGTTATCGTCTTTCCCTGAATGCTCGATTCTTCGGAGAGTTTGCGAATCTCGTCGGCAACGACGGCAAACCCTTTTCCCGACTCACCTGCGTGCGCCGCTTCTATCGCCGCATTCATTGCAAGCAAATTCGTTTGACTTGCAATATGCTGAATGACAT
>CAUUAT010000010.1:0-29850 GCA_963543195.1 uncultured Treponema sp.
GATACATATAAAACAATCAACATAAAAAATAATTTGGAAAAGACCGATTCGTGCGTTCATTATTATAAAAAACTAATTGCAATACGGAATTCCGAACCTGCCTTACAGGAAGGGAGTATAGAATTTATACATGCGGGAAAAAATATTTTTGCGTATTATCGAATTGCAAATACTAAAAAGCTGCTTATTGTTTGCAATATGTCAGGTAAAACTCAAAAACTTAAAACGGAAATACAAGGACACCCTCTTTTATTTAATTATAAAAACTTTATACCCCATCAAAAAATACTCCGCCCTTATGAATCGGTCATTACCGAGATAGAAATACGATAACGAGTTTTTAATAAGTCCCATAATGTCGCAAATAAAACTTAAGGAACACCGGTAAGCTTCGCGTACCCGATTGCGCGAAGCTTACCTTGAAAAACTGAAGTTTTTAGAAGAGTTTTATACTTTCTCTTGCGTGTTTTCCGTTCCGGTTTGAACCTGTGCCTTTTTCCCTTTTTTAAGTCGTCTAAATTCAAAGAATAAGTAAATAATAGCACACGTATTGAGAACCGTTAAAACGGCAGGAATTTTACTTTGGCGGTTCGGTTTGCCGATTTTTAAAACCTTTCCGCTTTTCTTTTCGGTGCCGGTCGTATCTGCAGCATTTTCCTCCCCGCTTTCTTCATATTCGGCTTCCCAATACGCAACGTGTCCTTCTCCGTCTTCGGCTGTTGCGCTGAGAACCTCCAATTTCGGGTCGAATTTATAAAGCCCGTTTTCGTCTACCGTGCCGTGCTGAATTTCTTCGGTCCCGCCATCGGAATAAAGCGTAACAACCGTGCCCGGTGTAAATCCTCCGCCGTCATATTCAACTTTGAAAACGCCGGGTTCGATTAAGTCCAAAAACATAGCATGCGCAAAAACGGAAGCAGCGCACGCTAAAACAAATACTAATATAATGATATTCTTTTTCATTTTTAATCTCCTATAAAACTTTTTGTAGGGAATATCAATTCCCGAAAAAAGTTTTTATCAGTGCTTTTGTAACGAAGTAAAAAAGCCTATACAATAATGCGACGTTTGCCTCGCGGGCAAACTCGAAAGATAAACGTCGAGGCGCTATTTGCGCCGAACTGTTTATCTTACCTCCTATAAAACTTTTTGTAGGGAATATCAATTCCCGAAAAAAGTTTTTATCAGTGCTTTTTATCGGATCCCTTCTTTAAGGTTTTCCTTGCTTTTAATTTGTTTTAAACCATTCCGGTTTTGCTTTTAAAATGAGGCGGACGGCAAACCCTGTAAGAACGGCTTCCACCGCCATAATTACCGAATGTGCAACAAACAGCGCAATAAAAGTTTCTTTCGAAAATTTCCCGCCGGTCAATAAAAGACACGACAAAACCAAAACGACGAACACAACCGACAGTGCTCCGATTACTGCACCCTTTAAAAAGACATTTTCGGTTTTCCATTTTTTAAAAATCAAAAACGAAAGCCATGAGGATATCGAAAGCATTAAGGTGTTCGCCCCCAGCGTCGTTATCCCACCGTGCTGAAAAAGCAGTGCTTGCAGCAGCAAAGCGGGAAAAAACGCAAGGGGCGCTTTCCAACCTACGATAATCCCTATCAGGCCGCACATAAGCGGATGTACCGAACTCGGCGGTATCGGAATCATAATTAACGAAATGGCAAAGAATGTTCCCGCCATTAAACTGATTTTAGGTATATCTTCTTCCTTGGTGCCTTTGGCTGCAAAAGCGATGCTCGCCGCAGCTGCAGCATACGTTACGGCGCATACCGCTGTAGATAACCCTCCGTCTGAAATATGCATAGACGCTCCTTTAATTCCTGCGCAAAATACGCAGTTTTTATTTTCTCGAATTATATACTATTTTTTAATTTAGGGCTATTGCTTTGTATTGCGCAGAGTTTGCGGTAAAAATAAGCCGGTATTTTTACTTAAATACGGAACGGTCTTATTAAGAAAATCTTTGTATATCGATGATTTTTATCATTGACAAGGATGCCGGATGTTTTACCAATAATCGGTTTCCATCAAACTGCATAGGGTACAATTTTGCGGTACGCTTTTTTTCGGCATAGCATTTTGCGCGGGCAAATATGGTGGTACCTGCCTCCGATTATCTGCATCTCGGTTACCGTTTTAGGTTTTATGCTTATAGATATTACGGAACAAAAAATGAATAATACTGAAATAAATTTAATAGATGCTCCTCTTCTCAAAATAGAAAACTTAAGCGTTTCATTCGGTGCAAAAAATGCTCCGCAAGTGCTTCAAGATTTTAATTTGGATATTTTTGAAAAAGACAAAATTGCAATTATAGGTGAGACGGGCAGCGGAAACTCTTTAAACCCGCTTCTTAAAGTGGGCTATCAAGTCGGGGAGCATCTTATAATTCATTACGGGTATTCCAAAAAAATGCGGAGGCAGAAGCCGTAGACCTTTTACGTAAATTCAATTTAGGTAATGAGCAAGAACGGGCGGTTCAATATCCTCACACTTACAGCGGCGGAATGAAGCAGCGGGCTATGATTGCAATGGGCACTTCCGCAGGAGCGCATTTAATATTTGCCGATGAGCCTACAAAGGGGTTGGACTCAAGACGCCTTAAAATTAAGCACTTTTTAGTTGTAGTGAATATGCGGATTGTTATCTACAACAATAATAGCAATAATACAAAAAAGCGGCTTCGTTTAAAACGAACCCGCTTTTTATAAAGCTTTACCACCTAAAATGCGCGAAAGCCTTATTAGCTTCTGCCATTCTATGAACTTCTTCTTTTTTCTTAAAGGCGGTTCCGGTATTGTTGTATGCATCGATGAGCTCCGCCGCCAAGCGTTCCGACATTTCATGTCCGCTGCGTTTCCGTGCGGCGCCTATAAGCCAGCGCATCGCAAGAGCCTCGCGGCGCGATTCGGGGATATCCATAGGAACCTGATATGTGGCTCCTCCTACTCTGCGTGATTTTACTTCAACAACGGGCTTTACGTTGTCCAAAGCTTTGGAAAAAACGGCTAAAGGTTCTTCTCCCGTTTTTTCTTTGATTTTGTCGAAAGAATCATACATAATTTTTGTTGTAATACTCTTTTTTCCCGAAAGCATCATTCTTCCGATAAACTTGGTTACAACAATGCTATTGTACTTTGTATCGGGAGACGCGGGTCTTCTTACGGCAACTTTTCCTCTACCCATTTTTCACCTCTATGCCTTAGGCTTCTTTGCTCCGTATTTGGAGCGACCTCGTTTTCTGTCTTCTACACCGAGCGCGTCTTTTGTTCCGCGTACGATATGATACCGCACACCGGGAAGGTCTTTTACACGACCGCCTCTTACGAGAACAACGGAGTGTTCTTGCAGATTGTGCCCGATACCCGGAATATATGCGGTAACTTCAATACCGTTGCTTAAGCGAACACGGGCAATTTTCCGTAAAGCCGAGTTCGGTTTTTTAGGCGTAACCGTTTTTACTCCGGTACAAACGCCGCGCTTTTGCGGACACGACTGCAATGCAGGGCTTTTCGTCCGGTTTGCAGCGCTTTTGCGCCCTTTCTTTATCAATTGATTTATTGTAGGCATAAGCCTTAACTCCTTAAATTATCCGTCAGCACTACGGAATATGATACCTGAAGACAGACTATACCATAAAAATGCCGATTGTGTCAACAGGAGAATTCTGTCTGTCACAATGGTTCCGGCATGAAAGAAAATAAAGGGCTCTAAAAACCTTCAATTTTTGGATGAACAACTTACCGGTTTGCCGATGGACATCTCTATTTGCGAGGAATGCGAAGTAAATCACGCACGTTTTTTGCGAGATGCTCTATTAGCGTCTTGCAAAAAAAATAAACCGGTTTTCATGTGCTTTAAATTTATTTATCAGCACATCTTTCCATATTGCAAATAAGTTTTAACGGATAACCGCTTTTATTTCCTAAGTTGCAGTGCCGCCGCTTATCTTAACCGGGCGGTCACAATGCCGGCTATCAATCGCTCCTATTCGCTTACCGAAACCGTTACGCCCTCGTATTTAAACTTTTCCAAAATAATCGCCCCCCCCGAAAGATATGCGGAAGGTGCCGACACATTGTATACGCCTACCGTCCGTTTTACAAAATCCGACTTTTCAAAGAGGGCTTCTGTTTTTTGTATTTCAGCCTGTGTAAAAAATTTTAACTCGGCACGCAACAGATCTGCAAAGCCGATAAGTCCCGCTTCTTCTTTTTTTATCTCGATGGAGGATACGGTTTTTACTTCGCATAAATCTCTCCCGATGGAACTGAGCGCAAGCTCGGCTGCATGGTAAACGGTTTTTTCATCCACGCCTTTTCTTAAACCGATTCCCAAATTCAACGTACGCCGCACTAGTTTTACACACGGTAAGTGAACGGCGCGCAATCGTTCCGGCAGCTTGTCTTTAAAATTCGACACCCAGATTATTCCACCTGCGTTTTTTATCTTCTCCGAATTTTCGTTGAACATATGTGCATCGTATAAAACCACATTGGGATAACGGATACGTTTTGAAGAATCCGGAATAGAAGAAACCTGTTCCGGGCTCGAATAAAAAATTATGCTTTTACCCGCAACCATCGCCGCCGTAATATTTTTGGCGGCTTCCATCGAGGTAATTACATAGTTATTTCTTTCGGCAAATAAATCCACCGCTTCAATGTTCCGCGCATCCGATGCGGTGGTAATTACGGCTTTAGCGCCTATACTGTGCGCAATTTTTTTTGCAAGTTCGTTTGCGCCGCCGAGGTGCCCCGATAAAAGCGGAATAACAAAACGAGCCATATCGTCAATGACAAGAACTGCAGGATCGCGGGTTTTATCTTGTATAAAATCTTTAATAAAACGGACAGCGATGCCTGCCGAAGAAATAAAGATTAAAGCAGCTTTGTTTTTAAAGTCGCCTTTGACGCGGCTTTTAATGCCGCCTTTCGTTTCGGCATTGTAAATATGCTCAATTTCAGTATGAAGATATTCGGAAGATGCTGCTATACCGGCAAGTTTTTCACCGAGCATTTTCCCGTTTTCCGTAAAAGAGTAACAAACGATAGTTTTCGCTTTATTTTTAGGCCCCATCGTTTTTGCTTTTTCTAAACGCATGTGAGAAACCGGGATCATATAATTTGGAACGGGAGAAACCGATCCCGATGAATCCGCCGACTAAAATCTGTGCGGTTTTTGTAATCTTTGCGGTTTTTACTTTTTCCGCAATATCGGCAAGCGTTCCGGTAATTATTTTTTCATCTTTCCACGTCGCTTTGTAAACGACTGCGACAGGCGTGTTTTTATCTTTATAACCTGCAAGTAATTCCGCTGCGACCGCTTCGATATTTTGTACCGATAAAAAAATTGCCATCGACGCTTTATGCGCTGCAAGTAAAGAGAGTTTTTCTGCGGCAGGAACGGGCGTCCGCCCTTCAACCCTCGTCAAGATAACGGTTTGACTGATTCCGGGCACAGTGAATTCTTTTTTTATCGCCGCTGCCGCTGCCGTATATGAGCTTACGCCGGGCACAACCTCATACGGAATGTGTAAAGCATCAAGCGCTTCCATTTGTTCGCGAATTGCGCCGTAAATTGAAGGGTCGCCGGTATGCAAGCGGACGACTTCGGCGCGGCTATTGTTTTTTATAACGGAGATAACTTCTTCAAGCGTCATTTTTGCCGAGTTATAGATTTTGCAATCGGCTTTAGCAAATTGCAAATGCTCTTCTGAAACAAGCGAGCCTGCATAAATTATGACGTCGGCATCCGAAATGAGCGTTCTGCCTTTTACCGTTATCAAGTCCGCCGCTCCGGGACCCGCTCCAACAAAATATACCATAGGCGCATTGTACAAACGGATCGGAATCCTGTCAAGAATGCAAAGGACGGGATTATCGTATTATTCTTCCTCCGGCATCTCCGTTTCCGTGTATTCTTGAACGGGTTCATTTGCTCCTTCTTCGGCTTTTAAATCCTCTTTAAAAAACTCAATTGCACTTTCATACTTGTACTGCATTTCTTCAATAAAATAATGCAGCTGCGCTACGGTTTCAGCAAGTTCCGTAACAGCTTTAAAAATATTTGATGGAGTACCGGATTTTACGGGGATATTTGGAGCACCGCTTTCCTCAGGTAGGTGTGCTCCAGCGTCCGGTGTAGTTTTTGAAAATTTATCCGGATTTTGAGAAAGAATAAAATCACGGACATATAAAAGCTCCGGCCGATATTCAAAATGCATATTGTCCCAAAGATCCCATTTACCGCCCCAAATAAAGCCTTCATCTTCAAAAATTTTGATGACGGCATCAGGCGGATTCCAGCGTTTATACGGCAGTATTTTCATCCAATTATCGTTACCGGCGGCCTCCCAAAGCCAATAGATTTTTTTATTACGATAATTTATCGGAAGAATGTCGACCGCCGTACCCCAACTGTGATTACTGAGTTTGCCGGAATCCGCAATGACGCGCCAATTAAATCCCCAGCTTGCGCCTATGTTTTTTATAAAAAACCGTATTTCGGGACTGTTTTTTTGCAGCGTTAAAATTTTTTTTTCGATTCTTGTCAGCGCGTCTGCAATTCTATTGTGTACTTCAATTTCAATGCCGAAAAATTTAATTTTTTTCAGTTGCCTTATAATTTCCCGCTTCGTCCATCCTTTATAAATGAGAGCATAAAACGTATAGTTGGGCGCAGGCGCGCTGCGGCGGTGTTTTATAAGAGAATCCGGCTTTAATGCTTCAACGAGCGACTCGGGATAATACTTCGGATCCGGAACGGTTTCGGGATAAAAATACGAAAAAAACGGACCCCAATTTTGCCATTTTGCCGCACTGTTTTTCGGTAAAAGTCTGCCGGCAGCCCAATAAAGATGCGTATTTCCGATTTTTATGCACCAGTCGTCCGCTTCCGAATCGAAAAAAAAACCGCCGGCAATGTCGGGATAGCTTTCTTGAATAGCTTTTAAATACAACCACGGATTATCGAATTGGGTGTCGATTGCAAAACAAAAAAGATTATGAAAAAAATTATAGATAATAAAAATGCAAACTGCCTGTATTTTTTTCGATTTTATGCTGAACATCGGAGGAATTTATTTTAATACGGAATCTACAAGTGCTTTAAAATCTTTGTTTTCAGGTTGTATATCTCCGGGTTTTTTTATAACAAAAATTCCGTCTTCATTAATAATTGTCTGTCCGTCTGCATCTGCGGCATCCAAAAGCGGGATAACTTCTATTCCGCCCGCCGAATCCAAAACGCCCTGCACAGGAGCTTCCCGATATTTTCCCCACATCGGTTTTTGAAAATCGCAGTTATCATCTAAATAACGGACTTCTTCCACTTCGGTGTCGTCTTCCGCCTTTTTAAATTGAGAAAGTGGGATATTTAAATCCGAAAAGTCCAAGCCTGATATTGTATACCCCGCTTCATTTAACGATTGCATCGGTGCGTCAAGGTCGACGGGGCCAAGCTCTGCCGGTTCTTCAAGCGGTTCCATATCATCAAAGTCCTCGAATTCGTCGCCGGGTTCATCACCGCCGAGTTCAATAAGTTCACCGGCAGTTTCTATATCCTCGAGCTCTTCGGCTTCGCTAATGTCTTCATCGACTTCTGCCGCTCCGAGTTCCGCTAATTCTTCCGTCGGTTCGGCATCCTCAATTTCGGTAAGCTCTTCAACCGGTTCGGCATTGTCAAGTTCAGGCACTTGTTCGGCGGGAGCAGCTTCTTTAAGCTCAGCTAATTCTTCGACGGCTTCCGCTTCGGCAGAGTTTTGCCGTCCGGACGCAGTGTCCTCTTTTTGTAAGACGGTGACGGGATGGTCGGTTCTTTTAAATTGTTTTGCGGAACTGCCGTATTTCGCTTCTTCAAGGATTTGCCGCAATAAACCTGCCAGTTCTTCGTTGTTTATTTTTACTTCCGATTGTGCCGCTCCGCCGTTTTCGGAAAATTTTCCGTTTATAATTGAAAATATTTCTTCCCAGCTTTTTTGCAAAATCTCATCTACTTTTTTTCCGTTCTTTTTTAAAAAGCGGTTTCCTAAGCCTTTTTTTATTTCCGCATTTGCATCGTGTCGCCGGTACTCCAATTCATTTTGAAGCTCTTTACGGTTTTTGCTTTCGGTATTTTTGATGTAATTTTGTAAAATCGCTAAATGCAGCTTTTGAATTTTGGCACTGACGGCGGCAAATTTATCCTGCTTTAAATTCAATAAAAGGAATGTTATAAGAAAAACCGTAATTACGGCGGCAAAAATGAGAAAATATTTTACAACGGGAGGAAAGAGAAAAAGTTTTTTTTCGCAAATTTGACCGGTATAGCCGAAAGAAACTTTCCGGCTGATTAATACCCATTCTTGATTATTGTTAAGCGAGATAAAGCTTACCGTTTCAGTCGGTTTTTCCCAGTTGGAAAGAATAAGCGGTTTCAGTTCCTGTGAAACGGCGTAAGGCAGTCCCGTCAAGATACCCAGCATAGAATAATTTGTGTCGGTTAATACGGTGATATTGTCGGCAAGAGAAAAATTCTTTTCGGCTATAAGCTCTTTTAAAAAACTTTTATCCGAAACGTAAAAAACGGCAACACCGCTGTATGTGCCGTATGTGCTAAAAAACGGAAGACAGTATAAAAAAGTATTCGCGGCGGAATCGGCGGTGATTTTTATTTTTTCGTTTTCTCCTGCCGTAATAAATTGCAAGGGAATATCATTTTCGTCTTTTCCGTATTTTTTATACGAAATCATATTTTCGGCTTGGGTTAAAATATCGTTTGAAATCGTACTGAAATGAATTTTTTGCGTTTCAACGTCGATAAGCCGTATTCCGGCAAGGCCGGGTACCGAAGAAAGCAGTTTTACGGAGGCGTCATCTCTCATTTTTATATCTGCAGCCGTTTGCTCTTGTTGAACGCTCCTTTTTACGGCGGCGTTTTCAAGAAATTCGGCAAAAAATGCTTTATTTTCAGCATGCCACTCTTCAGCGGCTTCAGCAATTTTTCCCAAATTATTATAAACTGCTTTAACGACGGCAGGCTGGTAAATTTCGGTTTCTACAATAGATTTGTATCCTGAAGCCGTTAAAAATATCAAACCGGCAAAAAGCCCGAGCGCAACAATTAAACTGATAAGTATTTTAAATCCTGTACGCAAAATATTTTCTCCAATCCGTGTTCTCATTATCGGTAAAAAACCGGTAATGTTTAAGGTAAATCGCTTGACCAAAGTTTGAATTTAATCAATAATAGACACAATGAAAAAAATATATATTTTTTTTTGTTTTTTTATTTCCATACCGGAGCTCATTTTTCCGCTTGAAGAAGAGTCGTCAAACTGGAGCGGCACCAATTCGGGTGATTATGTAATTTACCGTGATTATTCATGGAAAGAACCGACATGGATCGGTTTTTTGTATTATAATTCAGGGACGATAGGCTCTTTTTTGTATACGGCGGGCGGAAAAACTTTTGTAAAAATTCTTTTTTCCGGAGAAGAGTCGGACGGAGAATTTATAATTACGGGACAAAATATAATTTCGGGTAGAAACAACGATTCGGATTATGTGTATGCCGTAAATTATTTAATGGAAATTGTGCCGAAACTGTACGGCTGGAGAATGGAGCCCAAAACGGAAAGTCTTGTAATAAAACGGGCTTCAAAGTTTATAAATGAGGCGCAATTCGGCGGCGAAGGCGAAATACGGTTTGTTTCTTACATTCCGCTTTTCTATATCGAAAACATTTTAAATAAAGAAAATAAACCCGTTTTTTCACTGACGGAAATGGGATACGCACACAATGAATCCGTTTTTTTTAATTTTACCCCGATTGAGCCGGCGCCCGATAAATTGCCGGCGTTTAAATTGAGTACAAATGCCGAAAAAAAAACCTTTCCGCTGAATTTCGGCTCCGTTTCTCTTGATACACAATGGACGCAGGATACCGAAAATAGCTTTTTTTTAGGAAACGAAGCCTTTTTGGCGGTTACAGCCCGAACTTTAAATTTACCTGCAAACGGAAACGATTTTTTGATAAAATACCTTTCGTCGTCCGGCGAGCACGCAAGAGTTTTTGCAGATAAAACCGATATTTCCGGTACTGCCGAAAAGTTTAAAATTAAAAATCAAGTTTACGATTGCGAAACAAAAACCGTTAAGTACACTATACAGAGCGTAAAAAATATAGGCGATTCAAAATATCTTATTATCGTTTTAACGGTAAATAAATCTCTGTACAACACACACACGGATTATTTTGATAATTTATTTTAGGGATGCTCTTGCAAGTAATTTCGCTTGTTATTATCCGAATAATAACACGGACATTACATCTCAAATGAATATTATGAACGGAGGAAAATATGCCTGCAACTTTACTTGAATATTTTAAAAATTATTTGCCGATTTTTGCCGAAAAAACAAAAGGTGCCGTCGAAATTACCGGGAAAAATGTTTTACAAAAAGGGAATCCCGAATTAAACCGACTACTGGATTCCATAATTGATACATTGCTTTTGCCGTCTTCGGAGTTTCGGCATGCGGAAAATTTGGAAAAATTTTTGGAAGCGGTAAACTCCGGAAAAAAAGGGATTATTCTTGCGGAGCATTACAGTAATTTCGATTATCCCATTTTGCTGAATTTAATGCGTAAAACGGGCGAAAAGGGAAAAATGCTTGCGGATAAATGCATTGCGATTGCCGGATTAAAATTGGGTGAAGACAATCGGTATATTGCAGCGTGTACCGAAGGTTATGACAGGCTTTTTATTTATCCGAGCCGTTCGATTAGGGCTATCAAAGATGATGAAGAGCGCGAAATTCAAATTAAACGGAGTAAGCAAATAAACCTCGCTTCAATGCGGGCATTGGAAAAAGTAAAAAAAGAGGGCAGAGTTGTCGTTGTTTATCCTGCCGGAACACGTTACCGGCCGGGCAAACCGGAGACAAAACGTGGTGTAAAAGAAATAGATTCTTACATAAAAACGTCGGATGTAATGCTTTTGGTTTCCGTGAACGGAAACTGTCTTAGAGTTTCTGAATCCGGCAACATGGCCGAAGATGTGGTTTGTGAAGATAGAATTATTCTCGATGCAGGACCGGTTATCGACTGTTCTCAATTCCGCGAAAGCGTAAAAACCACGCATGCGGAGCTTGAAGGAGCTGAAAAAAAACAAGCCGTCGTAGATCTTATCATGGAAATATTGGAAAAGATGCACGAAGAAAACGAAAAAGGACGTTTAACCGAATGACACACACAACATATCTTGAAGTCCGCTCTTATGAGCTTGATTCTTATAACCATGTTAATAATGCCGTGTATTTAAATTATTTGGAATATGCTCGCATGGAATTTTTACGGGCGGTCGGTTTTGATTATATCGGACTTTTTAGTGAAGGATATATGCTTTATGTTTCGCACATCAATATTAAATACACATATTCCGCAAAAATATACGATAAGCTTGCCATAGCATGTACACCGACAAAATTGGGAAAAGTGTCCGGTTCTTTTTTGCAAGTTGTCAAAAATGAACAGGGACTTGTCTGCGCCGAAGCCGAGGTTACGTGGGCATGTGTCGATAAAGCGGGAAAGCCTGCAAAGCTGCCGGAAAAATATATCGTAGACGGGCTGCGCCCTTAGAGCCGCGCTGTGATTTCGTTTTTTTGCTTTTTACAGTACATAATTTACTCCGGCTTTCCACATATCAAGGCAAATTTGAGTTTTCCGCTTATTTTCTTCGGAATCTCTTTCGCGGATAATTACATTGTTTTCAGTATGAGGCATAAGTCCTAAAACGGTACCGCTCGGATCGCAAATGCCGGCGATATCGGCAACGGAACCGTTCGGATTAAAAGGATACTTTCCTAATGCGGGACTTTCTCCTGTCCGATCGGCATAGACCAAAGCAACTTGCCCGTTTTTAAAAAGCGTATCCAGTGTTTGTTGAGAGTCGGTTAAAAACCGACCTTCACCGTGTGCAATGGGACAGCTTACATTTCCTTTTAAATTTTTCGTCCAAATACAAACCGACTTTTGCGGAATCATTTCGATAAAGCGGCACTCAAAACGCCCTTGTATATTATCGGTTAAAGTTGTTTTTCCGGTTTTATAGCCGTTCTTGCCGTGCGTACCGCGATCATGTAATCCTCCGGGCAAAATACCCGATTTTATCAAAGTTTGAAATCCGTTGCAAATACCGATAACCGGTTTCCCCGCTGACACGAATTCGCGCATTTCATCGAAAAAATAGTTGCTTAAATCAAGTGCAAAAAGCTTTCCTGCCCCAAGTGCATCCGCGTAAGAAAACCCTCCGGGAATTACAAGGATAGAATAATCTTTCCATTTTTTTTCTTTTACTTTCAACGCATTTATGTGAACAATTTCAGGCTCTGCACCTGCCGCCTTTAACGCCGTACACGCATCACCGTCCCGATTTGTTCCTGCAGCGTGCAAAACTAAAGCTTTCGGTTTCATTTTACCGCACCTATACGGATTATATCTGTTCGTCCGATTCGGCGAAAAGGAATAAATCTTTTATGTCGTAAAAGTGCGAAGAATTTAACGGAGATTTTTCCTGTTCTTCGGAAGTAAGTTCCAACTCAAACGAAATACGCGACGGCTCAAAACCTTCTTTTTCCGCAGTGATTAAAAACACGAATTTTTTGATTTTCCCGGCTTCTATCGCAGGAATCGATTGAGGGCAAAAAGTAAATATACCGGGTGTTTTATCGGAAATTTTATACGGATTATCCCATAGAATATTGATTTGAGGCACAATATCGTTTTCCAGCTTTAATGTTACAATGACATTGTCCATCGGTTTAAAATTACTGCCGTTAAGGATTTTACCGCTGATTGTCGGAAAATTAAAGGCGGGAGCGTTTGCACTTTTAGTCGTAATAATTTCTTTGTGCGGGCGGCGTGTCGCCAACACTTTATGCATTCCTTCAATAATTAGGGTTGTGATGTCCGTCATAATCTGATTTTTTTCGCTTTCTTCAAGTTTAAGAAAATGAGCAAGCCCCCTGCCCGATTTGATATAACGGGGTTTCACTCTATTGAGAACATAGCACATCGTATCAAGTCTGCACTGCATGCAGCTGCACGTGAACCATTTCTCTTTATTTTTCTCGGCTTCATCAAACATCTTGTTTACTTCATTGTAAATAAGATCCTCCATAACGTTATGAATAATCATATACTCTCCTCAACCCGTATTCCGGCTGACCGCTGCCGCATTAAAAGGATACGGCGCTTATTCTATCCTAAATTTAAAAAATCGACAAGATTGCAAGGCTCATATTTTAATCTTTTTTTATGAATTTCGGGAGAAACGGCAATCCGTATTTTCCGCAACGAGGGAACAAGACTTTTGATAAAATGTTCCGAAAATATTGTAGAGCTTTTACTGAAAACCGTATTTTCATCTTGAATAAACAAATCCGATTCAAAAGAGATTCGTTCGGGTATATCTATAAGAACGTCTACGGCATCGATTTTTTGTTTTATAAGGCGCGAAAGCTTTTCCGCGATGGCAGATTCTTCGTCTCTGCGTTTTCTCAAATCTTCCAATCTCAGATGGTTTTTATTTAAAGGGTTAAAAGGAACTTCTGCGATTATGACATACAGGTTTCCTTTCCGTAAATTTTCCGCAAGGGATTTTTCTTTAAAACGGCACGAATCAAGGAGCTTAAAGATTCCTTTATCGTCTTGGTGATATAAGGCTTCTTTAGAAAAGGCCGTTTGTTCAAGTCCGGAAAAAACCGCTTTTTTTATCATTGCGGTTGCAATGCGTACTTTTTTGTGCCAATAAACCGCTTTGTACATAAGATATTTTGAAAATAAAACACTTTCCACGCTGATAATTGCCGTCGATTCTATTTTTATGCCGTTCTTTTTGTCGGGTAAAACTTGCGATAAGATAAAATCGGTATCTTGAATGCCGTAAGGGACTCCGCAGTAAAATGCGTCGCGGTTAAGGTAATCCAGTTTGTCGGGGTCAAGCACACCTGAAAGGATTTTTTGGAAAAATGCCGTTTCTCCGTTTTTGTTTTTTCTACCGGAAATTATAGCTGCCGTTTGTTCGGCGTTTCCGCCTGCTTTTTCGATAAGCGAAGAAAGCGGTTCTTTTAAAACGAGCGCAGCGGTTAACTCTTCGTGTTCCTTTAAACCGAGTTCTTTTAGTGAATGCGTAAAAGGAAAATGTCCCGCATCGTGAAGGAGAGCCGCCGATAAAAACGACATTATTCCTTCCGGGGTGATCCATGTGTCGGCGCCTTTTTTAAGCAAAACCGTAAGCATTTTTAATGCGGCGTTATAAACGCCTATACTGTGAGCGGCACGCGTATGGCTTGCACCCGGATAAACGAGTTCGGCAGGTCCCAATTGCTTTATGTTATAAAGCCGCATAAAATCTTCCGTTTTGGTTATATCGTAAAGGTTTTCCGTTATGGGGATGTTATTCCATATAGGATCTCTGATTGTTTTAGAAAAGTCGTATAATTCAAGCATAAGGTAATTGATATTCTAACATAAATTTGATATAATGCCAATAAATAGTCGGTTTATTGTTATAAATGACTGTAGGAACGTGATAAAGTTGCCGATACTGAGATTGTATCGTTATTTTACTAAAAGCTATGGTTTAGGTTTGACAAATAATGGCTTTTACGTTATAATCAACGACAGAATTTTGTAACGCAACAAAAGGAGTTATAAATGAAACATGGCGGTTTAATTTTTGCAGGCATCTTTTTGGTGTTTTTATTCGTATTTGTGCCTTTAACGGCAATAGACGGATCTATTAACTATCAAACCTATATGGTTGATGCTTTTGACGAGCCTGATGGTCAGGACTGGAGTTACCAAGCTGTCGGTAGTAAGTTTGTGACGGAAGGCTATCCGAAACTGAAATATTTTGACGGGATACCGCGTGCCGTACGCGTAATGCAAGAAGATCCGGAAAAGGCAAAATTTTTAGGACTTGAAGTGAAATTCAATCGTAAAGGCGATAACTGGGTTGATATTATTCCAACGAAAGAAGGCGATAACGGACGTGAACCGTATGAGATTCCGTTTACGGGCAATGTACACCGTTTGGATATGTGGGTTTGGGGTGCCGGTTATTATTATGAGCTGGAAATTCTTGTAAGAGACTGCGAAGGCAGAGTCCATGTCTTATCGATGGGGCTTGTAAATTTTAAAGGCTGGCAAAATATGCACGTTACCGTTCCTTCAAATATTCCTCAATCTTCCAAATATTTAGGCAATAAGCAGCATTTATCGTTTGTTGCATTCAGAATAAGGACAAGACCGAGTGAAAGAGTTGACGAGTTCAAGATTTTCTTTGATCAGTTTAAGGCGCTTACGGACGTTTTTGTGGATTCTTTTGACGGTTATGAATTGACCGAATCCGATTTTGACGGAGAAAAAAACGGTAATAATGCCGAAAATGTAAATAATTAATAGGGAGAAGCTAAGATGAAAAAATATTTTGCCGTAATTTTATTTTTTGCAGGTATTGTGTTTTCCGGTTTTGCTCAAGAAAATACAGGTGATAACGGTAATCTTTCAAACGTAGATACTGCAGATCCTACAAAGATAGGAGTTGATACCGCTGAACAGAGAATTAAAGAAGTTTCCATCGATAAGTTTGAAAGCGAGGGAACATGGACTTCAAAAATATCTGCCGATGAAGGCATAATTAGAGCCAGACTATTTGACGGAAATCCTAAAAATAAAAAAGCTATTCCTGCTGAAGAAGGACTCGGTCTTGCCGATGATAAAGTTTTGGGTGTAAAAGTTTCTTTTTACAGAAGAGGATATAATTCTTTTGAAGTATATGCCACAAAACCGCTTCCCGTTGAAGGTATTGCAAAAACCGCAAGTGTTTGGGTTGTCGGAAGAAGTTATCCTCATACGTTGAAGTTGATTGTTGAAGATTATTGGGGTAAACGTTTTGAGCTTTATGTCGGAAAATTAAATCATTCCGGTTGGAGGCTGATGACTGTTGCTATTCCTCCGCAGAACTCTGCCGGAAAAACGGGCATTATCCAAAAGGATTATCATTACGGAACTAGTATGGGATTAAAAATAGTAGGCTTCCGCGTCGAGTGCGACCCCGAAGAGGCCTACGGTCATTACTATATCTACTTCGACGATCTCCGCGTTGTCAGTGATTTGTATGAAGTCGATATGCGTGATGAAGACGATATGAATGATAACTGGTAAGATATAATCCGGTTAAAACCCGAAAAACTCTTTAGGGAAATATTCCTTAAAGAGTTTTTTTATATAGTGTAAACTTTTCCTTTTTCCCGACAGGAGCTATAAACTTGTGTTTTTTTAGGAACCACGTGGTATACGAAGCGTATTTTCCTGCTCCGATTTTTAGAATATCTTTATTTGTAAACTCATCAGGTAATGTTTTTAAAACCTGCTCACATAGTGAGTTTAAGTTGTCAAATTCTTCCGTACATATTATTTTTGCAAGCTTTTTATTTATGATTCCGGGACGGTTATGCCGTCGCTTTCTTTTGATTTTTAGATATTCAGGGTTATCGCTTTTTATAATTTCACTTGTTATATACACTATTTTTAATTTTAAATTTCCCGTTTTGAATAAGTGGCATATACCTGCAAGTTCTTTAAATATTTGAAAAAAAATTCCTTTTTTAGGGCTTTTGCGACGACGGTTCTCCGTGCCGTCTTTGTTTAGAACTGTTATAATCGATTCTACGGAAATGGGATAAATAATTTCTACGGTTACGGCAGGTAAAAGTTTTTCCAGTTTTGTACGTAATGCAGCCAAATTTGAAGTTTGGATTTCTATAACGCTGCCGTCATCACAAAGAATATCGCAAATGCTTCCCATAAGGGGTTGTTCCGTCTTTCCACCCTTGGGACAAAAATGATTTTTTAATGCTCTATGTAAATCGGTTTCGTTGTATGTGTTTATCATTTTTAGTATGAATAATCTAAAAGTGTGTCGGCACTAAGCTGATCCAAGCTATAAATAATCCGGACAATTCCTCGCTCTTCAACAGTTCTTTTTTCCGTAATTCGGTATGCAATCATTTTATTTGTCGGCAGCGGTCCGGGCAAAGCATTTCCGTTGATGTCCACTAATGCTCCTGCAGGAAGAGGTCGGCGTATTTCCCGTTTTTCCCCGTCGGGAAAGATCACATAATATTCATACAAGGTCATATCGTGTTTCTCTTTTTTTTACGGATTTGCTTCGGTTTTGCCGGGCTATTTCGATTTACAGATGCTTGAATATTACGATCCAATGTAATCTTTATCCCCAAGTCATTAAGGCAGCTTTTAATTGCGAACTCAAGTTCGCGCCGCTGAGGATTCATCGGCAAAATAAAGTGCCGGCATTCGGGATAGACTTGCATATATACTTCGTGCGGAATACCGACCGGATTTGAAATCAATTTTATGTAATCGAATAAAAGAGCTTTTAAACAATACCCCTGGTTAGCGGTATGCAGTTCACATAGTTTTTTATCCAGATTTTTTAAACTTTCAAAATACTCTTGCTGAAACTGTTGTGAAGATTCAAGAAAAGCGCAGGCACCGGGTTGTATATAAACATAAATGCGGTAATGCAGCAAAGTTTTTATTATGTCGAAGGAATGACCGCTGAAAATAATTTTATTTATTTCTTCAGTCATTCTTGAAGGCGAAACGAATTCCAACAGAGGAGCATTTTTTCGAATTTGCATTTGTACAAAAAAGGGAATCTTGGAATTCGTAATTGCCGCATATTTAATCGCCCGTAAAATCCTTACGGGGTCTTCGGCAAAAATGACTGAAAGAGGAATAATCGGTTTTATCTTTTTTGCTCGGATGTCTTTTACACCGCCTACATAGTCGATTATAAGTTCGTTGATGGGATCATAGTAAAGAGCATTTAACGTGAAGTCCCGTCTGTGAACATCTTCATAAATCGTGCCGAATTTATTGCCGACTGTTCCGTCTTCCGTAGAGCGGAAAGTGCTGACTTCATAAATTTTTTCACCGAAAAAGACATGAACAAGTCTAAACCGTCTGCCGATAATTCGAGAATTCTTAAAAATACGCCGTATCTTTGAAGGTTCCGCAGATGTCGCGATATCGAAATCTTTAGGTGTTTTACCGATAAGTAAATCCCGAACGGCGCCTCCGACAATGTAGGCCTCAAATCCTTGAGAATTTAAACGTTGAATAATTTTGACGGCTTCGGTGTCTATTTTATTGCAATTTATAGAATGTTCCGTTTTTGTGTAAACCAAAGCCTGCTGAACTTGTTTTCCGTCAGCATTTTGACCGTATCGAACCAGCATTTTTAACGGTGATTATATTGCAACGAAAACAGATTTATGTCAATGACTGTGCATAGGTTTTATTGCTGTTTTTTCCCCGATTTCTACGACAGTCGCTATTTTGCCACTACAAACAGTCTGGCAATCTTTGTTCAATATTATTACGGTTTTATTCGGCAGCATAATTATGCTGACGGCAATTAAACTTGCTCCCGAAAGTATAATCATCAAACCGATGCCTCGTTCTTAGCCGGCATCCGGCAGTGAAGTAATAAAAGGGCATCTGTAAAAAAACCTTGTCGGATTTTTAGAAGCCCCCTTTAATCTTTTATTGACTAATTGTATACCGTGTGGTAATATCCTTGCGGTAATACCACCATTAAAGCGGAGTATTATATGGAAAAAGCGGCGGATAATTTAAAAAAAGATAAACTTGCTTGGATTATTCAAGATATGATTTTGAACGGTGAAATTTTACCGCAAGAAAAACTGCCGCCGGAACACGACTTGTCGGAGCGTTTCTGTGTTTTCCGTTCTGTAGTACATGATGCATTGCTGCAGCTTCAAACTAAAGATTTGACTGTAATGCGCCCGCGTCACGGCTGTGTTGTAAATGATTTTTTCTCTTCGACATCAATCTCGCTTTTAACGGAGCTTTACAAATGTAATCGTCTTTTTTCTTTCAAAAAGATCAAAGCGAAGTTTATGGAATTTAGGCAGTTGATTTTAGTTAAGACTATAAAAAAAATAACCGTAAAGATAAAAAATCTTTTACCAAAAGAACGAACCGGTTTCTTTTGCAATATAGAAAACGGCGCATGGTTTTCCGGTACCGAAAATAAAAAAATCTTAAATGAAAATAAAATTATCGAGAATAAACTTAAATTTATAACAATACTAAAATCTCGCAAACAAAAAAAAGCGATTAAAGAAACAGGAGGAAGCCTCGAAAAACATCGTTTTTTTAAAGTTTTCTTTATTCTTTATTTGCGGCGTAATTTTAACTTCACCCGAAACATACCAAAACGGAATATGAAGTTTTTGTAAAATAAAAGGAAAACCGAATGAACAAAAAAGATTCTTTTCAAAAAAGATTAAACTGTTTGAAAGTAAAATTAAAAAAGCTCGGACTTGAGAAAAAGGTTAATGCGACCATAGAAGGCGCTTCCGTTGTGCTGACAGGAGATGTCGCTTCAATGGACGAGCGAATGCTGGCAGGTTACAGTGCCGCCCGTTTCGGGTTTAAGGGCGTAGTAAATGATTTGACGGTAAAAGGAAAAGGCGAAAAGCCTATGAGGCTCCCTGCAATAAAAGATGGAATTTTACAAAATAAAATTTTTGACATTGTCATTATAGGCGGCGGGGTGATAGGTTGTTCAATTGCGCGCGAATTGTCAAAATATGATTTAAAAATTGCCTTATTTGAAAAAGAAACCGACGTTGCAATGCAGGCATCGGGGCATAATGACGGAATGATTCATCCGGGATTTGCCGACAACCCCAAGAAGATAAAGGGAAAGCTGAATACTCGCGGAAATAGGATGTACACAAAAGCAGCAAAAGAATTGGATTTTGAAATAAACCGCTGCGGTAGTTTTCTTTTATTTGATTCTCCCTTTTTAAGATTATTAGTCCCTTTTATGAAACGGCGCTGTAGATTAAACGGTGTCGACGACGGTTACGGCTACCGTTCCCGTGCCCAAATAAAGAATATGGATCCGTATATGACGGCTAAAAATTACGGCGGGTTTTGGCAACCTTCAGCAGGCGTCGCATCACCTATGCAGGTTACAATTGCTTATGCCGAAAATGCGGCACAAAACGGTGCTGAATTTTATTTTAATACGGCAGTTACGGGGATGAAAAAAGAAGGCAATATAATTTCCGAAATTAAAACAAACCGCGGAACATGCACCGCTTCTTTGGTTATAAATGCGGCAGGAGTGTGGGCTGACAAAGTTGCAGGCTTTGCAGGCGACAGATTTTTTTCCATACATGGAAGGAAGGGGACCGATGCGATTTTGGATAAGCGTTTAAAAGGAATTCAAAAAACAAGTTCCGCAATTCCGTATCTTTTAGGATTACGGCGGGGACATTCCAAAGGCGGGGGCATAATGCCGTGTGTTGAAGGAAATTTGCTGATAGGGCCGAATGCCGAAGAAGTTATGGATAGAGAAGATTTTTCTACAACTGCGAAAGGTCTTTCCGAAATAAAAAAACATTTACAGTTAAATTCGAAAGTTTCTCAAACTGATATTATCGCGTATTATAGTGGAGTGCGCGCTTGTACATGGGAAGAGGATTTTATTGTAGAAGCATCCGAACGTGTTGAAAATTTGGTACACGCCGCAGGAATTCAGTCGCCGGGTTTCGCTTCCGCTCCTGCAATTGCAGAAGATATTGTAAATATTTCGCTCGGTATTTTAAAAAAGAAAATGGAGATTAAGCCTAATAAGAATTTTAATCCCGAACGGAAGCGGATTATGCCTATTTCCCTTTTCTCTCCGGAAGAAAGGCACAAAATAATGGAGAAAAATCCGCAATACGGAAAAATCATTTGCCGGTGTGAACAAATCAGTGAAGGCGAAATACGCGATGCGGTACGTAATTCTTTAAATGTTTTTACGCTTGATGCCGTTAAACGGAGGGTACGGGCGGGTTCCGGCAGATGCCACGGAGGATTTTGTACTCCGCATATTTTAAAAATAATTTCGGAAGAAAGACATATCCCGCTTGAAGCCGTTACGAAAAAAGGCGGGGTGTCAACTCTTGTGCAGCCGATAGAAGATTTTAGTCCCCTTGAAAAGACAGGAAGTGATAGTTATGATAAATAAAAACTCGACGGACATCTTTTAAAAATTCGACAAGGTCTTTAGAGATGCCCTTAACATAAAATTTTGATAAAAAATACAATAGAAATACAAAAAAATATGAAAAAACCTTGACAAAACGGGGGGGGGGGGGTAGAATAAAAGAAGAGCGGAAAAACCGTTCTTATAAATTTTTTATATGGAGGCTGTTTGATGAAAAAACAGGCTTTATTTGATGTCGTGCTATTGCTGACTCTGACCGGTTCGGTTATAGGCTGCAATAAGGGTAAAGATGAAAAACTAGGAGGAATCCTGAATGATTGAAAAAGGAAAGAAAATTAAGGTTGCCGTTGTAGGCGACGGAACGATGGGACACGGTATTTCCGAGGTCTTCGCAAAAGCAGGACATACAGTCCAAATAATAGGATTAAACGATGCAAGTCTTAAATCGGCTCTTGACAGAATTAAATTAAGTCTTAACGAATTTGTTGCCGAAGGGCTTGTTTCCGCATCCGACATTGATCCTATAATCGGCCGCATAAGTTTCAGTACCGATATACAAAAAGCTGCAGATGCGGCAATTGTTATTGAAGCGTTACCGGAAAATATGGAGCTTAAAACCGAAACATTCGGAAAACTGGAAAAGATTTGTCCACCGGACACTATTTTAGCAACTGCCAGCGGACACTCGGTTTCCGAAGTAATTGCACAGGTGAAAAAACGCGATAGAGTAATTGCCACTCACTTTTGGTTTCCGCCGCAATTGCTGCCGCTTGTTGAAGTATGCGGTGCACCTGAAACTTCAAAAGCAACAATTGATGTAACTTGTGAATTGTTAAAAGACATAGGAAAAAAACCTGTTGTTATTGATAAAGAAATCGACGGCTTTATCGGTAACCGCATTCAATTTGCCGCTTTAAGAGAAGCATGGGCATTATATGATTCCGGCGTTGCAACCGCAGATGCTATAGATTCTATCGTGCGTTACAGTATAGGCCGCCGCTATTCCGTTACCGGTCCTATTGAATCCGCCGATGTTGCAGGCCTTCCCGTTATGGTAAACTTTGCCGCTTATCTTCAGCCGTCTTTATCAAACGATAAGACCCCTCCTGCAAAACTATTTGACTTAGCTAAGGTGGATGGAAAAGTTTATAATAGGTCAAAGGCGGAAATTGATGCATTAATTGCTGCCCGCAAAAAAGAACTATTCCGTTGGCTTGCTGCCGATGTGGAAGAAGCAAAAAAATAAAAGACTTATTTTCAGTCACTGAAATAGTGCGGCTGGAAAACGCTGGCGAGTTTGCCCTGCGGCAAACTCGCTTCATTGTATGTATACTACCGTATACTAACCAAACAACTTTCAAGGCTCACACTTTGTTCAGTTGTTTAACCTTAATACTAAGAATGTAAAATAAAGAAGGACGCTTATGCTCAAAGATTATATTCTATATATTATTCTGGGAGGAATAATTATTGTTAACGGTTTTTTTGCCGTTAGATTTTTTATTGACTATTGGAAGCATAGACAGGAAGCAAAAGAAGAACCGGGAAACCCTATTTTTATTTGTTTCAGTTCGTTTGTGCTTTATTTTTTGTCTACTTTCGGCGTTTCCGATTACGCTTTGTCAACGGCCTTTTACCGAGCAACTAAATGGGTTGACGATAAAAAGCTCCCCGGTACGCTTAATACGCAATGTGTTCTACCTGTTGCAGTTATGGCTTTGGCATATATAAAGTCAATAGAGGTAGATATATTAACCTTGGTGTTGTGTATTGTATCCCAAACTTTAGGCTCATATATTTTGCCAAGGTTCGTAGTAAAACTTCCCATTAAAATTATCAGGAAGGTTATCGGTTTTGGTCTTTTAGGTGCCACCGTAGTAATCGTTTTAGGAAAAATGAATTTATTGCCAATAGGCGGCCAATTAACGGGTTTAACTGGTGTAAAATTATGGGTAACCGTAGCTCTTTTTGCCGTTTTCGGTGCAATGAATACTATCGGTGTTGGTTCTTATCCTGTCACCATGATTACCGTCTATGCGATGGGCTTAAATCCTATTATTGCTTTCCCGATCATGATGGGGGCATGTACATTTTCCGTACCAGTAGGAAGTATGGAATATGTCAGATTGGGACAGTATGCAAGAAAAATAACATTTATTTGTTCTTTTGTGGGTATATTGGGCGTATTATTGGCCGTTTTTGTGGTTAAATCTATGAACATATCTATGCTGCAATGGCTGGTAGCTGCAATTTTAGTATATAGCGGCGTAACAATGCTGTATCAAGAATACGGCCGTAAAAAACAGCAGGAAATAGAATAAGATATTTGCATACAAAAGTTATCGTTCAATTGAATCGGCGTATGAAAGTGCGTATGCAGTTTCATACGCCGATTTTCTTGTGAACCTTGACATATATTCCGTTAAAAGGTACACTTGCCGTACCTCAACAATATAAGGCGGATTTTTATGATTTTATTTTTAAGCGACAGTATTTTTACGGCGGAAGAAAATTGCGATAAAACCTTTGCCGGTTATATTACGATTGAAAACGGTATAATTCAAACGGTCGGGAAGGGTAGCGCGCCGCAATCGGTTCAAGATGCGGCGGAGAAAATTATCGATGCACGTGGAAAGACGATAACTCCCGGACTTATTGATGCACATACACATCTTGTTCACGGCGGCTCGCGTGAAAACGAACTTGCAATGAAACTTGCTGGGAAATCATATATTGAAATTCATCAAAGCGGCGGCGGTATTTTAAGCACAGTCAAAGCAACGCGTCAAGCTTCAAAAGAAGAATTGACGCAAAAAACGCTGAAGAGCCTTAAAACAATGCTTTCTTACGGAACTACGACGGTTGAATCAAAAAGCGGCTACGGACTTGATATGGAAACCGAAATAAAATGTCTTGAAATAAATCGGGAGCTGAACACGGTTCAACCGATAGAGCTTGTTCCGACATATATGGGCGCACATGCGACGCCGCCCGAATTTGCGGAAGATAAAGAAGGCTATATCAGTTTTATGACAAAAGAGGTTATGCCTGAGATAAAACAGCGGAACCTTGCCGAGTTTTCCGATGCCTTTTGCGAAGATAAAATTTTCTCGGTCGAAGAAACCGAACGGATAATGCGGGCGGCAGCGGATTTGGGCTTTAAGCTGAAGCTCCACGCCGACGAAATCGTTCCTTTTAACGGAGCCGAACTTGCGGCAAAAATGAATGCGGTTTCGGCGGAGCATTTAATGGCTATATCCGACAACGGAATAAAAGCAATGGCACAATCCGGAACCGTCGCGGTTGTTTTGCCTGCAACATCTTTCTTTTTAATGTCGCCCGTTTATGCACCCGCAAAAAAAATGATAGAAGAAGGTGTCCGTGTTGCTATCGCAACGGATTATAATCCGGGCAGCAGCCCTACCGAGAACTTGCAAACTGCAATGTCAATGGCATGTTATAAAATGAAACTTTCACCGGCGCAAATTTTACGCGGTGTAACTTTGAATGCTGCGTATGCAATTTGTCGTGAAAAAACAATCGGCTCGATTACTGAAGGCAAACAAGCTGATATGGTTGTTTTTGATGCTCCGAATATTGACTATTTGGTTTATCATTTCGGCGTCAATTCTGTCCGGCAAGTATGGAAAAAAGGCGTGCAAGTCATTTAATAGTGTAACCGGATTATTCATTATTATACGATAGGCTAAGGAAATTTCTATGGGCGCCAATTCGTTCGGACGGTTTTTTACGGTTACGACTTTCGGTGAAAGCAGAAGTTGTGGGCTCGGCGCCGTAATCGACGGATGCCCTGCCGGGATACATATTACGCGCGAAGATATTCAGTCTTTTCTTAACAAACGTAAACCGCAGTGCGCATTAAACCCGTTTTCGACGCAGCGGGCGGAAGAAGACGTATGCGAAATTCTTTCCGGTATATATGAAAATAAAACGCTCGGTACTCCTATTGCAGTCATTGTAAAAAATAGCGAAACTTCGTCGGCTCACTATGAGGCCTTAAAAGATGTTTACCGGCCGGGTCATGCGGACTATGCGTATGCGATTAAGTACGGGGTTCGGGATTATCGTGGCGGCGGAAGAGCGTCGGGCAGAGAAACAATCGGGCGTGTTATAGGCGGCGCTGTTGCAAAGGTGTTTTTGGATTCATATGCCGAAAAAATGAACCGGGAAAAAACGGTAATTAACATATGGGCGGAAGAAATTGCCGGTATTAAAACGGAGCCTCTTTTTGAAGATTCGGAATTGCCGGAACATATTGCCGGGAAACTTTTGTCATTGGTTAAAAAAGGAGATTCCGCCGGCTGTGTTTTATCGGCAAAAGTTTTCAATGTGCCTAAAGGTGTGGGCACCCCCGTATTTTGTAAACTCGATTCGGTTTTAGCACACGCCCTTATGTCGATAGGGGCGGTAAAAGGCATTGAAATAGGCGGCGGTTTTACGTCGGCATCTCTTTTTGCAAGTGAAAATAATTGCATTACAGCAAATTATGCCGGCGGTATTGAAGGCGGTATTTCAACCGGTGTTATTACGTTCAGACTTGCCGTAAAACCGCCGCCGTCGATACGTAAAACGCAAATCGCTTTTAATTCAAAAGGGGAAAAAATAAAGCTTTCGGTTACAGGACGGCATGATGTGTGCCTTTTCCCGAGGATTGTTCCGGTTGTTAAAGCTATGGTTTATATGACAGTAGCGGACGCCGTTCTTGCTTCGGTAAACGACAAACTGTAAAACCGACGGCTTATTTCTTGCCTGTACCGTCCGCGGCTTTTTTAACATAAAAATCCACGATTGACCGTCCGTACACGCGTTTGTCTTTTTTGATTAAAAGGCTCTGTTCTGCCGGAGCGTTTATATCTTTGCCGCCCGTAGGGTTTCGAATTATATCGGGCAATTCTTTTTCGGACGGGCGGTGTATTAAAACCGATCCGTTCGGTTTCAGTATGCCGGAAACGGCAATGTTTTCCAGTAATTCCAGATGAAATTTATACGGAAACGGCGGGTCAATATAAATTATATCGAAAGAAATTTTTGCTCGTTTTATAAAAAGTTCTGCGGGCATTTTTTTGCATTCCAGTTTTTTAC
The DNA here is from genome assembly GCA_963543195.1 of uncultured Treponema sp. Taxonomy (GTDB): domain Bacteria; phylum Spirochaetota; class Spirochaetia; order Treponematales; family Treponemataceae; genus Treponema_B. Next base: position 26,223 of record CAUUAT010000010.1, read on the forward strand.
CGGCAATTGCAGTATTTTTAAGAAGTATCGGGAATTTGAGTGTATCTTTTTCGACTAAATAAACGGGATATGCCCCGCGCGAATATGCTTCCAAGCCGCAAATACCCGATCCGGTAAACAAGTCCAAAAAAGAAAGTCCCGTTAAATCTCCTAAAATAGAAAAGACGGATTCCCGCATTCTGTCCATCGCGGGGCGGATTATTCCCTTCGGACATTCTACCGATCTGTTTTTTAATGTGCCGCCCGTAATACGCATATATCGTTTTTTCCCGAATTCAAATTTCCGTTTTAGTTAAAATTAAGCAGTTCGGATAATTCGTTTTGCGAAACCATAGTATAAGAATCGCTTTGTACGTCGGATTCAGATAGATTGATACCGATTTTATCAATAAGTTCTTTTTGATTGTTTAAAATATTTTCAAAATGTGACGTATCCATTCCGTTTAAAAAAACACCGGACCTTTTTCCGGCCAAAACCGTTTGCAACAACCTCATATATTTTGAAATACAAAAATAAAGACAGTGCATTGAATCGATATAATCGGGAAGGTGCGTCTGCGGTTCAATTTGATCAAAAAGTTTATGCAATGCAGAATCAAAAAATAGAATATCACTTATAATTCTTTCTCCGAAAATATCTCGTGATAAGTCAAGATTCATTCCGTCTTTTATGACGTCCAGCATTCTTGTCAGTTGAAACAGATTATCTTGAAAAATAATTGTATGCAGCATACTTTTCTCCTCGCGTTTTAAGCGGTATCTCTTTATATTTCGGCAAAAACGGGATTGTCTTGAGCAGAACAAAACAAGAACTCCCGTGTTATGCCGATTTTTATAAAAAGAAACTTCTAAAAACCTTGACAGCTTGTAACTTTCCGTGATACCATTAGGGCATTATTAAAACTGAAGGAGGGATTTATGTTTAATCCTGTTGTTATTGCCGTCGTTGTTATGATGGTATTGTGCTTGCTTAAGATTAACATCTTAATCGCAATTATGGTTTCCGGTATTGTAGGAGGGCTTATTGGCGGTTTGGGTCTTCAAAACACAATAAGCATTCTTATTTCGGGAATGGGCGGCAATGCCGAAACGGCGTTATCGTATATTTTGCTGGGAACTTTGGCTGCCGCCATTACTTCAACCTCGATAGTCGAGCTTTTAGCGGCAAAATTACAAAAATGGCTTAAAAATAAAAAAGCCCTTTTTGTGCTTATCATAGCGTTTATCGGCTGTTTTTCGCAAAACGCGATTCCTGTCCATATAGCCTATATTCCTATTTTAATTCCGCCCCTTTTGGTCGTAATGAACAAAATGAAACTCGACAGACGAGCTATGGCCTGCGGTTTGACGTTCTCGGTTAAGTGGCCCTATGTCGCTTTTCCTGCGGGCTTCGGTCTTATTTTCCATGGAATTATTTCGGATTCTATGACACAAAACGGACTTCAATTCGATAAAATGGATGTATGGAAAGCGATGCTTCTTCCCGGTGCCGGAATGATTTTAGGTCTTTTTATTGCGGTTTTCTTTTCCTACAGGAAACCACGCGAATACAAAACGGTAGAAGCGGACGTAAAGGCCGAGAACGAGGTAAAAGATATAAAATTTACGTCGCGTGAATGGTTTACTCTTTTAGCAATAGTCGCCGCTTTTGTAACACAGATTTTCTCCGGTTCTATGCCTTTAGGCGGTCTTGTCGGTATTTTAATATTGCTTGTTACCCGAGTTATAAAAGTAAAAGATGCGGATCAAACTATGGCAGAAGGTATTAAGCTGATGGGTTTTATCGCCTTTGTAATGCTCGTTGCCGCAGGTTTTGCGGAAGTAATTAAGGCGACTAAAGCGGTAGACGCTCTTGTCGTTTCCAGTGCTAACCTTATAGGCGGAAGTAAGCTTATCGGTGCTATTATTATGCTTTTAATCGGACTCGGTATTACGATGGGTATAGGAACTTCCTTCGGTACCATTCCTGTAATTGCAACAATATATGTTCCGCTTGGAATGAAACTCGGCTTCAGCCCCATGGCTATAGCCTGTCTTCTCGGCACGGCAGGTGCTTTAGGCGATGCCGGTTCTCCCGCTTCCGATTCTACTTTAGGACCTACAGCTGGCTTGAATGCCGACGGTCAGCATGACCATATTTGGGATACCTGCGTTCCGACATTCCTGCATTATAATATCCCGCTTATGATATTCGCTACTATTGCAGCAATGTTCTTGTAAAATCGAACAAAAAAAGCCCCCGTCTTAATGGGCGGGGGTAATTTATTGGAGCCTCGACAAAACTGAAAGGTTTTTGAAGGTTTCCGGTATTAAACAAGCTATTTTCAAAAGAATTTGCGATGTTTCATTTTCGGGAATCTGCACGCCTCTGTATTGTGAATTTTCTGCGAGAAGATATTCAATCAAAAAACGCCGGCGTTCTGTCTGTGTCATAATTCACCTTCCTTACAATAAGCCTTTTTTAAAAAGAAAATTCAATCGGCTTTGAAAAATCATTCCGCTCTTCCAAACCTTTTACATGACCAAGATTATTGAGTGAACCGCAAATATCCTTCAAGTAAAAAACTTTGAACAGAGGATGATCCGGATTGTTATGATAAAGCTCTTGAACTATCGCACTTTTTTGCATTATTGCCTTTTTTATAGCGCAGATTTCTTCACTTTCTTCCGGAAAAACAACTTCTGCTCTGAACCGGATCCATGCTGTTGTAATTTCATCTTTCTGCAACCGGCTTCCGCACAGATCTATAAACGGAGATTTCCGCAATTCCGCATACATTGCTTTTTCGCTGTTTGTACAGAACCATAGCTTATCATTACGTAAAATCATATACTGAACCGGACGTACTTTAGGCTTTCCATCAAGTCCGATTGTAGCCATATACTGCAAGCCGACTTCATCAAGATATGCCGCGATGTCATTTATGTTTAGTTTTGTTTCCATTGCCGCCTCATTATAAGTTCCCAGTGTGAAATTCGTGTAAGTTGCTTGAACCGTTGTTCTAATTAACTTGCAGCTATAATATACAACAAATTTATTGTAATACCAATGGAACTTCTATTGAATTTTTATATAAATACCCAAATATCGATAATCCAGAAGAAGTTTATTGGAATGTTACACTAATAGACGTTTTGATACCTCAAGCTCATTTTGTGCAGCAACGCCATAGATGCAGCCATCCTTGTCAGCACTTTTGAAAATAGACGGTGCAGATGCTAGGAGCCTAGCCGAAATAAAGCGCAGGCGTACTTGTTGTACGTCGAGGACTGTTTTTTGTTAAGCGACAACGCAGATGCCCGCCTCTTCTGTAAACCCTTTTGAAAATAGTGATACCGGATACAAGGCGCGAACAAAAATAAAGCGGAGGCGTACTTGTTGTACGTCGAGCATTGATTTTTGTGCAGCAACGCAGTAGACGGTATGCATATTTTCAAAAGACTTAGTCGAGTTCAAAAGCTCCGGTGTAGAGTCTATAGTATACGCCCTTCTTCTCCAACAGGCTTTCGTGCGTGCCGCGTTCGATAATTTCACCGTGATCCAAGACCATGATAACATCGGAATTCATAACAGTGGAAAGACGGTGAGCGATGACAAAAACGGTTCGGCCTTCCATAAGGCTATCCA
>CAUUAT010000011.1:0-29680 GCA_963543195.1 uncultured Treponema sp.
ATGTCTTTGCAGTTGAAGCTGCCGATGTTGCAATGCAGGCAATTAAGGAAGGCTTAGCCCGCGTAAACATGACATGGGATGAAGCCTATCAAAGAGCAAAAAAAGATATCGAAGAAAGCCGCTCCTTGACCAAGATGTTGATGGAAAAGAACTTCATCAAAGAACCTCCGCAAGAGTTCTATGAAAAAGCCTTAGAATATGCCATCGAGCAGATTAAAAAGAACAGAAAATAAGACTTTGTTTTTATAAATAAAGCACCCAGTCACCAATGCCGGTTGCTCCTTAAAACGGGAAGCAGCCGGCATTTTTTTAATGCACTTGTATAATTACAGACGAAACAATATCAATAACTGTCAAGACGGTTCACTAAATATCGCTTTTCAGTTATAATTACTTTTAATAAAAGGAGTATTTTTATGAAAAAGAAAAATATGGAATATTTAAAAGCGTCCGTCTCAAAAGATGCGGACAAAGTAATGGACGAAATTATTACTATTTGTAATATTCCAAGTCCTACCGGTTATACGAGTGAAGCGGCAGATTATGTTATAAAGCGACTGAGCGGGTTGGGATTCAAGCCCTGGCTTACAAACAAGGGAGCTGTTGTCTGCGAACTGGATAAAAATGCCGAACCTAACTCAGGTAAAAAAGGAGATAAGGCTCTTTTGCTTTCAGCCCACATTGACACCCTCGGCCTTTTTGTGCGCCACATTAAATCTTCAGGCCGTCTTCGCACCAGCCTTGACGGAGGCTTTCCATATAATTATGTGGAACAGTCCAATGTAACGGTCATCACAAGAGAAGGAAAAAAATACGAGGGAACCATGCGGCTCACGGAACCGGCCGTTCACGCTTCGCGCGAAATAAACGAGCTGAAAAGAGATGATTCAAACATGGAGCTCGTGCTCGATGAGATTGTAAAATCCCGTGAAGATGTAGAAAAGCTCGGCATCATGGCGGGCGATGTTGTGGCCATTGAATCCCTTGCCCGAAAGGCCGGGAACGGCTTTTTAAAGAGCCGGCACTTGGACGACAAGGCTAGCTGCGGAATGTTTATCTATCTTGCAGAGCAGGTTGCAAAGGGAGAATTAAAATTAAAACGCAAGACCTACATTATGTTTACCAATTATGAAGAAATAGGCCACGGAGCTTCTGCAGGCCATCCCGAAGGAATAAGCGATATGCTTGCAGTCGACATGGGTGTTGTAGGAAGCGATCTTGATACCGATGAATATACAGTTTCAATTTGTGCAAAGGATTCTTCAGGGCCATACAACTATGAGTTTACAAGCGAGCTTATAAAAATAGCCAAGGAAATGGAACTAAACTTTGCAGTCGATGTTTATCCCTTTTACGGATCGGATGCCTCCGCTGCCCTGAGCGCAGGTTACGATTACCGCCATGCTTTAATCGGTACGGGGGTTGCCGCCTCCCACGGTTATGAGAGGATTCATAAAATCGGTATGGAAAATACGATCCTACTTTTACTCGGATATGTTTCCGCATAAAAATCAATGCACGCACTCACGGTACAACCGTATCGTGAGTATTTTACTTAACTGAGAATTACAATGGATACATTAAGTCGGAGAATATCGGTCTTCGACAGTGAAAAAAATTAATACTCCCCTACCCTACTTTTTAAAATATCCGTCCATCCGGTAATAAAGTCTTTCTTACTTTAAATTTTCAATCAGATTATTTAATTTTTCAGCGCATGCTTCGGCAAAACCTTTATCGGGCAATTGCGATACGACAAGACGTAAATAACCTAAAGTATTTTTTAAATGCTTCTCCGTTACATTTTTCGGTTTAATTGTTTTATCCAAACTTGTTTTTAAATTCATTAACATAATTCTATTTTTTAAACCGATTTCTCCCGAAAGTTTATCTATGATATATTTCATTTGGATACGTTCATTGCTTATTAAAAAATGTTTTAAATTTTCCTTAGGAAGGTTTTTCATTAAATCGTTTAAATATAAAAACAACCGTATTATTTCGGAACCGTCGATTATTTTCAATTCATTTTCAAAGTCGGGAGAGTCTTTTATTTTATGCGGAATTAATTTTTTGATACCGATTTTACTTACATCTTTTTTTTCCGCATTTTCTTCGGTAGAATTGGTTTGAAAATGAGAGTTTTCATTTTTTTCAACGTCACTGATGTTTTCAGTATCATTATTTAAAAGAGACGGATTGTGCTTGTTTTCTTCAAGCCGTTCTATTTTATCAGCAAGTTTACCTGCCATAGAATCAAGCGATTCGACGGTTTTGTTCAGCGATGATATGGCTTGTTGAATTCTTGCATCTTTTTGTAAATCAAATCCATCATGTACTGATTGTGCATGTGAAACAGGATTTTTTTCTAAGTTTTTTTGTGCGAGCGCGGACTCGGCAAACGATTCCTCCGTCTTTTTACTTTCAACAGATATTTTATTCGAAAGTTCAAGCTCGTCGGTTTCTTGTCCTTCAATTTCCATATATGAATATTTATCTAAACCAGAATTATCGGTTTGCGGTTCAGACATTTCAGAACGTACATTTCCGGTCGATTTATTTTCACCAGTATACGGTAATTGAAATTCTTCCTGTTGCATGCCTCCATGATTTTTCTCATCCGGTAAGTTAAGATTTAATTCCTTATCGTCGTAATCAGAATTTCCGGGAGTATCTTCTATCGGAGAATCAAATAAAACCATATCATCAATTTTTTTATCTTCATCTTCTTCGGTTAAATCTTCACCGGATAATTCAATTAAATCATCGAAAGGCATTTCCAAAGACGGAATATCTTCGACTGTTTCATCAAGCATGAGCTCTTCATCCGTTTCGCTAGTTTGTGAAATCTCTATAGTTTTTAAAGCGGTGTTTATACTTTCATTTTCTTTCGGAGATAAATCTATTTCTTCGCCTTTGTTGTGCAGCATACTTATATTTTTATTTAACGCCGAATCATTTCCGTAATCGCTGACTGCAGCTTCATACAATTTAATCGAATTCGAAAGACTTTCGGTATTGACACCGGAATCGTTTTCACTTTCTATTTGAATCATATCCGCCGCAACTTGAACCGCTTTTTCGGTGTTACCGAGTTTTTTGTTGAGCTCTAGAATAGCCTCAAGTGCTTGAGTATTTTTTTTGTCATTTTTAAGAATTTTTTTATATTCCGTTTTTGCAGTATCATATTGCTGCATTTCGGCATAGGCATTACCGAGTTTTAAACGGGCAATATTGTCTTGCGGTTTTTCGTCCAGGTATTTTATGAGCAGTTGCGAAGCCTCTTTAAATTCTCCGTTATTGAAATATAAATCTGCAAGTTCCAATTTTAAACTCATTTCATCAGGACTAATTTGCAAAAGATGTTCAAAAATTTGTTCCGCTTTTTTAATTTCTCCGAGTACTGAAAAAAATTTACCTTGCAATTTCAATACATCAAAATCGTTTTTATACAATATGCTTAACGTATTTACTATTTCTTTTACTTTTGTATAATTTTCGAGAATAAGGGCAAGCTCAGCCATATCCAGCAATAAATGTTTATTGTGTTTATTTTTTTCTATACCGTTCAGTAAAACAGTAAATGCTTCGGAATACCTCGTTTGCGATTTTAATAATTTTGAATAACCGAAAATTGCCGGAAGAAAATACTTATTTATCATTAACGCCTTTTTATAATATGTTTCCGCTTCCGTTTTTTCATTTTTCATTTCATATAAATTTGCAAGCTTTGAAAAATCTTTTTCGTTTTCGTCTTTTATTCCGATTACGGTCTTATATGTATTTATCGCCTTTTGCAAATCATTTAATTGAATATAACAATTACTAAGTCCGAACAAAGCTTCACACCAATTAGGTTTTATTTTTAACGCGGTTTGGTATGATAAAACCGCTTCAATATACATTTTTTTTAATTTATAAATTTCTGCAATATTAAAATTTAAAAAAGGGTTATTGGGATCAATATGAAGTCCCGTTTTATAAATATTTATGGCTTTATTATAATCTTTACATAAAAAATAAATGTGACCCAGATGATTATAAGCAAACGGATAATCCGGTTTTATCTCAAGTACTTCATTAAAACAATTTTCGGCATTTTTGTAATCTCCTTTTTGTTTATATGTTTTACCTAAATTATATAAAGTCGCTCCGTTTTTTTTATCCAATGATTTTGCTTTTTCCAATACGGCAATTGATTCATTGAATAATTTCAATCGGCGGTAAATTAAGCCGATACTGTTTTCGATTTCAATATCATTGGGTTTTAATGCATTTAATTCCGTATAAATAGTAAGAGCTTTTTGCATATCATTTGAACGGATATAAATTTTTCCTAAAAGAGATTTTAATGCGGTTACTTCATCGGTATTCCCGCTATCCGTTTTTTTTAATTGAGAAATTAAAAGTTTTTCCGCAAATTCATAATCGCGTGATAAAAGAGCAGAATTGGCTTGCTCAATTGCTATATTAAAATCATCTATCATATTTTTTTCGCTCATTGTTTTTTACTTTGCAAAGGACGTGCGTAAACTTCTTTTGAAACACTGCCGACATGCTCTCCGTTTTCTTCATCGTAAGCGGCAATTGCAAAGAAATAAATTGTTCCGTTTTTCAAATTTTCTATTTTAAATTTTGTAACGTTTCCCGCATCAATAGGAGAACCATCGCATTGATATTCTCCTTTTTTTTCACCGAAATAAATTAAATATCCTTTAGTATCCGTATCAATTGAAGGAGCCCAAGACAATTCCGCCGCTCCGTCGAATGCTTTTACAAAAACTTTTGTCGGCGGAAGCGGTTCCGTATCTTTTTCATACAGAAGGGAAAGAGAATGAACAAGCGGTGATTTTGTTCCATCCGCATCGGGATAAATACTGCATGCAAGCTGAAAAAATTTTCCGGTTATGTTTTTAATTGTTTCATTCGGTTTTACCGTTTTCCATTCAGGGTATGTTTCGTTCCAATTAAATCGGTTATCCGCGCTCCGTATAAAAAATTCAATATCGGTTTGTTCCGGTTTATCAACCGATGCATACAGCATTTTTGCATAAGAATTTTTTCCTGCCGTATCGATTAAGTTTGTTTCAATTCTTCCGCCGCTAAGCGGATATTTGTCAAACAATGACATAATTTCGTGAGGCATATTTTGCTCGGTAAATTGCTTTGTAACTTTTATTTCATCGATAAGTCCTGAGTAATTAAGCGCTATTATTACATCGGAAGGCGCGCCAAGCATTGAATGTGTAATTTGCGCACTTTCTCTTCCCGTCTCCGTCATATAAAGAATATCCTCAACTTTTCCATTCATTCGGTATTCCAAAAGCCCCGTTTCATCATTATAAGTTATGAGATGGTGCGACCATGTTTCGGGTATGACGGCAGACTTTCCTAACAGCTTTACATCAATTCCATTATTGCTATTATCTTGCCAAATATTAAAGAATGACCATTCCAGCTTATTTCCGAGTATACTTGCGACTATATTTTGATACACTGCTTTTTTTTTGTCGATTAAAGACGACCACCACTTTAAAATCGTACTGCCGCTTTCGGTCGATTGCGGATAAAGCCAAAATTCTATAGTAAATGATTTAAGTACGGTGTTACCTGCAAAAAATGAATGAGGCATAGGCGTCAACTTTACTCCTCCCGTTTCTGATAGAGGATTACACAACCCCGCCCCTTCTCCGAATTTTGCTTTGGCATGATCCGTTTTAATAACGGAATAATCGACCAGAGAATACGAGCCGGTCTCTTCAACCGGTTCATCAAAATCGAAACTGATATACATATCCGTTTTTTCAGAAGTATTTACGGTTGAAGAGGTCAATCCGATTGAATCGAGTCCGAATTTTCCCTTCCGCATTTTTATATTACGGGAAACACTCAAACTATTCCACCCCGCCTTTCCTCCCAATTCGAATTTCGCTTCTTCGGTAAAAACCGATAATAAATACAGTCCCCAGAAACTGAACGCAAGCAATGATTTTTTATTTAAAATAGGTTTAAATTTATACATATCACTTATTATTATCGGCGATTCCGCTTAAAGTGTTTATGAAAAACCGTAATAACGATGAATTAAACGGTCATTTAAAATTTAGCGGTTGAGAGAATATCGGAACATGCTCTATTTGAGTGAAACTTTTAAACTAACGATTTTTATAGATTTTCTCTAATTTTTACACTACGCCGAAATAGAAACAAGTATTCTAAAGACTTTAGAAATAAAACCGAAATTTAGTACAATGAAAAATTCTTCAAATAAACATATTTTCACATTATTATTTTTATTCTTTTTTTCAACAATAATATTACATGCGGAATCAAGCGATGTAAAAATAAATTCTTCAGAAACGTCTTTAAACACAAAATGGAATCCCGTTTTTCCGCTCTATTTATTTGTTAAAAATTTACCTATCCGGTCTACGCAACAAATGTATACTGTAAAAACAAAATCGGAAAGCGATGCCGAATTTTTTTTTGATGAATCGAAACTGCAATCGGTTTTATTAAACAACGACATTTTTGCACTTTACGGAAAGCCCGACGCTTATACAATGGGAATATTAGGGCAATATTCGATAGAAGAACTTGAACCTATTATGAATGAATTCGTGAAAATATATGAAAAAGCAAACAAAGAACGCGGTATTATCCCTGCATTTTATATAATTTACGGCACATGCTGGCCCGGTGGAGATATAGGTATCCTTTCAACCGCTACGGTAAAAAAATATATTGAATTTGCCGCTCAAAGAGGTTGGTATGTTTACATTGATCACCAAATAGGAAAGTATACGGTTGAACAGGCGATGAATGCAATTCTTCCGTTTTTAAAATACCCTAACGTTCATTTAGCGCTTGATCCAGAATGGCATACAAGTCAGCCGATGAAAATAATAGGCTCGGTAACGGCGGAAGAAATAAATTGCGCACAAAATATGATGAATAAATACATAACGGAAAACAATATTCAAGGTAGGCGAATGCTGGTTATTCACCAGTTTAATGCCGTGATGATAAAAAACAGATTCAATATAAAAACCGATTATGAGCGTGTACAACTTATTCATTGTGCCGACGGTTTCGGTTCTCCTCAATTAAAAAAAGAATCTTACGCTTATAATGCCGCTGCAAAAAATATTCCCTTAAAGTCATTTAAGTTGTTTTTAAAACCTACGGTTGCCGGGGCAGGATATGACAATCCGTTAATGAAACCGGAAGAAGTCTTTAATTTAAATCCGCGTCCGTATTTAATAATGTATCAATAAAAAGGGAAGGCCGTAAAATCCGTTCTTTTACCTTTTCCTGTATTGCTCGGCTTTGCTTCTTTCTCCGTGTTTTGTTGCGGAACGTTTGCGTTTGCCGCCTGAAAAATTGGAGGATGAAGATGTGCGCATTTTTGAGCGGAAACCGCTTTTTTCCCCTTCTTTAAAATTACAAAAAGAACTTTTTACATCAATATGCATATGAGGCAGTCCTCGTCTCTTTTTGCAAAGACGAAGAGCATCTTCGGCAGCGCTTTTAGGCAATGTCGCAAGCGAAAATCCGTCCGCGACTTTTATTTCGTCAACAAGTCTTTCAGGAATAGACAAAAGAGAGCTGAGCATCTGCGCAAGGCGGCGCTTTGTAATTCCGTCTTTTCTCCCGATACCGATGTAAAGCCGCAAGCTGTCGTTGTCGATTTTTTTACCGGTTTTGCCGTCGCTTTTTACCGGTTTTATTGTTTTGTAATGCGACGGAGAAAGGAATTTTCCATATTGCATTTGAAGGATAAATGCCAATACGGTTTTCGGCTCCGCATATTCGGTAAGTTTATTTGCAAAAGCTGCAAAACTTTGTTCGGGAGGGGCTTCGGCGGTAAGTTTTTCGATTTGTGCAGCGGTTTCTTTTAAAATATATGTACGTTTTGTTTCAAGGACAGTTTCAATTGAAGGGATTTTCCCTTCGTTTAATTGACCGCGTGCATGTTTCCGTAAATAATCAACTCGTCTTATTTCGCTTGGACGGATAAAACTGACTGCCGTTCCTGCTGCCCCTGCTCTTCCCGTTCTACCGATACGGTGCGTATAGGTAGGTCCGTCATACGGAATAGCATAATTTACAACATGGGTAATTCCCTCAATGTCGATACCGCGTGCTGCGACGTCCGTTGCAACCAAAATACGCGTTTTTTTTGCTCGAAATCTGTCGAGAATTTTTTCACGCTGACTTTGCGGAATATCACCGTGCAAAGCTGCAGCTTCATAATGCCGCTCGTCGAGTTCTTTTGCGACCGCATCAGCGTCAACTTTGGTTTGACAAAAAACCAACCCATAAAAGTCGAAAGTCGTATCAATAAGCCGGACCAACGCTTCGGTTTTGTCCCCTTCGCGGACAATCCAAAAAAATTGCTCCGTTAACGAAGCGGTTTCTTCCTGCGGTTCTTCTTCGACAATCTCATATTCTCCCATAAAATCCGAAGCGATCGACAAGATTTGTTTCGGCATTGTCGCCGAAAACATAAGAACCCGTGCCGCAGGATTTGCCTGTTTAAAAATATTTTCAATATCTTCGATAAACCCCATATTCAGCATTTCATCGGCTTCATCTAAAATAAAATATTCGATATTCTCAAGTTTAAGGGAACCGCGTTCAATATGGTCAAGTATACGACCGGGAGTACCGACCACAATTTCGACTCCCGCTTTCAGGTTGCGCAGCTGCTGACCGATAGACACGCCGCCGTAAACGACGGCAATACGCGGATATTTTTCTATTCTGAATGATTCAATTTCGGTTACCACTTGAACGGCAAGCTCGCGTGTAGGGGTTAAAATAAGCGCCCGCACAGTGCCCGTATCCGAACGGAGTTCCTGTAAAAGCGGCAGTCCAAATGCGGCCGTTTTTCCCGTACCAGTTCTTGCTTTTGCGATGACATTTGCATCCCCCGACAAAAGACGCGGTATCGCTAAAATCTGAATAGGCGTCGGTTCTTCAAATCCTTTCGCTTCAATTGCCTGTAAAATGACTTGTTCAAGTCCGAGATCTTTAAACGTAATTTCCATAATTTTTCCCAGTTTTTGCAAGTTATCCGCACCCGAATTACAGTGCCGTAAAAGTTGCCAGTAATCCGAAAATAATACCGGGCGCATTCGCAGCTGCCAACGGAAAATCTTTTTTATCTTTTAAAAGCGCATATAAGCACCATATCGTACAGTTGACCGCTGCGGCTAAAGGCTGAATAAAGACGGTTTTATTACCGTTAAGATTATTCATAATTTGTGGAATGTACGATATATACATTGTAACCGATAAAGCCGTTCCCAGCCAACCTATAATTTTTAATTTATTTTCACTCATTTTGTATCCCATAAAATAACGGTTTTTATCCGAAGCGGAATATACACTATTTGCAAAAACTTTGCAAGATTTAAAAAATTCTAAAACACCTCTAAAAGTATTGATTTTTTTACCGCATAACTATATTATCTGTTCAGGAGAATTAAATATGCAAAACGATATTGAGAAAAATGAATTTGTCCAGGCATTGTGCAGTACCGCTAAATCCGGACAAATCCCTGAAGAACATGATTTTTTCGGCACGTTGATCGGCAGTTGGGATATAGAATGGACGGACAATCTTGAATCGAAAGAACCGCGCAGCGTAAAAGGCGAATGGATCTTTTCCCGTGTTTTGGACGGAACTGCCGTGCAAGATCTATTTATAGTTCCCTCCCGTGCAGAATTGCTGAAAAATCCGCAGCCGGATGCCGAATACGGAACAACCGTCAGAATATATAATCCGAAAAACGGTACATGGGATATTTTTTACGGTTGTACCGGTGAAGCTTTCCGGTTAACGGCACGTAAAGAGAACGATGAAATCGTTCTTACGGAAAATACTGAAGAAAAAATGCGCTATATATTTTCGGAAATAACCGGCAGTTCATTTTTATGGCGAAAAGAAATGATTGGCAGCGACAAAAGTTGGAAAACAGTCGCAAAAGTATATGCCCGTAAAAAAGCATAAACAAAAAACGGTACAAACCATGCGGCATAAAATGAACTTCACTCACCGGCCTTTTTTAATTATTCGGGCAACACTTTTGCCCACTCTTTCAGCAATATTTTAGGATCTTCAGCCGCCACCAATTTCTTAAAAAAAATGTTTAATGCCGGAACTTGCGAATTGAGAACGCCGAGTTCACTTTGGGAAAACTTTGAAAGAACATAACCTGCAATATCGGGCTGTATGCCGTCTTTTTCAGGGAATTCCGGACGCCCGATACCTATTCGTAATCTGAAAAAATCGGCAGAACCTAAGGCGCTTTTTACGGAACGAAGCCCATTGTGACCACCCAAGCCTCCCGACCATTTAAAGCTTAAAATGCCGGGTTTTAACTCAAGTTCGTCGTGTACGATTAAAATATTTTCCGGTTTCAATCTGAAAAAAGAAACGGCGGCTCCGACGCTTTCTCCCGATAAATTGACGAATGTTTCTGGCTTTAGCAAATGCACCGGTTTCCCGCCGAAATCTCCCGTTATTATTTTTGCGTACCTTCCTTTAAATTTACTTTGCCAAACGGCGCCTGCGCTTATATCAGCCAAATCGCTGAAAATCCATGCCGCGTTATGCCGCGTATTTTCATATTTTTTCCCGTAATTGCCCAAAAAGGTTATCAGTTCAATCATCATAGTACTCCGCCGTAATTATCGGAGTAACGGAACCTGTAAATTAACAGAAAAAGCCGTTTTATGCCCTTGACTAAACGTTTTGTTTTCGGCATTATAAAAAAATGGATGCACGATCAGTTTTTAAAAATATTTCACCGATTGACCACCGTTATTCACTGCCGCATGGCGGAATATATGACGATCTTTCACCTTTTTTATCCGAAGAAGCCGCGATACTTTATTGTGCAAAAGCTGAAATTGCTCTTGTAAAAACGCATCTTGCAGTTGCGGAACAAAAGGAGAAATCGTTACTCCCGCCTCTTAGCGGAGAGCTTGAAGATGAGCTGGACGGTATTGCCCTAAACATTGATCCTTATGAAGTTTATGAAGAAGAACAAAAAACGCAGCATAATATCCGGGCACTGGTCAATGTTTTAAAGAAAAAAGTCCCGCACGCTACAGCACCGCTTGTTCACTTGGGCGCGACGAGTGCGGATATTTTGGATACGGCATTTTCTATGAGAATCCGTGATGCGGTTACGGGCGTTATTATTCCTCTTTTAAAGAAAACGGAATTACTGCTTTGCGCCGTTGCGGAACGGGAAGCGGAAACGCCTCAAGTCGGGCGTACGCATGGACAGCATGCCGTACCGATTACGTTCGGATATGCGATGTCGGAATATGTAGCCCGTTTAGGTAAATCGATTTTAAAAATAGAAGAAGCGGTAAAAGACTTGCGCGGGAAATTCGCCGGTGCGACGGGTTCTTATAATGCGGCTTCGCTCATTGTCCGCGATCCGGTTTCTTTTGAAAAACAATATTTGGATTATTTGGGGCTGCAGCCTTCCGAATATTCGCATCAACTGGTAGAGCCTGAATATATGCTCCGGTTATTACTGGAAGCGAATATTTCTTTCGGAATTATTGCAAATCTTGCAGACGACTTGCGCAATTTACAAAGAACCGAAATCGGCGAAGTTTTCGAATATTTCGGTTCTACGCAAGTAGGATCTTCTACAATGCCGCAAAAAAGGAATCCGTGGAATTCCGAACACGTAAAAAGTTTGTGGAAAACTTTTTCGCCGAGAGTTGTTACTTTTTATATGGATCAAATTTCCGAACATCAGCGTGATCTTTCAAATTCTGCAAGTCAGCGGTTTATTGCCGATTATCTGACAGGTTTGGCTTTGGCATTTAATCGTATGAATTCCATTTTAAGCGGTTTACAAGCCGACCGTATAAATATGCTTAAAAATCTTGTCGAAGGCGGCGGTAAAGTAAAAGGAGGCGTTATGGCGGAACCGGCATATATTCTTTTAGCCGGATGCGGAGTTTCGGAAGCGCATGAAGCAATCCGCAAAATTACGCTTACTGCCGAAGCAAAGCAGATTCCGTTTTACGAAGCATTAAAAGAAAATGCTCCTGTTTTTAATATGGTCACGGAAAAACTTCGCGCACTTAATTTTGATAAACCGGAAGAATTTTTTGCAAAACCGGAACGATATCGGGGCATTGCTCATATAAAAGCAAAAGCCCTTGCCGAAAAATATAAGGCTTTAATGTAAGAATTATTATAAGGGGCTTTCAAAAAACTTCAGCTTTTCGATGCAAATTCAATAAGTTTTTTATGGAAGTTCTCTATATCGAGAGAGGTGTACAGATGAAAGTTGAAAATTGTAATGTAGGATTTATCGGTTTGGGCGTTATGGGAAAAAGTATGGCGGAAAGACTCCGCGCGGCGGGGGCAAAAATGCACGTATACACGCGCACAAAAAGCGCTGCACTTGCTATTCTTTCTAAAGGGGCTACGTGGTACGATACACCTGCCGATTTGGCTGCGAATTGCAGTATAATTTTTACGATTGTCGGCTATCCGAAAGATGTGGAAGAAGTATATTTCGGAGAAAAAGGTTTGTTTAAGACTGCAAAGACCGGTACCGTTTTTGCCGATATGACGACTTCAAGTCCGGTGCTGGCAAAACGGATTTACGACGAAGCGAGGAAAAAAGGTATGAGCGCTTTGGATGCGCCGGTTTCAGGCGGAGACATCGGTGCAAAAAACGGAACACTTTCGATTATGGCAGGCGGCGATGAAAGTGCCTTTAAGGAAACCGAGCCTTTTTTTGCCTGCATGGGAAAATCGTGGGCATTACAAGGCGGCGCCGGCTGCGGACAACATACGAAAATGGCGAACCAAATTGCAGTGGCTGCAAACCTTTTCGGCGCAGTGGAAGCCGTTCGCTATGCAGAGGATGCAGGGCTTAACCCGAAAAAAATGCTTGATGCAATCGGGGGCGGAGCTGCCGGAAGCTGGCAAATTATAAACAACGGACCTAAAATGCTTAACAAAGATTTTGCACCCGGATTTTACATAAAACATTTTTTAAAAGATTTAAATATAGCTCTTGATTCCGCAAAAGAATTGAAGATAAATCTTCCCGTATTAGCTCTTGCGCAAGATTTTTTTAATAAGATGAGCGAAAAAGGTTATGCCGAAAAGGGAACTCAAGCTCTTTACGAATATTATAAGACAATGTAAATACGGCACGCCGGCTGCCGTATTTTTTAGCTCGGCATTGAAGAACCTGACCAGCCGAGTTTTGAGCGCAACGCTTTATAAAAATTATCCGGAGAGCAGCCGGCCATTTTTACTTTGTTAGGCGATTCGGTTATAATTATTTTATCATCTTTTTTCAGCGAAAAGATCTCCTGTCCGTCTACCGAAAGAATTATGTCATTGGTGCCTGCGGGTAAAACTCTTATTATCATTTTGCCCCCCGAAGGCAAAACTAAGGGGCGGTTTGAAAGCGAAAACGGAGAAATGGGCGTAAGGACGAATGAAGAAACATCGGGATCCAAAATAGGGCCGCCGGATGCCGCCGAATAAGCGGTCGAGCCGGTCGGAGTTGAAATTATTACGCCGTCCGCCCGAAACGTTCCGAAAGAGATTCCGTTAAAGCATATATCCAAGCTTATCAGTTTTGCAATACCGGAACCTGAGATAACGGCATCGTTTAAAGCTTCAAAGGCATTCATTATTTTTCCTTTTCGTTTTACCGCCGCGGACAGCAAAATTCTTTCGTGCAGTTCTTGTTCACCGTTTAACAACTTGATTAATTCGTTTTTCCATTGACAGGGTTCAATATTTGCGATAAAACCGAACCGTCCGAAATTGACGGGAAAAACCGGAATATTACGCGGAGCGCAATAGCGGGCGGCAAATAAAACGGTTCCGTCTCCGCCTAAGCTTACCGAAAAACCGAATTCATCTTTTAAATTCGGCATATGCGGACTGCAGGCATATTCATTTGAGTATTCGTAAATAACTGAATTTATATTTTTTTCTTTTAAAAATGAGCATATTATGCCGCTTAATCTTTCGGCTTCCGGTTTTTTAGTGCCTACAATTATCAGCGCTTTTTTCAAAATATTTTCCTTAAAACTTAAGGTAAAGTTGCCAAAACTTTTGCAATTTCGGCCGATTTTTTTGTACCGAGACGGGGATACAACGGGAAAAGCACGCAGCGCAATAGAAGGGAAACCGCATTTATAAATGATCCTTGAGATTCTTTTAAGAAATCGGCTATCGAATTTTTAAATGCATATGCAACTTCAATATTTTTTTTCGCCGCATATTTTTGCACATCCGCAACGCCCGAATTCAAAATTACGGGGAATGAATAAACAGGGTTACTTGAATTTTCCGACAACGGAATCGTTTTATGCTTTCCCTGCATTATAGCGCGCAGATACGTTTCGTGCATTTCTCTGCGCAATTCCATATTTTTAGTCATTTGACGCAATTGAATAAAAGCGAGTGAAGCATTGAGGTCAGGTAAAAGGTCGGTTACGGGCGCTTCATCATACAGTTTTTTTAAAATAAAGGAATTACGCCTTTCAGGGGCGAGCAAAACCGCGCCGCCGCCGCCTGTTAAAATGTCGTTTTCTTCCAAACCCAAAATGGAAAAAACACCGAATGTACCTGCACTCTTCTCTTTATATGAAGCGCCGGCACTTTGGGAAATATCTTCAATAATCGGAATATTAAAAGAGGTTATTTTTTCCAAATCCGGCAAAAATCCCAGCGTTTCATGCAGAATAATTGCTCTACCGCCGGCTCGCACTGCCGTTTCAATCGATTCAAAACAGACGAGAGCATTATCCTGATAAACATCAATTACCAGCGGTTTAAAATTTTTGCGTTCCAATTCGACATATTGCCAAGAAGGAGCAAGTGCGGAAACAATTATCTGTGAGCCTTCCGGTAAACCGAGTGCGGCAAGTGCATAATCAAGTGCAATGGACGGACTTCGGAATGCGGCAGCACCGGAGACCGAAAAAGTTTCACACACTTGCTTTATCAGCTTTTGGCTCATTTCACCCGGTCCGATTTTTTCTTCGACCATACACGTAAGTACGGCATCCATTTCGGAGCGTCGAATCGTAGAACTGTAAACCGGAATTTTCATACTTATAAGTTCGTAGTAATCTTTTGCAGCTCTTTGGGATTAAATAACCGGTGAATATCCAAAATAATCAGATACCCCGAATCGCGACGCACTACGCCGTGAATGTATTCCGCTCCGATTCCGGCTATCATTTGAGGCGGCGGCTGAATATCTTCTTTTTTTACATCCACAACACGAGCAATCTTGTCGATAATGATTCCGAGCTTATTATTTTCAATCTTGATAATAATAAATCCGCCCAAAAACTGATCGTTTTCGTCAATAGAAGCCTTTTTAATGTGGAAACGCTTATGCAAACTGATTATCGGAATAATTTCGCTTCTCAAATTAAAAATACCTTCGACGTAGTAAGGCGCATTGGGAATAGGTCTTACTTCCTGAACTCTGACTATTTGGTCTACATCCATAATCTCTACACCATAAAGTTCCTCACCGAGTTGAAATGTAACCAATTTAAGAAGTTCATCGTTTTCCGTTTTTACTTTTTTACCTCGGCTTGTCGTATTTGCCATATAGTCGTCCTCCGATATTAAGACGTATAATAGCACAAAGAGAAAAAAAAATCAACCGCAATTTTAAAAAAGAATGGCGGTAAGAGCATAAAAGAAAGTATAAACCCATAGAACAAAGGGCAGCCTCGAAAATTATTTCGTTTCCAACCGCTTTTTAATTTCTTCGAAAGTTTCACCCAAATCGTCAAACCGCATTTCAGCATACGGGTCGAACTGGGTCGGCTGGTCATTGACTATCACCATTTTTCCGCCGTGTCGAATAGTGTATGCAGGAAGAGCCGCAGCCGGATACACCAGCAGGCTTGTCCCCAACACAAGTAAAAAATCGGCTGCCGAACATTCGGCCGTTGCCTGCATAAGAGCCTCGTGCGGCAATGCTTCACCGAAAAAAGTGATTGCAGGCTTTAATTGGCTTCCACACTGCGGGCAATGAGGAACAACGCCGGTTTTTGCAATTTTAGAAACCTCATCAAAAGTTTCGGTATAGCTGCAGTTGATGCAGTAATGAACAGACGGTGAGCCGTGAATTTCCAAAACGTTTTTACTACCCGCTTTTTGGTGCAGCAAATCGATATTTTGCGTAATAACGCTTTTTAAAATCCCGCGTTTTTCCAGTTCGGCAAGAACGGTATGCACTACCGCAGGTTTTTTCTCATCGAGCCCGTAAATAAACTCTTTTGCCATACCGTAATAGACGGAAGGATCTTTATAAAATATATCAATATCGAACATTTTTTCAGTATCGGGCTGTTTATAAAGACCGTTTTTCCCACGAAAATCTTTTATACCAGCAAGCGTACTGATTCCCGCTCCGGTAAATGCGACAAAATGTTCGGCATTCAATATCATCGAAAAAAGTGCATCGTATTTCTCTTTGCTATTCATGTTCGGTTCCACACATCAATCATCAATTATCGTTTGCCGGGTAAAATTTTTATATACCGGATAAGATCATTATCCATCTCGTGAATTATAAATTTATACTCGCCTATATCCGCTTCCAAGCCTAAGTGCGGTGTTTTTCCCTCGCGCTTTAAATAATTGAATAAATAGCCGGCGACCGTATTCCCATATGCTTCATCAAAATCGGAATCCAAGCGGTAATTCACTTCCCGAATACTTGTCCCGCCGTTTACGATATAATCACATTCTTCTCCGCCGGTATATTCGGTATTTTGAATTAAATATTTCTTTATCGCAAATAGAACGGCTATCGCCGCAACACCTAAAAGGGAATCCAGCATACTACCGTGGTCTGCAATAATTTTCCGTGCCAGCGTAAACAAAACGACCTCAATTGCGCTGCTCAGCGTTTGTTTTATAAGCATTTTTACGAATTCAAGACCGATAACCAACGAAAAAATCATCGACAAAAATTCGGAAAACTGCGGCAGCTCACTCTTTTCAATTACCGCTTTAATCATTCCTTTTAAATCGAAAAAGATTTGAACCGAAAGAACAAGAATACCGATAAGCATTGCAAAAGAAAGTACAATTTCAATTCCCCCTGCAATACCGGATGCTCTTTGCCGCAGATTTTGATGATGTAGAAATACCTTAAGCTTTTTCATTTTGTTATCCTTAAAAATCCGCCGGGAAAAAATAAAAGAGCAATAAACCGGCGTTTTTTTGACCGTTTTAGTTTGTGAAATACACAAGCGCTACTCTACCATAATTTTACCTCAATTGCTAGTGGACGTCTCCAAAATATTTTCAGAGATACCTAAAGAAAAATACGTATTTTAAACAGCACTGTTTCGCCTTATTCCCGTTTTTGTTTAATTTGTGCTATAATTCGCGAAGTTTATGAAATCGATTGTTACAATGGAAAAGATGGTTTTCGGAGCATCCTGTATTGCAACCGTAGACGGAAAAACGGTTTTTATTCCGTATTCGTTGCCCGGAGAAACACTCGAAATTACAATCGTAAAAGAGCGGGAAAATTATTGTGAGGGAAAAATTGAAAAAATATTACACCCTTCCGTTTATAGAGTAACGCCGGTATGTCCTTACTTTTATGCCTGCGGCGGCTGTAATATGCAAATGGCGGAAAGCGGATACCAGCATGAGCTCAGATATTCGGCTGCCGCAGAGGCATTCGAGCGAGCAGTAAAACACAACAATAAAAAAAACGGAAATTTCGAAACCGATTTTAAAATCTCCGCCGATTTTATTTTTAACACCGATTGGGAATACAGGAGCCGATTTCAACTACACATTACCGAAAACGGATTTGCTCAAAAAAAACACAACGGTTCGGAACTTACCGTGATACATGACTGTCCCGTTGCCGTTCCTGCAATCAGGACACTTTTAAAAAACGGAATGAAAAATTTCGGATCCGTTAAACCGATGTTTCGCATAGGGACGCGGGCACATATTTTTTCTTCCGACGGAAAGATTTTTACCGAAAATAATCATTCCGGATGTTATGCGGTATTGTGCGGTAAAATTTTTAAATTTAACCCGCTCGGATTTTTTCAATCGAATTTAAAAATGACGGAAAAATTGATTAAAACCGTTTTATCCGAAATACTGCCCTTAGTAACACCGGACGGTAGAATTTTGGACTTTTATTCAGGCGTGGGAACATTTTCCGTTTTTTTAAGCGATATGGTGCAAGAAATTCATCTGGTCGAGCACAATAAATATGCTTTAGAATACGCAAAAGAAAATTTCAATCTATACCTCTCAAAAAAAGTGAAGAAGCCGAAAATTTTTTATCACGCGATTGACGGGCGGCGATGGGCAAAAACTCAATATGCATCTTTGCCTTTTAGCCTTGTAATTATCGACCCGCCCCGAAGCGGAATTGACGCCCCTTCGCTTCGCTGGCTTTGTTTAAGCGGTATTCCATTAATTTGTTATATTTCCTGCGATCCGGTAACTTTTGCACGCGACGCAGTACAATTGCTCAATTCGGGGTATACCTTAAAAAAACATTTTATACTCGATTTTTATCCGCAAACACACCACACGGAAACGTTCGCGGTTTTTCAAAAAAATATGAATTCTTCTCGCACTGTTGACAGCGGCACCTTTCCTAACTATAATTGAGCCCATGCAATTTTGTTTTCAAGGAGAATTATTTTGAAACAATCAGATTTTTTAAATCCGCCTCAAGCGGAAATTAAACCGACCGTATTTACAAAATTCGGTAAAGAGCGTATCGATAATTACTATTGGCTGAAAGATAAAACCGACAATAAGGTTATCGATTATTTGCAAGCCGAAAATATGTATACCGATACGGTTACGGCCTCCACAAAAGACTTACAAAAAAAATTGTACGATGAAATCGTAGGACGCATAAAAGAAGACGATGAAAGCTATCCTCTATTTAAAAACGGATATTATTACTATAACCGTGCGGAAAAAGGAAAACAGTACCGTACCTATTGCCGAAAAAAAGGTTCTCTCGAATCAAAAGAAGAAATTATTTTTGACGTAAATAAAATGGCAGAGGGTAAAGAGGCGTTTATCTTCGCTTCATATTTTATAAGTCCGGACAATACGAAAGCCGCCTATCTTTATAACGAAACGGGTTCGTATGCGGAATTTACGATGAAGGTTCGGGATATTGACGCCGGCACGGATTTGGATTTTACTGCCGAAGGCGCCGCCTCCGTTGCATGGGCGAACGACAGCGAAACATTATTTTACAGCTCCATCGACGATACGCTCCGTTCCTGCAAAATTTGCCGCAGCGATATATACAAAAAAAACGAACAAACCGTTTACGAAGAAAAAGATGTCCGTTTTTCAACATATGTAAGCGAATCAAAAACGAAACAATTTATTTTTATATCAAGCGCAAGCTCTACAACTTCCGAAGAACGTTTTATTTCCGCTGACGAACCGTTCGGCGAGTTTAAAATATTTATGCCGCGTGTACAAGACATAGAATATTTTATTTCGGCTCACAAAGACTGCTTTTTTATCCGCTATAAAGATAAAGAAAATCTAAACGGAAAAATATATTCGGCGCCGATTACCGGATACGAAGACAAAACGACGTGGAAAGAAGTCAAAGCGCATAATAAAGATATCCGTATTGAAAATATAGAAATTCTTTCGGATTACATTGTCTTGGAATTACGCAAAAACGGGTTGATTGAAATTGAAACAAAATCAATCAACGGCGGGACTTCAAAAAAGATTTCTTTTCCCGAACCGGTGTACACCGTTGAATTGTTGGGAAACCCCGAATATGAAGCGTCTACGATCCGGTACAATTACACGTCGCTTAACCGCCCTGACACTTTATATGAATACGATATACAAACCGGAAAATCGATAAAATTAAAGCAGCGCGAAATTCCTTCCGGCTTTAATCCGGACGATTATGTAGTGGAGCGCCTCTGGGCAAGAGCTCATGACGGCGTACAAGTTCCGATGGCAGTCGTCTACAAAAAAAGATTTAAAAAAGACGGCACGGCTTCCGCTCTTTTATACTCATATGGAAGCTACGGCTACAGCTCCGACGTATATTTTAACGGAAGCGCTTACAGTTTAATTGACAGGGGATTTATCTATGCCATCGCCCAGATACGCGGCGGAAGCGATTTGGGCGAGCAATGGTATGAAGACGGAAAACTTTTAAAAAAGAAAAATACTTTTACCGATTTTATTGCATGCGCGGAATACCTCATTAAAGAAAAATATACTTCCGCAAAGACGCTTTCAATTCAAGGCGGAAGTGCAGGAGGTTTATTGATGGGTGCGGTAACCAATATGCGTCCCGATTTATTTCACACGGTTATTGCGAATGTTCCGTTTGTCGATGTAATTACGACAATGCTTGACGACAGTTTACCTTTAACTACCGGCGAATATGAAGAATGGGGAAATCCCAACGATGAAAAATACTACGACTATATGCTTTCGTATTCTCCGTACGATAATATCAGTGCAAAAAATTATCCTAATATATTGGTTACAGGCGGTATAAACGATTCTCAAGTATTATTTCACGAGCCGGCAAAATATACGGCGAAACTGCGCGCACTTAAAACCGATGACAATATTTTAATCTTACACATGAATATGGATTCGGGACACGGAGGTGCTACCGGTCGATATAACCAAATAAAAGACACTGCTTTTGAATACGCATTTATTTTGAGTATGGCGGGCATAAAAAAATAAGCGAATCTTTAAACGAGCATCTGCAAAACTTGTTGAGACTTACTTCGCATCCTCCGCAAATAGAAATGCCCAATCGGCTTTGCTGATCAACCAGCAAAGCCGATAACGAGTTTTTAATAAGTCTTATGTTTTTTAAAGAACAAGCAATAGTACATTCTCATATACATATCCGATAAAAAAACGGATAATTATTATGAGGACTTGTATGTTAAAAAAACTGAAACTAAAAACGAAAACCGTTTTACGAAACGTGTATGCCGATTTACTGTGTCCGCAAAAATGCTTATTGTGCGGCGCAGAAACAAATTGCGGAGTCCCGCTTTGTACCACTTGCTTCCAAAGCGAAATTATCGCACCCGTTTATTTTCAATTAAATAACGGTGAAAAATTTTGTAAAAATTGCGGTAGATTTTTGATTTCCGAAAAAGAATATTGCGCAGCATGCCGCAGAAGAATTGTACAAATCGAAAAATCGAAAAAGAAAAACGGAACAAAACTGAAACACATAATACCGCACGGTTGTGATAGAATTTTTACCCTTTATCCGTATCAAGGAAAATGCGGAAAAACTTTAACACATTGGAAAAATTTTAATATGCGAGGTTTCGCAGAAATTTTTGCAAAAGCGGTATTTGAATTTACGGATAAAAAAGAAGAACTGAAAAATATAAAAATAGTTCCCGTTCCGCCGCGTCCTAAAAAAATGAGAAATAAAGGCTGGGATCAAATTGAAGATATGGCAATACAATTGGAGTATATCTATAAACTTGAAATTATACGCTGCTTAAAACGCAAAGACGGCAATGCGCAAAAAAATCTTTCCCGTGAAAAACGTAAAACAAATTTAGAAGGTAAATTTTTTTTAAAAAACTTAAAAACAAAACTTCCCGACACGCTTATCATTTTGGATGATGTTATGACCACCGGTGCTACGCTTCATTTTTGTGCATGTGCATTAAAAGCGGCTGGTTGCAAAAGGATTTACGGGCTGAGTCTCTTTTTTGATTAAAAGGCATCTGTAGAAAAACTGTCGGATTTTTTCATATTTGTCGAAATTCGTAATCAACTAATAAACAAGAAGGTTCATCAGTTAATGAAAACGCTATTTTAGCGACCGAAATTAAACCCTCCTTAAAATTCAACAACGCAAAAACCGTCAGTCAATTTCATCTTCTCAGGTTTATAAACATTTTCATATAATCAAAAGCTATTGCAGTAATTTTTTAATCGATATTTTTTTTACAGTTGTTTCCTTTAATTTTTCTTCTTCCGTATAATATTCCAAGTACAAAAAATTCCCTTTAATAAAGGAATTATTACCGATAACAAAATATTTGCAGACGGTTCTGTACATATCTTCCGGTTCGGAAATCTTGATCTTTTTATTTCCGAATATCGAATGCAATTCTATCAAGAAATCGGCAGTTAATACAACTTCATTTTCTACATCGGCAAAAGCAACCAAAAAGAATTCCTGTGAGAGTTTTTCTTTATCTACCGAAAAAAAATAAGTTCTTCGATCAGGCCCCATTGAACTGCCGAAATCATATCGGCACCATTTATCCGATACCCACTCCAAAGACGGCGGAGGAAGACTTATATGCCATGACGTCGAATATTTTTTATTGGTTTTTAAATTAGTAACTTCAAATTGATATCTCTTGTCATGATAGTCATCAATATTATGAGTGATATATATAACCGCATTAAAATCACCCATTGTTTGAGCAAAAAACACTTGTTTCCCTACAAATTTTTCTTCCGCACCGGTAAATAAATGAGTAATCGCTAAAAATAAAAATATACATATCGATTTTTTCACGGCCAATACCTCTTGGGAATTTCTAAAAACCTTAGTTTTAGGCGAAAGTAAATCCGATAAGTTTTTTAGAGACATCCGGTATTTTTTTAAGAAAGCAATACCTTAATTGCGTCGGGATAATCCGTAATTATCGCATCAAGCCCTGATGCAAGTACGGCAGTATAATCGGTCTGCACGGAACCGAACCATGCATTTACTTTAATTTTATATTCATGCATATAATCCACGAACTTTTTTGTTAACCTATATGCGCACGGGTGATAACATTCGATACCAAGTCTTCGTATATTTTGTGCGGGGTTTATTTCCCACGAGTCAACCAAAAAACCGCAAACAAGCGATTTGTCTATATCTTTCATACGTAAAACACTCTCATGGTTGAAAGAAGAAATAATGCATCTTTCTCTAAGATTATACTTTTTTAAAAGTTCATATGTTTTTTCTTCGATACCGCGATATTCAAAAACACCGGTTTTTAATTCAATGTTGGAAATAATATCCATATTTTTTATAAAATCACAGTATTCTTCCAAAGACGGAATCTTTTCCGATAAGATACTTCTTTTACTTGAAGACGGTTGAAAGTGAGCAGCGGCATTCATTTTACGCAATTCCGCAAAAGAAAAATCTTTTACAAAACCGAAAGCATTGCACGTTCTGTCCAGTTTTTCATCGTGGATAATAACGGGAACACCGTCACAGGAAAGATGTACATCGAATTCAATTCCGTCCACACCGAGCTGAACGGCTTTTTCAAAAGCCGTCATTGTATTTTCGGGGAATTGGCTACGAAAACCTCTATGAGCAAAATTAAGAGTTTTAACCATTACGCTTGTCCTCCAAATACTACAAGATTATTATAACATATTCTAAATTGAAAATCTATACGGATTTAAAAAAAATGTGCTATACACTAATCATCTGTTGTATCTCTATATTTTATCTCGTTGTTGAAAATTTCATTTATTTTACTGAAAGTTGTATAACCTATATATGTATTTTTTATTTTATCTCTTATCTCTTGATTTCGATGCGGTAAACTTTTGTCGTAAATTTCAGTCTCGAAATATTTATTAAAATCGTAATTTTCCGGATTCTCAATAATAAAAAAAGAATATATTTTTTTCCCTCTATCAATTACAGAATCAACATGTCTTATTAATTGATCTCTATCTTCAAGCCATTTTGTATGATTTGTTAATTCATTCTCTGTTCGTTTTGCTTCACCAATATAAATGGAATCATCTGTTTCCATATACACATCAGGATGTGTATAACCTTCGAAAATAAACCACGCCCTCTGAGGGATATTATCTTTATATAATTCATTTAAAGCTTCTTTTTTTATTTCCGTATTATTGCAAAATAAAGCATATCGCTTTTGTGCCGATTCCGATGTTTCATTTTTTAAAGCTTCAAATTCTTTTTTATTTAACTTATCAATATTATTAACACACCAAATCAATAATTCTTTACAAGGTTTTATTGAAGCTTCATCATATCCATATTTACATACGAATAAAGAAGCCTTTATTTCCGTTTTTATTTCAAACAAAGACAAAAATTTATTTATTTTATTAATGTCCATGCTCAAATAATCAAATAACGGCTGAATTCTTGTTAATGAACTATTTTTTTTACCCATGTTTTACCTTTTTCGTTTCATCATTGTATACGCTTTTCTTTTATAAAAGTCAAGTCGCAGCAAACGAATGATAAATACCTATTTACTCCCTCTTTGTATTCTAATTTATGTATCAATTCTTACAATATCCGTAAGAGATTTGTTGTGATAAATCAAATCATACCTGACAGTAAAGCCTCGCTCCTACATTTTTATTGCTTTATTTGGTCTATCTGCGCCGAATTATATCGACTCCGGCAAAAGAAGATATAAATCTCTTTTGCTTTTGCATTTTATAAACACTATCAGTGAAAATAATACTCTTTAATCTTAAACGATTTTTATCGGTATAAATAATTAATTCACAGCCCTTAAATCCCTTAAAGTCAGGATGTCCGGAAATAAAAATAAAAAGTGCATTCTCTAAAATAATAAAACCATTAATAACATCACTATATTCGAAGACTGTTTTTTTATGTGTAAAAAATTCTATTACTTTATTCTCCGTAGGATCATACCTATAAATTATATTATCCGATGCATAATATAATTCTCCCGCAGCATCTTTATAGGGATGATTTCCATATCCGAGAAAAGAAGTTTCACCGGTATTGAAATTGATAGCAAATATTTCATTTCCAAAAGTACGATTAGATGCGTCTACTGTTGCTTCTGCATGATATAACATAATATTATATTTTTTTGAATATGCTATTTTATTTGAAAACAGAAAAAGTTTATGCTTTTTAAAAAATTCTTTGATATCTATATTTTCTTGTTTTTCAGCTATATCAGATTCATAATCATAGATATAAACATCGCCTTCAAATATAAATATAAGATCTTTATCATCGTAAATATCAAAATACATACCCTTCCTATCAGGCATCCGTAAGTGTCTTAAAAGTTTTTTTGTACGTATATCAATATAAAAAATATTTCCGGATCCGCCTGCAACAATGGTATTATCATCAAGCAGTATAAATGTATGATATCCATAAGTTCCAAACTCAAGCGGATGTAGTTTTTCTAAAGATTTATTTTTTTCAATGAATTCTTTTTCCGGAAGAACAAAATACTCATCACTAGTCCATAACTCATATTCATTATTTCGATATCGAGCATATACAAATTGATCTTTTATTTTGAGGTATTCTGTTTTACATTTTGCTATAATATACTTATCAAGTTGGCATCTAATTATGAAAGCAATGATAATGCCAAAAGCTATAAATAACATTAATCTTGTCTTTTTTGCCATTTAATAACTCCTCATACTTAATTGTATAATTTATAATCCATACATGTACTCATACATACGATCCACTTTTTCATATTATTCCGGTCTTTTTTACAAAATATTCATTTTGAAAATAAAAATGTATATTTTTCAGGCATTCCACGCCTAAGCCATTCATCATAACTGATCATGATGTTAAAAACATTAGAAACACCTGCAAAAATTAAAATTATAATTGCAAATAAAAATAAAAGAATGCCAAATTTTCTTTCTGAACTGAAAAAAATTAACA
Source organism: uncultured Treponema sp. (assembly GCA_963543195.1). GTDB lineage: Bacteria > Spirochaetota > Spirochaetia > Treponematales > Treponemataceae > Treponema_B. The sequence continues at coordinate 25,770 of CAUUAT010000011.1, forward strand.
TAAGTCCTAGTATAAATCCCAACAATCCATAACATATAATATAATAGGTTATATTATATGATGAATGATTTGATAAACCTGTAAATACAAAACAATAAAAGAATAGTACTAAACATCCTAAAATATATAATATACCTAATAGTCTAAGGAAAATATTCATAGTTTATTCCTTTTATATTAATGATTTTTTTATAATAGTTGGATTGTCTATGATGATAATTGTTTTTCATCAATTCTCCAAACTATTTATTCTAACAGTACACAAAAATCACGTTTCATCAAAGATATGATCGTATTTTTTAAACCAAAAATAAGGCAATACATGCCGACCCATCACATATAAGAACAATAGCATCATTAAAATCCATAATACTAATAAAATACTAACTACAATGTTAGTATAATACCACTGTAAAGCAGACACCTGAATATTTTTCATATCTTCTTTATTAGTTAAATAATAATTGCCATTTATAATATCTGTTTTATCAAAAATTAATTTCCCGCTGGCATAATACTTATCTGTTCTAGCAAGAATTACAAATATTATAGTCAATATTATAATGCATATTCCAAATTTTTTCATATATTACTCCTCAATTTTTCTAATTCGAACCTAAAACTTCCGCCAATTCCTGCAGCAAGTTTGAAATCTGTTTTTAATCCAAGTTCACTTCTAAGTATGTTATTAAAAGCCTCATATGTTTATATTTATAATCTACCATAATTTTTCTTTAGCACTCCAACTATTCATAATAATTTAAAATAAAGATAATAATAAATAAACACCTCCAAGAAAGTCAACATAAAGAGGCAAAACGCATAATATAAAAACAAATTTTCCTAAAATTAACTGCAAATATGGGTGATTGTAGTTATCTGAATGGAATTCAAAAACAGTCTCCGTTATAATATTTTGCACAATACCCATAATTAAAAATAAAATATGAATAACAAAAAAAATAAATTTCGGTTTAGGATCAAAAATAGAAATATATGTTTTTGATAAAAGAAAAGAAGTTATATAAAGCAATATTTTAAAAACTGTCGGTAAAAATTTTATAAGTTTAGGAGGCATATTTGCAATTTTTGTTCTTAAAGATTTAAAGCCGAACTTATAAAAAGAAAGTCCCAAACCGAATAAGCCTAAATAAAGGATTTTCAAGACATGAACTAATTCCGAAAAATCAATATTCCTATATTTCATACTTTCTTTTGCGGAAGGGAAAAAATAAAAAATCAACACATAAACTATTCCAAGAAAAATGGAGATAATAAAACAAGCCTTCGCATTAACTTTTTCGTAATTCATAATCTTCCTATGAAAATACTCTTATGAAAGTATATAACAAAGTAATACCGCCACCTATAAAACACGGTATAACATATATTCTGCGGTATATTTTTAACAGTTTTATATAATCTTTCAATTCATATTTTTCGGTATCAGAAATTGAAAGCTCTTCATATACCGGTTTTAATACCGACAGAGGAACGAATTCGGGGATGAACAATAAAATTTTATCAATACATAAGGATTCCAAACAGTTCAATTTTTTCGAGATCAACCTGCATCCTTTTATCTGCAAATAAAATCTCATTATCGCACCCGATATAAAATATATAAATATTGAAATTCCAAGAAACGGATTAACTTGTATAACCATATACCACTCTACTAACATTTTATCAAAAAAAATCATGTAACAGCTTATCTGTGAAACTACTTATAACATATTTAAATGGTTATTACTATCCTTTGCAAATCCAATACTGCCACGTGCTGCTAATAAAATAGCTAAAGAGCCAGAAATAATTGGAGATTATTCTATATCTCTTCCATCCGGATCAGTATACTTCACCGGATTATAAAACTCGAAGCTGCGTTGCATATACCCTGCATAATGGTACACGTGCAAGTTTACAACATTAAACCGAACCTGCGCCGACTGTACCTTCCCGCCCCTATAAGCACTCCTATCTTCAAAACTGCTGCTTAAGAGCCGATGCAAGCACCTTGCTCTTAAGAATTTCGAAACTTTCTTATAGCTGTTATTATTGCACAAAATATAAAACAAGTATCGCTACCACGCTTGGTTCGAAGCTGCGCCTATAGGCTTGCTGCACCAATACCGCTCCAATCTTTTTGCTGCATTTGTCTTCACAGGCAAGGCTCTTCTCTCCGGTCAGAGCTTGCTTTTTGATTACACACACCGCAAAAAGGATTTCTGTTTCAATCGCTGTCCGAAAGGTGAGATAGTTAAGTTGTGAATAAATGTAAACGTTTGTTTTTATACTTTTACTACTTTTCTTTTGTTTCATTTTTTTTCGGACATATTCTTTTTCTCCTTGGTCTAATTCTTCCCACGAGTTATAAGCTCGTGATTGTTCTGAATATGGATTTCGTCCTACAACATACTTTCCAGGCAAAGGTCTGTAAGGAATAAATATGCCTGCAACTTTAATTAATAAGATTTTTTCTTTAATATGAGAGCTATTATACTCTATTAAAGCCATGCTATCATCTTTAAATACTATTTTAATAGTTATGGATTCCTCAGTTTGCCCAATGTGGTAAAAGCCATATAAATAATATGAAGAGACATTTTCTTTTTTTATTTTTTCTATTGTACAAATAATCCCAATATCATAAGACCATACATAAATTTTTCTTGATTTTTTCCTTCCAATAGGTTTATTATCTATTTCAGTAAATGAAAAATTATTCGTAATTCCTTTTCCCCATGAAAATGTATCTTCATTCCATATCATGTCCCCGGTGCTTTTAGTATAATCATATATTTTAGAATTTATGTATATACCTAAAATTTCTTTTATATCATCTTTCGATACATTATAATAAGTGGCATTTTCTTCATATGATAATTCTTCACAATGTATAAAAAAAACAGTAATGATTATAAACAAAAAACTTACAATATTTTTTTTCATTCTTGAACCTCCTTTGGTTGAAATTTAAAATAATCAGTCCTATCAATATTTATAATTGATTACCGGCAATATGATCATTTCCCGTAGGATCAGTATATTTAATCGGGTTATTTCCGCCATAATGGTATACATTAAAGTTTACCGTATTATATATACCGCCCTCACCAACAGAAGAACCAGCCATATACTCATTTAGTGCAGGGTCACCCGATAACCACCTACTATACTTCGGACCAAGATACCGCGCACCATAGTAGTACAGCCCCGTCTCTTCGTCAAGTTCCTTTCCCGTAAATCTAAACGGTAACTTATCCAATCCTGCCGCAACTTCTTCTATCCAAAGCTCTCCGTATGGTGTGTATTCTATGTGTTCATACTGTCTGCCTTTCCAATCGGTTACAAATTGTGCACTGCCTAAATGGTCTGAGTGGTAATAATACCGCTTTGCTTTTTGCTCTTCGTTGTCGACTTGGTTTTCCGTGCGTGTCATCTCTTTTGAAAATATGCGGGCAATTACTGCGTCGCACGGCAAAAAAGTGTCCTCGACGTATACCCGGTACGCCTCTCCGCTACGGATAGCTGTGGTTTCAACTTTGAGAGTTTTGCCTAAGCAAAACTCTGAGATGAAAAAGGGACAAGGACGTACCTTTTTCATCAGCCTATTTTCAAAAGTCTTGGCAGTGGGAATTTTAGATAGTAATAGCTTTTTATTTAAGCAGCTTTGAACGGCGGACAGCTCAATTTTGTTTTTTAGCATTACGAAAAAAACAAAATTGAGCACCGTGGTTGTTTTGAAGCTATGCCTATCGGTTTGCTGCACCAATACCGCTTCAATCGGTGTCCAAGAAGTGAAATAGTTGGGTTGTGAATAAATACAAAGTTTTAGTTTCATAGTATTTTCTGCCTTTTGTTTGTCATTATAATTCTCCTACTATATCATATTTAAACCATTTACACAG
>CAUUAT010000012.1:0-29313 GCA_963543195.1 uncultured Treponema sp.
CGAGTCATGAACAAAAGAACGCATATAGCAGGAACAATAACTTCCTCAAAAGAAGATTATCTTGAACGGATTTATGATTTGTCAAAAGAACGGGAAGACGGGCACGTCCGTTCCGTTGATGTTGCCAGAGCTTTAAACGTATCACGGGCAAGTGTAAATAAGTCGTTGGGCAATTTAAAAGAGGACGGTTACATCGAACAGGAACCGTATGGCACGATTACCCTCACTAAAAAAGGCAAAGCAATTGCAAAAGAAGTCAGAACACGTCATAACGCTCTGCGCGCTTTTTTAGTAAACGTTTTAAAAGTAGATTACGAAACCGCCGATGTAGATGCATGCGAAATGGAACACGCCATAAGCAAAAAAACGGCGACAAAACTGTATGCATACCTAAAAGAGTTGGGAATCTCCGACACCGGAATGTAAAATTTTTAAGCACAAAGTTCTGAGGTATACTCAAACTTGACTTTAAACCGCCGGTTTCCGGACGATATAAAAAGTCAATGTATTTGCCAATTTCCGCCGATATTTTTTATGCGTTTTGACGGAATACTCAGAATGCGGCCGTCTTCCCCTAAAAGCGAAATCATTTGCGTTATCGGGTTTAATTCGGTTATTTTAAATGCAGTGCCGTCATAATTGAATTTTGAACCTTCCGGCGGCATTGCTTTCCGGACATCGGAATACCATTCATGTTCGTATGCAAGACAGCATAAAAGTCTGCCGCACTGCCCCGAAATTTTAGAAGAATTAAGAGAAAGGTTTTGTTCTTTAGCCATCTTAATTGAAACGGGATGCAGTTTATCCGTAACATCATGGCAGCAATACGGACGCCCGCAACACCCCAGTCCGCCGACAGTTCTAGATTCGTCGCGCACGCCGATTTGCCGTAATTCAACGCGTATTTTAAATACTGCAACCAAATCTTTGACGAGCCGTCTAAAATCAATACGGGTATCCGCACTGAAAAAGAATAAAACTTTCGGTTCATCAAATAAAAAATGGCAACCGATAAATTTCATATCCAAACCGTTTGAAACTACTTTTTCTTTAAAGATTTTACCGGCATTTTTTTCTTTCTTTTTATTCTCTTCAATAAGAAAAGCGTCTTCGCTCGTAGTCTTACGGATAACGGTAACGACCTCATCGGGAGAACTGTTTATAGGGCATTTTACTTGTCCGCACAGTTTTGCAATATCATTGCCGTAACGGGTCGGTGTAAGCACATACTCATTCGGTTTTACGGTAATGCCCTGCGGCAGAATTGCATACAGCGTCTCCTGCGAATATTCCAGCTTAAGCTGATATAACGGCGACGGGAATTCTTCGGGGCGGACAGGTTTTCGTACCGGTTGAACATCCGCATCTTCGAGTGAAGCTATATCATCTATATTTTCATTGTAATTCATATTTTCCTCTTAAAATTCTACATTGTTAAATTAACCAAAAGGCCTTTTATTTCATCCAGTCTTTCTAAAATTTGAAGTTTTTCAAGCTGATTGAATAACAGTTCCCGCGTTAATTTTTCAACTTTTTCATCAATAATTTTTACAATTGTGTAATTTTTTTGCTTCATCGGGTTAAGCCCGCCTGAAATTATCGACTTTACGTCAAGCGAGTGATTAACGGCAAAATTCACAAAAGTTTTTACTGACTTCCTATACTCGCTAATCGTATCGGCATTTATATTATCAGCCAAATTTGCACCGCTTGAATATACCCTATCTTGCAACTCGGCTAAAATATCGTTTATAACTTTTTTCTTTTCGGCTGCCGCTAAACCGTTAAGGCGGGTTTCATAATCGATTTCAAGGAATTCCGGCAAAGTTGAATTTAGTACCGTATTTAAAAAGCTTTTCGATTTGCGTTTGCTCGTTTCTTCAAGTTTTTTTTCTTTAGGCTTCGGCAAATCGGTTTCTTTGGCTAAAAGCGAAGCCGCCGTATTTAATGCGGAAACGGAATTTGCTATATCCATAGGAAGTTCCTTCTCTAAAACTTCAGCGCGAATGAAGCAAAGCTGAAGCGGCAAGACCTTGTTTATTTTTATATTCTCGTTCCGCTTTATCGAAATCGGCTTGATTATTGACCGCAAAACAAAATCCGTGAAAAAAAACGTTTTCGTCAACACGGATTTTTTTCGTTAAAACCGAGCCTAAAACAAGCCCTGTCGATAAAATAACTACACCGTCGGGAGCAATAACATCTCCTTGTACCATTCCACCGATACTTATCGACGAAGCGTGAATATTACCGCGCACTCGAGCATTTTCGCCTACTATTATACGACCGGACGTATGTATATCGCCGTCGATATCTCCGTCTATACGCAAAAAACCGGGCACTCGTATATTTCCGTTTATAAAGCTGCCCGGCCCTATAATTGTGTTTACCGAAATATCATCTGTAAACTTTGTCATCTTACTTATTTCTTCCGGTACGCTTAATATTCAGATATTTCATCGGATCCACAACATCCGAACCGATATGCACCTCATAATGCAAGTGGGGACCCGTCGATATGCCCGTATTGCCGATATAACCGATAATTTGACCTTTTTGAACGTGCTCTCCTATCGTAACTCTAAACGAGTCTAAATGAGCGTACCGAGTAAAAAAACCGTGCTTATGTTTAACAAGAACATAATTCCCCCAGCCGGAATCGGAAGCAACGGTTATAACTTGCCCGTCGGCAGTCGCCATAATCGGGTCGCCCTTTCTTCCCGTCGAAAGATCAATGCCGGTATGTATGTACCATTGTCCTGTAATCGGATGGCGGTTTTGACCGAATGCCATCGAAATATGACCGATACCGCCTTTAATCGGCCAAAGACTCGGAATATCGGAAAACAAAGCGGCTTGAGTATTCATTAGTTTGCCTAATTCTTGTACCGGCTGAACGGAATCCTGTAGGTATGAAGACAATTTTTGCAGTTCTGCAGCTTCTTTCACCGAACTTTCGGTCTGTTCTTTTACATTGAATAAACGGGAAAGATCGCTGCTTTCATCGGTTTCACTTGAGTTTTCCAGGGTTGATTGAAGCCCCAGCGAGGAAAGCGTTGAAGAAAGTGCCGACTGAAAATTTTTTGCATTTTTAAGAAGTGAATTCGATTCTTGCTTTAAAACGGTGAGATTCGCCTGCGCTTTTCTCGTTTCTTCTTTTAAAGCGGAAAGTTTTCCTGCTGCGGAAACCGTTTGTGCGGTAAACCAAAAAAAAGAAGACAACACTCCGATAAGTAAAATTACCGTAAAAAAAATAGAAAAAATACTCGTCTGAAAGTTAATTACTTTTTTTTGTGAATGAGGAACTACCATTACGGTAAGTTTTTTCCTTCCGCCGTTAATAAATTTTAAGACGGCTATCGAAAAGCCTTTCCAGCAATATTTAAAAAAACCGCCGAAAGCTCTCACCAAATTATTTTCGGCTCGTTTATATGTTCGTGTTCTCGGCACTTTAAAGCTCCTTCTTTATAACAACACATTTTATTTTCCGTAGTATAGCATTATAAAAATAATATGTCAAATAAGTTATCGGCATTTTTGCAGGTTTTATTTAAGGGAACCTTCAAAAACCGAAGGTTTTTAGAGATTTGCTTAAATAAAAATGCCGGTTAAAACATTTTTTTAGCCGGCATTTTTAAATATTTTTTGCTATTCCGCTTTTTTTAAGAATGAACCTTCAAATCCGAATTTTTTAAACCGTTCTATTACGGCTCCGGTTTCTTCACGCTGTAAGGGGCCGATAAAAACCGTGTATACCGCTTTGCCTCTTTTTTCAGACTCTTCGACAATTACGGGATATTGTTTTCCGTATGTTTTAGACACGGTTTCTGCAGCATATTTATCATTATAAACGGCAATCTGAATATACAGCTCGCCTTTCTTCAGTTTTTCAGTCGCTTTGGGCTCGAGAGGCTCCTTTTCCGGAACGGCTACCGTAGGCGGTATTACTTGTTCGGGTTCTTCGGAATCGGTTACTTCATAAATATCGTTTTCAGCCTCGCTTTCCGATTCGGTTTGAACAGGTTCCGTTATGACCGGTTTCGCCTGCTCTGCCTGTTCCACCGGCTCCGTTTCGGGTGCAGGCGAAATTTTTTCAGTTTCTTTCGGCTTTTTGATTTCGGTAATTTCCGCAGGTTTTTCGGGCTCTTCCTCATCTTCAAGAGTTGGTTGAATAATCGGCTCAATGTAACCGACTTTTTCATCGGGTTCGTTTTGCAGCTTTTCAGGTTCTACAATAGGAGCGATAATACCGGCAGGCGGTTCTTCGCTTTCAAAAGCGGTACCGGGAGGGGAAGGCTCCGCAACCGTATCGACGGGCTTTTGTATTTCTTCCTTTTCCGGTGCCGATTTTAAAATCTCCGCTATTTCTTTTACTTTCTCAGGCCGGTTTTCGACATTTTTTTTCGGTGAGTTTATCTTTGCAACCTCTATCGGAGGTCTTGAATCGGCGGGCTCCATATAAACGGTTACCGGAGGTACGATTACCGGTTTAGTTTCAGGTTCTTTTTCAACCGGAACGGGTACCGGAGCTTCTTCGGCAGGCTCTTCCTCCGTTTCGACTTCAATAGCGGTTTCTTTTTCGTTTTCAGTCTCTGCTGTAGGTTCTTCAGGCAAACTTTGAATTTCTTCGGATTCCGGGTCGGCGGTTTCTTCTTCGACCGGAGGAACCGTTTCCGGTAATTCTTTATACGTAAGTTTTGAAGGTACGGGTTCTTCTACTTTTGACGTTTCTTGAATAGGTTTTTCCATAGAAACATCGGGTGCTGCCGTCTCGGAAGCTACTAAAAGCGCAGGATTGGAATCCAAATCCATTGATTCATGCGAAGATGCTCCCGAATCAAATCCGTCGTCTCCTATTTCCCGAACGGGAGAGGGCGTAATGACGCGGACGCGGACAACTTTTCCTTCTCCTACGGACAATTGAAAACCGAGCGCAGGAGATAAACTGATTAAAAGACCGGGGATACCCGACTGCCCGATAACGACGGCTCTTGCCGTTATATTTTTTTCCAAGTTCGTTATTTCCAAAAGCGTATGTTTCGGGAACATATCGCTGCGCACAAAAAGCCCTTCGGAAGGAAAATCAGACGCAGCTCCGACGCCGCCGTTTCCTTCCCAAACGGCCCATATGCATGAAAATGAAATTAGAAACAGCATTGAAACAAACAGTTTTTTCATTTATTTCTCCCTTTTATTTATCGTTTTTATAACCGCTTTTGCAATTTGCATAGAAACGGCTCCGCTTTTTTTTTCAAGTTCGGTTTCTTTAATCGCGTTCATATAGAATGTTTTCGAATATATTTTTTCTCCTGTAGAAAAATGTACAAACGATGCATAAAGGCTTTCCCAGTCAGGAATTTTTTTGCCGAGTTTATTATTGAAAATAAGGTCTTGTCCGTACTGCAGATAACAAATTAAAATATATTCCGTAGGCTCTTCAAAAAATTTCGTTATTTCTTCCAGTAGTATTTCATTTTGCGATTTTACGCTTGCGACCGGAATACTTGTAACGATAAAACCGTTTTCAAAAAAACAATCCAACAAAGAATCTTCAAATACGGCGGTGACGGTTTTGCAATGTTCGTCGGCGTCTTCGTTTTGAAAACAGGCAATTGCTATCGTTTCGCAGAAAATATGCAAAGTCAGTATAACGGCGAAGGTTATAAAACAAAAGTATTTTCTAAGCATAATAAAATCCTTCATATTACATTATCGGTGTATAAAAAAAAAAATAAAGAGCACCTTGTAAAAACTCTGCATGATTTGCTTTGCTTCCTTCGCAAAGGAAAATTCTCCATCAGCAAAGCCGATATGGAGTTTTACATAAGTCCTATGGGCAGTTCTAATGGCGGCGTTATATATCAGATTCTATACGTTCATTGAAATAATAAGCTCAATTTCACCGATAGGAAGCGGTACTTTGTCGGCAATAAGGTCTGCAGAAAATCCTTTACGGGCCATTTCAATGATTTGTTCGCGGAAAAAATTTTCCTGAATACCGGTGCGGTTCCGGTTTGAAAGAATTTGTTTTGTGTAAATCTTTATGGGTTCGGAATTTCCGGCAGGGAACATCTCGGGCGTTTTGATTTCTTCTTTTGTGTTTTGTTTTCGCTTTTTTGATGCAGCCGTTTCCGGAGACTGTTTTTTTGTTTTCGGTTTTATTTCTGATTGGGCGGAACTTTCTGCGCTAAGATTTTGTAGCATTTGTCCGGTACGCGCCCGGTTTTCTTCTTCTTTTTTTGCAATAAGGATATGTTTATCCACTTCCGCAATTGTCAAATTTACTTCATGCAGTTTGTCTTCAATAATCGTAACCGATTGCTCCGTCTGAAATGTTATATCACTTATGAGCTTGTAAACTTCTTTTTTTATACTTGCAATTTCCGCGTTATCCGAAAACCGCTTTTTTAATTTAAAATAAAAGAAACCGGTAAGAAAAATATTAAAGACCAATAAAAAAATTGCAATACTTAACATTATCCTGAAATATCCACCCGCTGCCCTAAATACAGCTCCTTTATATAATTTTCCGCTTTTTCCGCCTCTTCTTCGGCATCCTTTTTTTTCTGTTTCTTTTGTTCTTTTTCGTCTTGTTTCGAATGTCCGTCGCGGTTGATCCGCACGTTCTCATCATCGCTTTGCGCAACAATCTGTACCGTATTTAATTTTTTCTGTGCGTCCAGCTTGTTCTGCTGCTGCTGAACTTCTTTTACGGAAGCGGCAGCTTGATGTTCTGCACCCTGCTGTCTGCCGACTTTATCCATTTGAGTATACAAAGTTTGTAAATCAATTGGATGAATAGCCACTGGGAACCCTCTTTAAATCTTCTTCACTGTCCTGCTGATATTTTCCGTATCGGACTATGCCGTTATCCAAGTAAAATGTCGTAGCCTTGCAATCTGTCCTTACGTCTTCCACAGTATCGCGTATTACAACCCGTATCCCCGCAAAAACGGTACCGGATGCCGAGACTCTTCCTTGATTTTTAAGCGTATTCAAATATTCGCGGATTTGCGTAATTTCTTTTTGCACTTCGTGAATTTCGGTTTCGATTGTATACTTGTAATCATTCATCTTTTTATATGTTTCTTCTTTATCTTTCGGAAGTTCGCTGCGCCGCGACTTCAATTCTTCCAAACCGCTTAAATTAAGTTTAACTTCCTCTAAGCTTTTTTCGTCCATTTCTTGTTTTTGTAAAAGAAAATTGAGCCGTTCTTTGCTTTTGGGATCAAAACCGACATTTAATACCGTATCGTTTCCGCCGGATGCACTTCCCAAATTACGGGCGGAAATCGATTCCGAAGCGCTCAAATTGCCGCCGATAATATCGGCGCGCTTACCCTGACAAATAATTTTGCGGTTGGCAATCACATTCGATTTGATAATTCCGTCCGAAACGATAACCATATCTCCGGCTTCGACGACCTCCGTGTTTTGAATAAATTTCGACCAGATAGATTTGCCTGCCCTGATTATACCGCCTTCTTTCCCGATTATACCTTGGCTTACGACAATGTCGCCTTCCGTGTCAAGTTCCGCTTTGCCTACGGTTCCTTTGACTTCAATATTGCCGGATGCTTTTATTACAAAGCCGTCATCAACATTTCCGTTTACTAAGACGGAACCTAAGAACGTAATATTTCCGGTTCTAATTGAAACATCGCCGTCGACTACATATGTTTCCTGTACTGTGATTTTATTTTTTACAAGAAGTACCTGACCGTTTACTTCGGCAACTATGGTTAAACCGTCCGATGCGACTTTCGTATTTTTCCCCAGCGGAAGTGGAACATCTTTTCCATTGGCAGCTTCAAGATATTTTCCGGTTACGGTTTTCCCTGCCTTTCCGCGCTGTGCAGGAATTTTTTGTGCAACGGGCTGCCCCTCCACCACATTTTGAATAAGGTTTAATTCTTTAAAATTGATTTGCCCCGAATGTGTTTCTTGCAAACGGACACGGGTATTGTCCACTTCGAAGTTATAAATGATTTTCGCATCATCACCGTCTTTGGGTGCAACACCTTCCGCAACGAGGTAGTCTTCGCGGTATACAGGCGAATCTTGAAATTGTTTTACGAGCTCTTCGTTAATACCGACGATAACACGATTGTTTTTTAAAAAAGCGATAATCGTATCGGCGGAAAGATCAATGCCTCCCGCCGTAGGCGGACTTACATACAAATACGCCTTCATTTCGTCTTCGCTGATGTTTACCGCCATTGTTGCATCGTTTCCGGGTATCCGCGTATACGGAGCGATTCTCACATATTCTCCGCTTTTTTCGGCTATAATCGGTTTAAGGACTTTGTCGTCGGGGATAGGCAAAGCTCTGTCCCGCAGCCGTTCTATCGCATCGCGAATTGTCGCTTCGTTTCCGTTCCCCGAAGGAGGCGTTACTTTTAGATATATACCGTCAGCTGCACAGAATACGTAAGCCATTCCGTCTTTATCGGGAATGCTTTCGCCTTCTTCGGATGTTTCCGCTTCCGCCGCTTTTTTTTCCGTCGATAAAACTTTTTTCGGTTTGGAGGTTTCGTATGCCCGTATCTTCCAGTCCTTCGGGAAAAGTGCAAAAAAGCCCGAAACGCCTTTTTGTAAAATTTCATAATCAACGGAAGAGATGGGAATACCTAACTGTACGGCCGCATTCGAAAGCGCTTCATCAAGGGTGCCGCCGCTTATATCAATAAAAAAACGACTGGAATCAAGTTCGTGCATTTCAGTCATCTTTTCCTGTATTTGATTAAGCCGAATCATAGCACTCCCCCCTCCTATTTTATTCCTTTAGTTACGCCGGAAAGTTTGGCGCGCAATTTTATATTTGCACTTGAATGTATTTGCGAAACGCGCGATTCGGTAACATGTAAAACTTCGCCGATTTCGCGGAGTGTCATATCTTCATAGTAGTACATTATTAGGACTTTTTTTTCGCGTTCGGGTAATTCTTTAATCGCATCTACTATGACCCGTTTTATATCTTCCCGCTCTACAATTACGTCGGGGTTTAACGAAGCGGGAGCCTCGATAGTATCGCCTAAAGAATTTTCTTCGGAGTCTTCACTTGAAAAGCGTAAGTCCGTTAATGAAATTACGCTCGTCGCGGATATTTTTAACAGTAACGAATTGTATTCTTCGATGTTCAACCCCATTGATGCGGCAATTTCTTCGTTCGTAGCGGAGCGACCGAGTTTTGCTTCAACATCGGCGATGGTCTCTTCTATTTCGCGGGCTTTTTGACGTACCGACCGCGGCACCCAATCAATGGAGCGCAGCTCATCAAAAATCGCTCCGCGTATCCGGTTTACAGCGTAGGTATTAAATTTTACATTTTTGTTTAAATCGTATTTTTCAATTGCATCCAAAAGACCGAACACCCCGTAGCCTACCAAATCGTCAAATTCGATATTGACAGGCATCCCTACGGCAATTTTACCGGCAACGTATTTTACAAGTGGGGCATATTTAAGTATAAAGTATTCCCGTAATTGAGGATCGGAGGTTTTTCCGTATTTTTCCCAAAGTTCGTCTTCAGGTATATCATCATAATTCATATTCGCCATTTTCTACGCCTTTACCATTCATAATTCCGGCTTAGGATTCCCGCTTAAGCACCGTTCTTATTGCTTGAACCATTGTACTGGCATCCACATCAGAGCCATTTAAATCGGTAGATATATTAAACCGTCCTGCACTTTCTTCCGCAAAACTCTGTTTTTGAGCGGTACCTTCTATCTCTTCTTCATCAAGCGGAGCAATATCCTGCAAATCAGGCAGCTCTTCCAACTCCGGAGAATTTACTGCAGCGGGAGAATTTACTTGAGGTGCATGTTCCGTGCTTGCGGTTTCCGTGTTTTCACCGGTTTCATCGGTTTCATCGGTATTTTCCGTAAAATGATCGGCGGCAGCATACTCCGAACGCGCCGTACCGGATTCACCGCCCATTTCCGCGTTTGTCGCTTGTACATCTGCCGGTATATTTTCGTCGCCGCTTACAGGCGCCATATCTATCGGGTCATCAATACTGATGTTGACTTTTTCCCCGGCTTCTTTATTATGTGGAATGTCTTTCGGAATCGGGGGCTGAAAAAGCTCGGGAACAAAACGCTCGAGAATTTCTTTTGCCGCAAAGACAAAACCGCCTGCCAATAGCGATAAAATAACGGAACGGATTAAAATTGAGGAAAACCGGACACCGTTTAATATTCCTATAATAATCGACAGCACCAACACCGCTCCTGCGCCTATTAAAGGAATCTTAAACTTAGAAAACATCCCATAAACCTCCATTTTATTTAGTAGAATAGTCTAAAACCGCCGTATAGTCAAGCGTTTTGCTTATTCCCACTTTCTTCCGAAAAGTTTTTGTAAAAAGCCCGTTAAACCAGAGAGTTCATTATAGTCCGTTTTTTCAAGTTTTGCAACTATATGGCGTATACAGCTTGCCGCCTTGCTTTTAGGAGCGTTTATTAAAAACGGTTTTTGTTTTAGAACAGCCTGCTCGACCGCCTGATCGTTATAAATGAAACCTAAATAATCGACTTTCACATTAAGAAATTGGTTTGCAATACTGATAAGCCGTTCGGAAATTTTTCTGCCTTCCATCGCGGAATTCACACGGTTTACGATCATTTTTAGATTAAGGTCGTAGTTATTTACTTCGGTTGCAATTATTTTTATCATACCGTATGCATCGGTAATTGCAGTAGGCTCCGAAGTCGTTACGATAACAACTTCGTCGGCAGCTGCAACAAAACCGAGAACATTTTTTGAAACGCCTGCGCTCGTATCAATTATTACAACATCGGCTTCCGCCAAACTGTACATTTCTTTTATAAAATCTTCCCGCTCAGCTTCTTCCATATTGGCTATTTTGGAAAGGCCCGAAGCACCTGCAACAAGTTTTATACCGTAGTCAGTATCCATAATAATATCCGCCATCCGCTTTTGTTTTCTTAACACATGATACAAATTAAACTTGGGGATTATATTCATCATAACGTTAACATTCGCAAGACCTAAATCGGCATCGACAACGATTACTTTTTTTCCCATTTTTGCATATGCGATGCCCATATTTACGGAAACATTTGTTTTACCGACTCCGCCTTTTCCACTGGTTACGGCAATGATGCGGGTTTTCCGTATCGGCGGCACTTGATCTATTTTCGGACTGCTTGACTGCACCGTGCGTTCTTTCATCAGTTGTCTTAAATTTTCAGCTTGATCTTCCATTTTGCCTCCGTTTGCCTATTTCCACATAATCGGAATTTCATCGTTAAAATTTTCTTCAATATAGCGATAATATCCGTTTTCCAAATTAAATCCTTTTAGTTTTTTTAAAAACACGAATTTTGACGCTTTCTCAATATCATTGGGAACCTTTTGACCGGTAGTTACATATGATGCGGGGATATTGTATTCTGATAAAATACTGATAATGCCTCCCGTATTTGACGTTTCATCTATTTTTGTTATTATTAAATTAGAATACTTAAAACCGGCGTACTGTTTTATTATTTCACGGATATCGGCGGTCTTTGTTACCGCGCTTACAGCCAGATGGATTTCGGCGGTTTCTTTATCAATTACGTCAAAATATGTTTGCATTTTTAAAATATTTTCCGCATCATTCGGACTCCTTCCGGTAGTATCGATACATATTACGTCGGCCTCATTTTTATAAAGACTTAAATATTTCCGCAAATCGGCAGGACTGTCGGCAATTGCAAGCGGAATTTTCATAATTTCGCAGTATTTTTGAATTTGAACTTCGGCACCTATTCTGTATCTGTCAAAGGTGATAATGCGCACATTCAGTTTTTTTTCTATTTTTTTCGATACCGATTTGATATAATACGCCGCAATTTTTATAAGTGTCGTTGTTTTCCCTATTCCGGTGGAGCCGATAAGCGAAATTATTTTTCCTTTACCGTTGTTTTTTTCCGTGCGTATGGGGATGGAATCGGCAATCCAGCCGATAACTTTTTTTTGCAAAGTTTCAAAATCGTCAAGTTCATTTAAACGTAATTCGCTGTTGATTTTTTCACACATTGAATAAATATACCGGTTTGTAAAATCGTTATCTTCAAGAATCTGCGATATTTTTTTTATATTTTCGTGTTCGGAAGAAAATCCGCGTTTTTCATTTATTTGCTCGGCGAGTTTTTTTACGGTGTCCGCAAGACGGCGTAAGTCCTCGTTTTGTGCCGAAAAACCGGATTCGGTTTGTTGCGGCGTTTGTGAAAGAAACGGTGTTATCTTTTTTGCAATTTCTCCCGACTGCGAAGCGGCATGCTGCAAAATATCACGCCGTGCAGTTTTTTCATTGGGCGGGATAAAAGGCTTCGCTTGGCGTGTCCGCTCTGCCGCAAAAACGGATTCCCCGATCTCATTGTCGTTTTCCTTCGATTGAGGAACAAACGGTTTATTTTGAATAGTAAATATCAGCCGTATAATATCTTTTCCGAGAAATCCGAGCAAACCGTTTGCTTTTCCGGTTTCAACTCTGGATATAAGAATATTGGGACCGTATTTTCCGTGTATTTTTTCAAGGCATTTCTCGTATGTCGCAGCTTCTTCGACTAAGGATTCCATTAACTTTATTTACTCCGCCATGCTGGAGTATATATCATTTTATTGAGATTTTCAATATGCCGCATTAGCTCACGTAAAATCTAAGGGAAATCGGTAGGCTTCGCGCAGCAGGTAAACTGAAGCTCATCTTCAAAAAACCGATATTTTTCGAGATTTCCTTTTATTCAAAATTTTCTCTTGAATGAATTCGATGGAATGAGTATGATAACCGGTAAAGAGGTTTAAAATGAAAATTTTATACGAAAAAGCAAATCAATTCGATGAAGGGTTTTTAAAAGTATCCGAAATACACAATTTATATTATGCGCAATATGGAAACCCGAAAGGGAAACCCGTTGTGTTTTTGCACGGCGGTCCCGGCGGCGGTTGTATACCCGTTGCAAGTCAATATTTTGATCCGCAATTTTACCGAGTTGTTTTATTTGACCAGCGCGGGGCGGGCAAAAGCACCCCTCTTTGTGAAATGAAAGAAAACACATCCGGAAATTTAATTGAAGACATAGAAAAATTGAGGGCACATCTTAACATCGGCAAATGGATGGTTTTCGGCGGAAGTTGGGGTAGCACTTTATCGCTTATTTATTCGATTGCCCATCCCGATAAAATTGTGTCAATTATATTGCGGGGAATTTTTTTAGGGACGCAGAAGGAAATAGATTGGATTTATGAGGAGGGAGGGGCTTCAAAATTTTTTCCTGAAGCTTTTGAACGTTATCAAAATTTTATTCCCGTACAAGAACGCGATAATTTGGTAAAAGCATACGGCAAACGGCTTTTTGGGGATGATAAAAAAACGGCGTTGGAAGCTGCTCATCAATGGAGCCGCTGGGAATCGGCTCTCGTAAAATTATTTCCGTCCGTTTATTCAATGACGGATGAAGAAGCGCTTGCAATGGCAAAAGCAGAATGTCATTATTTTTTGCATAAATGCTTTTTTAAAGAAGACGATTATATCCTTAACAACTGCAGCAAAATTGAACACATCCCTTGTACAATCGTGCAAGGCAGATATGATATGGACTGCCCGCCGTTTTCGGCATATAAGCTGCATAAAAAATTACCGAAGTCGGTTTTAAATATTGTTACTTTCGGAGGGCACTCAAGTATGGAGCCGGGACTGATTGACGGGCTTGTAACCGCCGCCGAAGTGCATAAAAGGTATTTTCTCTAAAACCGGACAGCTTTTAAGATGCAGCAAAAGTTTTGCGGTAACAAAATCGGTAAATAATTGCGACAAAAAATACTCCGCCGATGATATTTCCTAAAGTAACCGGTAAAAGGTTTTTTGTAAAAAAATAAAGCCAGTTTAAATTGCTTAACGCATCGGTGGAAATTTTTGAAGCGGCGGCATATGCGGGAACGGTTTTTGCAAATATTCCTGCCGGAATATAATACATATTCGCAACGCTGTGTTCAAAGCCGGATGTTATAAAAAGCCATATCGGGAAAAATGCGGCTAAGAGTTTCCCCGTCATATCTTTTGCACCGTAACAAAGCCAAACGGCAAGACATACCAGCCAATTGCACATAATTCCTAAAAACATAGCTTGAATAAATGAAAATGATATTTTCCCGGATGCTATTTTAATTGTGATTCCGCCTAAAAGATTCGCACCGCTATTGAGCTGTCCGCTTTTAACGATTAAGAATGCAATAAGAACCGAACCGATAAAATTGCCGGCATAAACAAAAATCCAATTTTTCAGCATTGCAGTCAATGAAACTTTTTTCTCAAGTACGGCGGCGGCAATTAAGTTATTTCCTGTAAAAAGTTCACCGCCCGCAATGAGGACTAGCATTAATCCTACCGGAAAAATCAGTCCCGCAATAAATTTCCCGAGTCCGTACGTTTCAGGCTTTGCAAAAAAACCGAAAGCTGCCATATTGGAGCCCTCTGAAGCAAACCCGATAAATGCTCCCGCTAAAATCCCAAGTAATAATTGCTTCCAGTGCGGTAAGCCTACCTTAGCGATTCCCTTTTGAATCGTTACTTCCAAAATTTCGGAAGGTTCGCAATACAGTTTTTCACTCATAAATTACCTCTTCTGCAAGAATAGATTTTTGTTTTATTATAAGACACTTTTTAAAAATTGAACTTTTTTGCAAGGCTCCCTATTGTATTATCCGGCACTCGTTAGAAGGTTATATGGAAGCTTGGTATATTCTTTAATAACAATAACCGTTAGTCCGAAATTCTCTATAAGATTCCATAAAGTTATTTGCGATAAACCGCAACGCTTGTATCCGCTTTGCTATTTTTGCATCGATCATTTATTTTACCGCTAATTAAATACGGACTTGTCTTGCTGTTATAAAAACGATTCAAACAATTTACCGAACAACAACCCCCATCCGTCTACCATTACAAAAAGCACCAATTTAAACGGCATAGAAATTTGCACCGGAGGGAGCATTATCATTCCCATCGACATCAAAATACTTGCAACAATCATATCGATAATGATAAACGGCAAATACAAAAATATACCGATTTGAAAAGCTAGTGTAAGTTCGTGTAAAATAAATGCAGCAATTAAAATATGAGTCGGGACATCGGCGAGCGTATTCGGTTTTTCACGTTTTGCTAGAGCCATAAACGTTCTGATATGAGTTGTATCCTTCTCCATCTGTTTGTACATAAAATAGCGCATCGGCTTTTCCGCTTCCCGATATGCTTCTTCAATTGTAATTTGTCCGTCCGACATCGGTTTAAACGAATTATTATAAATTTCAGTAAAGGTCGGCATCATTATAAAAAGCGTTAAAAAAAACGCAATACCATTCAGTACTTGTGTCGGCGGAACTTGCTGTAAAGAAAGTGCTCTCTTTACAAAATCCAATACAATGCTTAAACGTAAAAAGCTCGTCATCAACAGCAACAGACTTGGAGCGATTGCAATAAGCGTTATAAAAATTAAAAGCTGAACCGAAAAAGCAACCTCTTTGTTTGTTGAAGGTTCTCGTATTCCGAAATTGATAAAAGGAATTCTTCCCGCTTCCCGATTCGGATCGTTATCTGTTCTGCCTGAAGCCGAGCCGTCGGGGAAAGCATCGGTTTGCGGAAAAACCGCAAGGGGCGAAAAAAGCACGGTTGAGAAGAATAAAAATACAAAAAGTTTTTTTTTCATTTTTTATTCCTCCGCTTCCTTTTTATTTTCAGCGGCTCTGTTTAAGCGCTCCCGCTGTGCAGCAAAAAAGTCTTTTGAAGCGGCATTTTCTTTTTGCCGTAACTGTGGCAAAAATGAAGCGAGCACCGATGAAAAATCTTTTTTTACCGAAGCACTTTTTCTATCGCTTTCCAAATTCATAGCGTCGATGAGTGCTTTATCTTCAACTTCACCGATTTTATTTATAGCGGAATCCGTCACGCCGATTATATATGCCTTTTCGCCGAGTGTAATAATGTGAACGCTCTTTCCTTGCGCTATATTTATGGAGGCTACGGTCTTAAGATACGGATCGTCGGTACCGAATACATGTGAAGATTTTTTTAAAATTTTAATAACGACATATGCCAAAATGCAGACAATTATCAACGCTCCTAAAAGGCTAAACAGCTTGCCGACAGGCGACGCGGTATTATCGTTTAACAGTTGATTAAGCCCGTCTCCGGAATTATTTGAATCTTGTAGAGGCGCAGACTCCTGAAGAGTCTGCTCTTCGGATGTTTTTGAGTCGAATGAAATGCTTTTTTCATCGGGCGATTTATTCAAAGGATCGGCATTACCCGCAGCGTCATTGTTTTCCGCAAAGAGCAAAAGCACAACCACTGCAAAGACAGCGCAAAAGATTTTCTTTCTATAAGCGTCTATTCTCATTTTTCCACCCGTTTAATCCCGCCGCTTTTTACAGCCGCAAAAATTTAGACATCGCTGATACGCTCTGCAGGTGATAAAATTTCGGTTATTCGCACACCGAAATTTTCTTCAATAACGACAACTTCACCTTTTGCAATCGGCTTATGGTTTACAAGAACATCTACAGGCTCGCCTGCGAGTTTATCAAGCTCGATAATATGACCTTCACCCATTCCAAGTATTTCTTTAATCATTTTTTTTGTGCGCCCGAGCTCTACGGTCATTTCCATATAAACGTCCATAATAAGCCCGATATTGCCTTGCTCTTCCTGACTTACAAAACTTTGGAGCGGCGGAAACTGAACGGGCTGAACGTTCGTATTCATTCCCATAATGGGCGTCCCTTGCGCACTCATACCGTTTTGCATACCCGGCATACCTTGCATACTTATATTCGGCATTTGCATACCTCCTTGTCCCATATTCGGCATTTGCATACCGTTTTGCGCAGTGCTGCCTGCCGCATTTTGGAAAGATTGTCCGATATTACCTGCGGCAATATCCATGCCTCCTCCTTGAGCAGGTTCCGGTCCGGCCGTCGCTTTTACAATTTCGTCCGCTGCGCTTTCGGAAATGACCTCCCATAATTTATACTCGGTGTTTTCAAGCTGGATAGTATATGTTATGCTTATAAAATCGCGCTGCGGAAGCCGAATCATCGCTTTCGGAACATTCAGCGATTCCGCCGGATTCGATGTAACGCCGGGAAGTCCCGCCCTTTCAAGCGCTGTAACTTCGGTTCCTGCATATTGCGACATAGTTTCGCTTATTACCGAAAGAGCCATATCGTCTATTTCAGCGCTTTCTTCGTGGTTTACCAAGCTGACAAGTTTTTGGGCCAATTCGGGTGGCATTACAAAAATATGATCGCCTGCAAGAGCTCCCGAAAAATCCACCAGCGAGGCGACCGCCATCTCGGAAATGTTTTGTAAAAAACTTTCCCGCTCTTTCATTTCTACTACCGGTTCCGAAATACTTACGGCTTTTCCGGTCATAGATTCCAAATTGGAAGAAAGTCCCGGAACATTTCCGTTTACAAATTTTAACAGTGCGTCTTTTTTAAAATCGGATAAACTTTTGCCTTCCGTTCCTCCTAAAGGTGCTGCGGCAGCCGGCATTCCCGAACCCGATAACAATGCATCTATTTCATCCTGAGAAATCGAACCATCACTCATACAATTCTTCTCCTTCCGACGATAATTCTTCAAATTCATCGCCCGTAATATCTTCAATTTTTTCCAATATCTGAACGGCTAATTTTTTGCCTTTTACACCGGGTTGACATAAAAATTTCGGCCGGTTGCCGACGCTTAGTTTAAACGGATCACCGACGCGGATATTCGGAAGCCTCACCACATCACCTGTCCGTAAATTCAAAACATCACGTATAGAAACATTAAGCGAACCTATTTCCGCAACCATATCGACTTCAACTGATGAGAGTTTATCTTTAATTGCCGCCGCATATTGCCCCGTAGAAGCTCTGCGTACGGAAGAAAACCAAAACTGCGTAGACAGTTTGGAAATAATAGGCTCAAGTGTAATATACGGAAGGCAGATATTCATCATTCCTTCTTCATCGCCGACTTTTGTTTCAAGCGTTACCAGCAATACCATCTCGGACGGAGTAACAATTTGGACAAATTGAGGATTGTTATCGATATTTGCCAAGCGCGGACGCAAATCGACAACCGTTGTCCATGCCTCGCGCATATTCGCTAAAATGCGTACGACCACGCCTTCCATAACCGAACTTTCAATTTCGGTTAATTCCCGCTGTACCTTGGTCCCCTGTCCTTTTCCTCCGAATAATCTATCAATAATCGAAAAAGTAACTGACGGGTCTATTTCCAAAAGCGCACTTGCTCGCAAAGGATCCATATTGATAATTGCTAAAGTCGTAGGTGTCGGGATTGAACGGATAAACTCTTCATACGTAAGTTGTTCTACAGTCGCTACATGTACATGTGCCATACTCCGCAGCTGTGCGGAAAGAGACGTCGTCGTAAGACGTGCAAATGTTTCATGCATCATTTGTACGGTACGCATTTGCTCTTTTGAAAATTTATCGGGACGCTTAAAGTCGTAAATTTTTATTTTACGAGTATCGTTTACGGCGCGGAAATCTTCGGTATCCGTGTCTCCTGAACTTATCGCGGTGAGAAGCTGGTCTATTTCATCCTGTGAAAGAACTTCTGTCATTGCTGTCCTCTTAATTTTATTGTTCGATAATATCGTATTGCGTAAAACGTACGTCCTTTATTTTGTTTTTTGTTAAAATATTATCGTTTACCTCGTTTCTGATTTCAATTTTAATTTTTTCTTCCTGCTTCAACTCTGCAACCGTTTTACTTTTAAAATATGCACGTAAAAAGTCTATAATTTCTATTTTTCGTGCAGAAAGCTCTTGCGGTGTCGCTTTATCATTATTCGTATAGCCTAAAGCGATATCCGTAATTACGGTTGCAGGAATCCTATCGGCGCTGTGAACTTTTAAAACGCCTATTGCCTGATACCATTGCAACACTTCCCGCGTGTCTCTATATTCCTCAGAAACGGAATATTCGGAATACGTTTTGCCTTTTTTATCGCGTATATTCATTGTAATAACTACAACGGTAACAATAATTATCAAATTCGCCAAAACAATGACAACCCATTTTATAAGCGTCGAAATAAGCCCGGATCCACCTTTTTTTGCCGGTACGTTTGCCGCCGCGCTGTCCTGCATATCATCGCCGTCATCCATTAAATTGTTATCAGCCATAATTTTCTCCTCTTGTCTAATTTAAAGCGTAAAAGCTCAAAAAAGCACGGAGCCCGAGAGCTTATTACAGTATATCATTAAAAATGTCCTTCGTCCAGAATAATAATATCAACTCTTCTGTTGTAAGCCCGCCCTTCGGCCGTATCATTGCTGAAAATGGGGCGCGTGTCCGCATAGCCCGCTATCGAAAAACGAGATTCTTGGGCGCCGAAATCGGTGAGACTATGCAAAACAGTTATTGCCCGTGCTGAAGAAAGTTCCCAGTTACTTTTCCATACGGCAGGATCCGTAGTACCCGAATCCGTATGTCCCTCAATTCTAAACCGTTTCCCGCCGAGATCGTCGGATGATAAAAACTGCGCAAGATTTAAAAGCGTATCCCTCGATTCCGCAATGTTTAGCTCGGCACTGCCCGGATAAAAAAACATATCCGATGCCAAACTTATTACAAGCCCGCGTTCATCACTTGTTACGGCGATTTTATTTGTTTTTATGTCCGGCGCAAAAAGCGAAACGGCTTTTTTTAAAGCGGTTCCGAGGGATTTCCCTTTTTCCATAGAAGGTAAAGAACTTATTGTGTTTCCCAAATCGGAAAGCGTCCCTGCGGAAACCGATATGCCGCCGCCGGTTTGTTCCGAACTTATTGAAGCGGAAAGTGCTTGCAGCTGAGTAATGTCCGCTTCGGACGGATCAAAAAGCATAACGAAAAAGCACATCATAAGAGTAACCATATCCGCATATGTTGTAAGCCAGCCGCTCGTCGCGCCTTTTGCTCCTCTATTTTTCCTTGCCATTTTAATCCTTTAAGACTTCGGCTTCAATCGCTTTTCTATCGGCAGGATTCAAATATGTTACAAGCCGTTGAGCCAATATCCGCGGATTATCGCCCGCTTGGATGCCAAGGACGCCTTCTATAATCATTTCTTTGGCTTTTACTTCCAAGTTGTTTTGATACGTCAGTTTCGTTGATATAGGGACAAACAGCCAGTTCTGCATCATCGAACCGTACAACGTAGTAACAAGCGCAACCGCCATATTAGGTCCCAATGAGCTTTTATCTTCAAGATTAAGCAACATACCGATAAGACCGATAACCGTACCGAGCATTCCGAATCCCGGAGCAAGAGTTGCCCACGCGTTTACAAGCGATATCCACGTGTTATGCCGCTCTTCCATTTGATTAAGTTCGTTTTCCATTAAAGCACGGATTGCTTCGCCGTCAATACCGTCAACGACATTCCGCAAACCGGTTCGCATAAAAGCGTCTTCAAAGTCCTCGATTTCTTCTTCAAGCGCAAGAAGTCCGGCGCGGCGGCTTTTTTCCGACAAAGCGACGAATTTTTGAACCAGCGTTTTTTCGCCGTAGTCGGCAACTTTAAAAACTCTGCCCATAACTTTAAAAATACCGATTGTATACGACAAAGGATATGTTAAAAACAAACACATATACGAGCCGCCGATTGTGATAAACATTGAAGAAATGTCAATAAGACCGCTAAGCGATCCGCCGTTAAAAGCACCGAATGCTACGACCGCAATTCCTCCGAATAGACCTATAAACGACGCTATATCCATATTTTCCCCTTTTTACCCTTACAATTCATTTTTAAATAAGCCTATTTTACGGCGGTACGCGGTTATCGCCTCAAGGAGCTGTTCGGGCGTTTCTTTGACTATATAAAATTTACCTGAAAGCATTTGGAGCGTAACGTCCGGATTGCACTCGATCGTTTCAATTTGATGAGGGTTTATCCAATATTTTGTACCGTTTAACCGCGTTACCTGTATCATAAAATATTCCGTATTATATTATATTACCGTTTCAAATTCAAGACGGTTTCAAGCATTGTATCCGAAGTTTGTATTGTCTTGGCTCCCGCCTGAAAGCCTTTTTGCGTTACGATCATATCGACAAATTGGTCGGTTAAGTCCACATTACTCATTTCCAGAGTGCCGCCGACAAGTTTGCCTTTTCCGACCGTTCCCGATACGGAAATGTTCGCAATACCCGAATTATTGGACTGAACGTAGGTGTTTTCGCCCGCTTTTTCCAGACCTCCTTGGTTTGCAAAACCCGCCATTGCAATTTGACCTATATCCTGCCGGACACCGTTGGAATAAACACCCGTAATAATTCCGCTCTGGTCGATTCTGAAATTTTCAAGGTATCCCATTGTATATCCGTCTTGCTCGTAGGCTCTTGTAGTACTTTTATCGGAAAATTGGGTAATCGTATTTTTTGAAGTCCCTATTTCGCCTAAGTTAATGTCGAACGTATGCCGCACGGCTTCTCCGCCTTCCGCAGGGTTTGCCCCGATAACATTATATGAAACTTGCATTAAAACTTGCCCCGCCGGAGCACTTACGTTTCCGGCGCTGTCCGTTACGGAAGCCAAATGCCCGTTATTATCAAACCTGACAATAAACGTGTTACCCGTTCCGTCGGTTGTGCCTACGCCGGTTCTTGTTTCCGTAGCGTCCGCGTTTGTCGGGTCTACATTTACGGTCGCTTGCCAAGCGTTTTGCTCCCCGGGTACACGAGTAAAATTGATTTGCAGCTCATGAGTTTCCCCAAAACTGTCGTATACTTTAAA
Source organism: uncultured Treponema sp. (assembly GCA_963543195.1). Classification (GTDB taxonomy): domain Bacteria; phylum Spirochaetota; class Spirochaetia; order Treponematales; family Treponemataceae; genus Treponema_B. The sequence continues at coordinate 21,813 of CAUUAT010000012.1, forward strand.
TTCGGTTGACCACGTAGATTGGAGGATTTGCGCCCTGTTAGCATTTTCGGGGAGTTCCGGCAGCCGTTTATCCAAGTTACAAGCGTAATTTACGGAAGTCGTTGCTTTTGCATCTATCTTTTGTCCGATAGGAATGATTAAATCTTCGGTTTGTCCGGACGTATTGATAATTCTGTAGCCGTCAGCTTCTTCCGCCATCCAGCCTTGAACCCTCATCCCGTTTGCAGGATTTACAAGAGTTCCTTCTCTGTCAACTCCGAAAGCACCTGCTCGAGTATAAAAGCTTTTCTCTCCGTCTTTTAAAATAAAAAAACCGTTTCCCTGAATCGCCAAATCCGTATTTACGCCCGTAATTTGCAAGGCTCCTTGCGTAAAAATCGTATCAATACTTGCGACCATCATACCCAACCCCACTTCTTTAGGATTCACGCCACCTAATTCTTCCGTAGGGCGTGCTGCACCGCTTAGTTGCTGTGAAATTAAATCTTGAAAATTAACTCTACCGCGTTTAAATCCCATAGTATTCACGTTTGCAACGTTGTTTCCGATAACATCCATTCTTGTTTGGTGATTTTGCATTCCGCTTACGCCGGAAAATAATGATCTCATCATATAAAGTACCCCCTGTTTCTATTCCGCATAGACCGTTTTAACGGTCGACCAGCTATACCAATTACCGTTTACCATAACCTCAGGCTGCGTTCCGCGCGTTGCCGCCGAAATATATCCCGAAAGTTTTGCGGTTCCCAAATCCAAATCCACTTTTTTGCCGACGGCGTCTACAGCTGAAGAAGCTGTAAGCATATCCGCAAGGGTGGAAAAAGTTTTATTCATATTCGTCATTTGTTCAAGCGACGAAAATTGAGCCATTTGCCCGATGAATTGCGTATCTTCCATAGGAGAAGTCGGATCTTGATGGGTAAGCTGCGTAATTAAAAGCTGAAGGAAATCTTCTTGTCCCAACTGCTTTTTAGGAACGCGTTTTTCAAAATTCTGCTTATTCAGAATATCGACTTCCATATCCAAAACGGCCTTTTCTTCGGGGCTCATTTCGAATTTCATATGTTGTATCATTTCGGTTTGTTCGGGAACGGTTTCAGCCGTTCTGTTTATATTATTTATCTGCATATTCCACCTCTCTTAAATTAAAATATCTACGGTCGAGCCGTAAACATAACCGTACATATGTAGGTTATCGGTGTTTTTTTTCGCGGTATTTAAATTTTGTCCGGCGTTTTGATGCGCTATTTCAAAACCGAAATCGTCGGTAAAGGGTTCTTGTGAAGGATGACCCGACCAATTTAAATCAAACTGCGAAAGTTCAAATCCGTTTTGCTTAAACTCTTGAACCAACCCGTCAAGGCTTTCTTCAAAAGCTTCATAAGCCTCCTTTGTCGAAACGGTAACGGCGCCGCTTATTTTTTTCCCTTCCGTCAATTCCAGTTTGATTTTTACCGCACCTAAATTTTCGGGACGGAGCTGTACCCTAATTTCTCCTGCATTATTATCGCGCAAAACGATTTTTCCCGCTTGAACAAAATCGGCGGACGATTCTCGAATCTCTTGGGCAAGCAGTGAAGAAAAACTCGGATTCGTTTTTTGCGTTTCTCCCTGAGATTGCGAGAGATGCTCTCCGCCTTGCTGAAATGTTTGGGCTTTGCCTCTAAAGTCGAGAATCATATCTACCGAATTGTCGGTTTCAACTCTTTGCTCGGAACCTGCTTCATGCACCGCCGCATCTGCGCGCAAATTTTGCGCCGACCGTAAATCTTCCACCGAGATTACCGGCCGGTTCGGTTTGTGCGCCGTTTTTGCTTTCTTTTCAACATTTTCCGTTACCGTTCCGATTTTTTTATCTTGCCGGGTTTTCTCCGGTTTTGTCAAAGAAATATTTCGGCTTGCATACAAAGTCGCTTTTTCATTTGCCGGCGAAAGATTTTTCTTTTCTGAGCCTTTATCTGCGGCGGTTATGCCGCTTAAAAGAGGAATCTCCTTTTCATCGTTTACATTTTCGGGCAAAAGGGATAAAATATCGATTTTCTCCGAAGAATCGGAAAGCAAGTTTTTCAGCATTGCCTCATCATCAAAATCGTGCGGACGACGAATTCCTGATGTCTTCGTGTTTTTAAAAGCTTTTTTTGGAAAAACAGCTTCTTTTTTTAATCTTTTAAAAGAATTTTCCGGTTTTTTTAAGCCGTTTCCTGCGTCTTTTTCCTGCGGTTCTTCCGTTTCTTTTCCATATTTCGCTTCGGAAAATTTACCGAAATTAAGTATTCCTGTTTCCTTTTGTGCCGGTATATTTTCGGACGGCACCTTGCCGTACCCGTTTTTTACTTCCTTGTCGGCTGCAATCATTTTTTTAATCATTGCCGGAAATGAATCTCCGTTTCGTACAGGTTCCGTATCGGATTTTTCCGCATCCCGCTGCGGGTTTTCATTCTCAAGCCGTTTGGGGGCAGGCATTTCGTATATTTGCCGTACAGCCGCCGCTTGACTTTGAATGTCAACAGTCTGCATATAGAACCTCCTATTTTTTAGTCTGTTAGATTTTCGGCAAAATAAAAATTTACTTTAAACATACGGGAAGACTTTTAAACCGCCTGCCGGCAGATAAACGCTTTGTATACAAAACTGGGGTTTATAAAAAAGAATTTTCCGAGCATCTTAAAGACACTCCTGCAAGATTTGGCTATATGGGGAGTACGAGAAATAAAAGCTCAGAAAGTTTTCGGGAATCTCTAAAAATTTCAGTATTTGAAGGGGGAGCTCCGCTTAATCGGGTACGCGAAGTTTACCGATTTTCCTCGATTTTAACTTGCGATGTCGGCTTTGCTGATCGCGAATCTCTATTTGCGAAAGATGCGAATCAAATCCGACAAGGCTTTTTAAGATGCCCTGTTATTTTTTCAATTTAAATTCCGCGACGACAGGCTGATGATCTGAGGCAAAAAAATCCATAGCTTGCGTTTTTACCGCTGAAATTTCTACATTGGGAGAAACCAAAAAACCGTCTATAATTGAAGTATAGTTTTCGCCTTTTACGTACGGCTGCTCAAGCAGGCGGACGGTCGGCTCGGTCTTGTCAAAGACCCATTTCCAATCGACAGTAAGAAAATCTTTATCCATGTATTGTATCCAGTACAGCAGCTTTTCGTCGGTAGTGTAGGGCTTAAATAAATCTTTTTCAATGCCATAAAAAAGAGAATTCCAATCGCCGCCGGCAATAACCCAGTGCCCGGCATTGTAAAGAGCAAGCACAAGATTCCGCAAATATTCAAGCTCTTGCTTGCGCATAGAACCGTCAGTATCATAAGCCGAAAGATGCAGATTGATTATGTAAAGGTTTTTGCCGGGTATATCGGTTTTAAATTCGGACACCAATAAGCAACGTTTTAAATTGACGGTTTTAAGCGGCCATGAAAAACTACCCGGCAGCTGACGGCGTTCGGCATGTTCAATTGCGTATTTTGAAGCGGTAAAAATTCCGCTATGTACTTTTCCCAACGACTTAAAAAACGGAAACGGCACGGTAACCGCATTATAATTCGCAGCAAAGCAAGAATCTTCTTTTTCTAAAAAAGATTGCAGCATATCTTTTTCGGGGACGTAAAAACTACGCTTCGATTTTACATCGACTTCCTGCAAAACGGTAAAATCCGAATCGATTTGTGATATGACATTTTTTATAAATTCAAGATTTGCCAAAACAACATCTTTACTTCGCGCCAATACGGATTTTCCGCCGTCATAGAAAAAATCGTTTTCGGCATCAAGACCGCAATAACCTAAATTCCATGTAAGAATTTTTAACGGGTTTTCGGTTTGAACCGCTTGCCTTTTTCCCGCTTTATGTATCTGCACGTGCTCAAGTTGTTTCGGTCTATATTCCATAACCGTGAAAAAAAGAAAAAAGCAAACCGCAAACAAAAAAACGGCGCCAAGCGCAGCAAGCAATCCATACCCGATAATTTTTAATTTTTTCATATTCGCCTCTTTTATAAACTTCAGTTGAATAATTCGTAAATTTCTCTGCGGTACAGTTTTATTATTTTGTGTCGCATCATTTCGCCTTTCGCCGAAAGCTCCTTGCCCGCTTTAAATTCATTCGGCAAAAGAACAACTTTGCTTATACGTTCAAAAAGTTTAAAACCCGTTTTAGCATTTATAAGCTCCGCAACTTCGGCTTCATACAACTTTTGTACCGTCGATTCGCGGACAAGGGTTTCAATAGGAACATTTCTAAACCCGTGACTTTCTGCCCATAATTTCAGATTGTCGTTACTTACCGCAATCAAGGCTCCGAGTGAGCGCTGGTCTTGCCCTAAAACGACGGCCGTCGCTATTAATGGAGACTCTTGCAATTTAACCTCAATCGGTACCGGTTCGATATTTTCACCGCCCCTTAACACAATCGTGTTCTTTTTTCTGCCCCGTAAAATAAGTTCGCCGTCTATCGTTGTAAGCGCCAAATCGCCCGTATCGAACCAGCCGTCTTTATCTATAACCTCTGCGGTTTTTTCCGGCGCTCTGTAATAACCTTTTGTAACCGCATCGCCTTTCAGCATTAAAACGCCTTTTCTGCCGCAGCCTAATTCATTTCCGTTTTTATCGATGATTTTATATTGAAAACACCGCAACGGCGTTCCGAGTGTGCCGAATACGGGACGGCTCATAGGCCGAACGCTTACGACCGGCGCGGTTTCGGTAATGCCGTATCCTTCAACGACTTTTATGCGGATTGCCCAAAAAAATTCGTCAACATTGGGCGGTAATGCTCCGCCGCCGGAAACGCCGGCTTTAAAGCATTTTCCGAATTTTTTACGAATAGTTCTGTAAATAAGCAAGTCGCCTATGTAATAAAACGGGGCAAGACAAATAAGCGGAAGAAGCGATAATATCGGGTACAGAATCTTTGTTCTGCGCTGAAAATGCGGGCACAAGCCTAAAAAACGCCTCTTTTGCCGCATCGTTTTAATTCCGACTTCAACAAAAAATATAAACAGGTAATAAAGCGCCCGCCCTCGTTTTTTCATTGTTTTAAAAATGCCGTCGTAAACGGCTTCCCAAATTCTTGGAACGGACGGAAACAACGTGGGATTGACTTTTTGCATATCCGTCAAAAGGATGCTTCCTATCGGTTTCGAATATGCAATGGTGCCGCCGGAAATGATAATAACGTATTCGCAAGCTCTTTCAAATGAGTGCCAAACAGGCAAAACCGAAATCGCTTTTTCTCCGGGCCGCATAATAATTCTTTCCTGCAATTCTTCAAGTTGCGTCATAAAATTTTTATGCGTCATTGTAACGCCTTTAGGATTGCCCGTCGTGCCGGAAGTAAAAATAATGGAAGCAAGATCATCCGGTTCGACTTTTTCAGCATATTCTTCCGGTTTAATCCCGCCTTCCGCACGACCTTTTTTGCCCGCCTCAACTACATCGCTATATGTAACAAGTCGAATACCGTGCATTTGCACGTTAAATTCTTTTTCAAGTTTTGTAAAATCCGCATTATCAATTGCAATAATATATTTTAGAGAAGGAATTTCTGCGGCATTTTTTAAAACTTTGATAATTTGCGCTTCATTTTCTAAAACGGCAAAACGACACTCGGCAAACGAAAGAATGTGCGTAATTTCCTGTTCCGTTGCATCGCAACCGCGCGGTATGTCCGCTGCCCCTATGCTCATAATTCCGAAACTGGCATGCAGCCATTCTTTCCGATTGTCGGCAATAAGCCCTACGTGATCTTTCGGCTTACATCCTAAAAGCAAAAGCCCCGCCGAAAAATCGAGAACCGATTGATAAAGAGCTTTGTAAGAGAGCGCGTGAAACTCTTTATCTTCACCTTTAAACATTTGCGCCCGAATGCCGGGATAGGTTTCGGAAATCCGTTTTAAAAGCAACGGCAATGATTTGTCTTTAGTACTCATAGAAACGACGCTATCATAAAATTATTATTGTATCAAGGGGGATAAAGAAAATATACAACACGACTTAAACCGCCTGCCGTAAATGCGCATTGACATAATTGTGTAAAAACCATACCATACCGGTAATCTCTAGACTGAAACGGGAATCATTTTTGAATTTAATAAAACGTAAACGGGAACGAAAAAAAGCCGTATTGGTTTTTACCGACTTTTACTCTAAAACGGCAAACGGTTTAATAACCGTGTCGGAAGCGAATGGCAAAAAAAGAAAAACGCTGCAAACTATAGAAGAAGCGGAATTGCAAAGTTTGTCGGAAACCATTTCGATAACGTCTGTTTTTTCGGTGCGTTTTAAAATCAATTCGCCCAATTCTGCAACACTTGTAGGCAAAGGACAGCTTGAAAAAATTGCCGAGACCGCAGCCGAGAAAAAAGCCGATTTAGTTATTTTTAATTGCGATTTAAGCCCGCGTGTTCAGCGGAACCTTGAAACGGTGTTAAACCTTTGCGTAATAGACCGGCGGGAAGTTATAATTCAAATATTTGCGGACAGGGCGCAAACCCGCGAAGCGATTTTACAAGCGCGACTTGCTCAGCTTGTATATTCTATGCCGCGTCTTACGCGCCGATGGACCGATTTTGCTCAACAGCGAGGCGGAGTAAAAGGCTCTCGGGGTGCCGGCGAAAAAAAACTTGAGCTTGATAAGCGACGGCTTCGTGTCGAAATTTCAAAATTAAAAAAAGAAGTTGAAAGAATACGGATGCAGCGGAATATTCAGCGCAAAAACAGAACCGTATGCAATAAAAAAATAGGAGCAATTATAGGATATACGAATGCGGGGAAGTCTTCGCTGCTGAAAAAACTTTCCGGCACGGAAATCTTTATTGAAAATAAACTTTTTGCCACACTTGATGCCGAAACCCGCAAAATATATTTTCCTTCCGGAACGGGCGGCACTCAATTTTTGCTTACCGATACCGCCGGTTTTGTAAGCAATTTGCCGCATCAGCTCATCGACGCATTTCATTCAACGCTGGAAGAAGCCGTTATCGCGGATTTTTTGATAATTGTGTGCGATGCATCCCATCCCGCAATGGATAACTGTTTAACCGTAACGCAATCGGTTTTATATGATTTAAATTGCAGCAACAAGCCGGCAATACTTGTCATAAACAAAATCGATAACGTTTTCGATAAAGCGACTCTTATGCGTTTAAAAACCGAATATCCCGCCGCCGTAGAAATTTCGGTAAAAACCGGAGAAGGGTTGGAACGGCTTAAACAGAAATTGTCGGAAATCGTGGCGGAGAAATACGGCGATAAAGAACCGCTAAGTTCTTAGCAGAGCTTCTACAACGAAGTAAAATTCAATTTATCTATATGAGACAAAGCATTATCCCTTATATATTGACAGATGCAATGCGAACCCTTGCAAAATAATAACGGACACTGTATACTAAGTGCACGGCAAAACGGATGCCGCTCCTTGAAAAAAACTGTGTGGGCACTGCTTTTAATGCCGGAAAATATTTTTTGTTCTTAAGAGAGGTACTTGACAAAATGAGAGGAA
>CAUUAT010000013.1:0-29152 GCA_963543195.1 uncultured Treponema sp.
GCCGGGATAAAATTCTTTTAAACCTTTCAGCAATGTTTTTATTGCGGTAGGATGATGAGCATAATCATCAAAAACCAAAATATCTTTATTTTTAATTGTTCCGATAAATTCGGTACGGCGACTTGCCCCGCAATAAGAAGAAATTGCATTCCTAATTGTGGAAATATCGGCTACGGAAACTGCACCGTATTCTTCCTTTAATAAAGAAACGGCAAGAGCAATTGATGCGGCGGCATTCAATACGTTGTGTCTTCCCGGAATCCGTAAAAAAAAATCTCCTGCAAAGCCTGCAATTGAAAAATAAAGTTTTTCGTTTTTTACACCGCCAATCGTAACCTTATAATCGCCGATAGCTTTTTCTCCGTATGGGATATACACCAAATCGGGGCGAGATGCAAAACTGAGTTTTGCTGCTTCACAGGCACCTTCATCATCGGCACAATAAAATAATTCGGCAAACTGCGGAAGTTTGTCAATATACTGTAAAAAAGCCGCCAGAATGTTTTCATATTTAGGATAATAATCTTGATGATCCGATTCTATACTTGTTAAAATTATTTTTTTAGGATTAAAATTTAAAAAATGTTTTTTATATTCGCATGTTTCCGCAACAAAGTATTTAAACCCGTTCAGCATTGTGCAAGAGTTTCCGAAATTTGAAATTACGCTTCCCGCCAAGACGGATGCGGATAATTTTAATTCTTTTAAAATTGTTCCCGTCATTCCGGCAGTTGTCGTTTTTCCATGCACACCTGAAATACCGCAAGAATATGAATAGCGGGACAGGGCTCCCAAAGCGTGCGGATAAGCCAGCAGTGGAATATTCTTTTGCTGCGCCGCAAACATTTCTTCATTATTCTCTGCCGAATACGCTGCCGAAAAAATTATCAATTGAGTATCGCCGGGAATATTTTTTACAGCAAACGGAGAAAAAATTGTAACGTTCAGTTTTTTTAATGCTTCGGCGGTATAAAAATCTTCAGGAACATCACTACCTGAAACAGTAGCTCCGCGAGAGACAAGAATTTCGGCAAGCGCCGTCATCCCCGTCCCTTTTATGCCGATCATATAAATTTTAAATCCGTTTAAATTTTCGGGTAGAATAATTTCAGCCATATCGCTATAATATGCGATATTTTTAATTTTAGCAATAGGCTCAATTGAAGAAATATGATAACAACCGACGACTTTACGACATGGCTTACGGGCTTTATCGACTATAATCGGAATATAAATAAAAATACCGAAAATCTTAAAAAAATGGAAAAGTTTACGGATTTCTTCGGAAATCCGCAAACCGAATTTAAATCAATACATATCGCCGGCTCGAAAGGAAAAGGCTCGGTCTCTGCAATGATTGCATCTATTTTGGCGGAAGCGGAGTTTTCTACCGGCTTGTATACTTCGCCGCATGTAGCGGATTTCCGTGAACGCATTTCCGATGCGGGACATTTTTTTTCGGAAGAAGAATATTCTGCAGCATACGAAAAAATTATCAGTGGCTTTAAAAAAATTATATCGGCAGAACCTTCAACGGATCCCGGTTGGTTTGAAATTGTAACAATGACGGCTTTTTTGCTTTTCGCTTTACAGAAAAAAGAATGGGCGGTGATCGAAACCGGTTTAGGCGGAAGGTTGGATATGACGAATATTTTAAAACCTGAAGTTTCCGTTTTAACGCCGATAGAACTTGAACACTGTAAATACTTAGGAAACACAATTGCAGAAATTGCCTTTGAAAAAGCCGGCATTATAAAAAATGGAACGCCGGTCTTTTGTTCCAAACAAGAAAATGCGGCATTGGAAGTATTTAGAAAAAAAGCATTTGAAATGAACGCCCCTTTTTTTTATTTACCTGAAATAATACAACTTCCCGTTTATTTTTCGGCTTCCCGATCCGGATTAAAAATTAAAATAGAATTTAATGCTGAAAATAAAATCGGAAAATTTTTTCAAAAACCGATAAACACAAACTTAAAATTACTCGATGAAGTGCAAGCGGAAAATGCGGCACTTGCAGCGATTACCGTGAAGTACCTTTTTCCTAAAATGAGTGAAGAAATTATCGAAAAAGGCTTATCAAATGCATGGCTTCCTGCACGGTTTGAAATTCTTTCACAAAAAAATCCGATTATAGTTGACGGAGCTCATACAAAAAACAGTACCGAACTTTGCATTAAAACATATTCAAAACTGATTAATAAAAAAGGCATGTTAATTTTTGCCTGTGCGGAAGATAAAGATGCAAAAAGTATGGCGGATATTTTTAAAAATAAATTTAAAAAAATTATAATTACAATTCCGGGTGAATCAAAAAAAAGCAATATCGAAAAAACTTTTACCGATTTTAAAAACTCTTTTCTTGATTGTATGCAAGAAACCGTTATAGAAAAAAACGATAATTATAAAACCGTAATCGAGAACGCAATTATCGAATGCTCTTCAAAAAATATTCCGCTTTTAATTACGGGATCATTTTATTTGGCGGCGGAAGCGAAAACGATATACAGTCGTTTACAGCCTTTTCTTTAGAAAAAGATTCCGGTTTCGGAAATGAAATACCCACAGCATAAAGCTGCAACGGATAATCATGTTTTTCCAATTCCTCTTGATAAGATTTATAATTTGAATTATACAAGGCATCCCCGCAAATCGGGAATCCGAGATATGCCAAATGAGAGCGGATCTGATGCCGAAATCCCTGCGTAAGAGAACATACTATCGAATATTTATTTTTAAAAACTTTCTTAATGCCGACTATATTTGTCGTATATAGTTTTCCGTCAGCTGTAAATTTATACGACCCATCAAATATCGGCATAACTTTTTTCCCTTTCGGACCGAAACTACGGAATCTGCTCGTAATCCGATACGGAAGATTTGAATTCATCTCTGAAATATTTTTATTCATTTTTTCATTTTCAATATCGATAAATGCAAAATACGTTTTTTGAATAAAATTATTTTTCTGCATAACAGTAAATTCATTGTATGCCGTTTGTGTTTTTGCAAATAAAACCAAGCCGGAAGTTGCAGTATCAAGTCTATGAATAAGACCCGCTTCAATTTGCTTTTTACCTTTAACGACGGCACATTCCGGATGTAGCGATAAAAACCGATTTACTAAAGTTTCGTGTTCGGATTGTAAAAGAGGAGCCGAAGCAATGCCTCTCGGTTTATACAAGACTGCGAACTCTTCGTTTTCAAAAATTATTTTTATTTCGTTTCCATAATTAAAATTGTGCACCATTTTATAATCCCTTAAAAATTTTTTCTACGGCATTTTTAAAATAATCCGGAAGAGGGGCGGTAAACTTTTTTTTTGAATCGGAAGAATCATTTAGATTAAGAATCAATTTGTAAGAATGAAGAAATAAATTATTTGTATATACCGAATATTTTTTATCATAAACGGTATCTCCTAAAACCGGACAGCCTAAAAATTTAGCATGAAGACGGACTTGATGCGTTCGTCCGGTAAAAATCCTAAACACGGCAAGAGAATATTCACCGTCTGTTTTTAAAATTTTATATGCGGAAAGCGCACGTTTTCCACATAATAAATCTCCGGATACCGTAAATTTTTTTCTATCGGTAACGGAGCGGAACAGTGAGGTTTTAATTCTTCCCGATTGATTTTCAGGACAGCCTCTAAGAATTGCAATGTAATATTTTTTTACAAGACGTTTTTTAAAAGACCGTTTTAAAAAATTTTCCATTTTAAAATTGCGCGCAGTAATTATCACACCCGAAGTTTCTTTATCTAACCGATGGACAATTCCAAGCCGATATAAATCCGTATCGAATTTTCGATTGGTATTATTTTTTTTACTAAAATCCAAACCGTTTAAAATATTTTTAAACTCATCACTGTAAGGTGAATTAAAAATTCTATAATAATTTAAAGCATTTACAAGCGTTCCATTCCAATGCCCGTTTGCCGGATGAGTTACAATTCCTGCATCTTTATTTACAACGATAACATTTTCATCTTCATATATTATTTTAAACGGAATTTTTTCAGGTGCGGCATATTGCGGTATAGGATTTTTCCAATGTATTTCAATAATGTCGCCGTTATTTATTAACCGAGAAAGTTTTGCTTTTCGGGAATTTACAAAAAGACTTTGTAAACCCGTTTTCAGTTGCGATCGGGTAATAGGTGTCATTTTTTTTGAGCAGTAAACATCGACGCGCTCCGGTTTAAAAATATTTTCGACTTTTATTTTTCGTTCAAACGATGTAATAAAAATATTATTCCGTATGCTGTTCATTTTCTCCGGTTTCCGAATTTTCATTTGAAAAATTATTTAACTTTCCCTTTTCCGGTTTCGGCGGATTTTCTCCGTCTTTAATGGGAATAAGTATAATCGGTTCTTGATCATTTAAATTAAGTTTTTTATGTTTTTTTCTGTTTATTTCCCGTTTAATTGCACGGTAAGAAAAATCGATAAGTGCAATGCCGATCGAAACTCCTATTGCCGCAAAGAAAACTTTTTTTTGTTCATCGTCAGAAAGCGGAACGGAAGCTCCTGCTGTTTTCATAGGCCATGGCCGATATGCAGAATCATCTTTATGTTTAACGGAACGTATAATATCATATGTCCAAAACGACAATAGAGAAACAAACGGCAGTGCACCGAATGAAATAATTTCAAAGCGTCGCAAATCTTTTTGCCATGTATTAAACTCATCAATTCCATACGGTTCCGGGCTACGGTTTATTTTTTCTTCTTCCGAATAAAGAGGAATTATCGAAAAAACAAAAACGGATAAAACAAATAAAGCAATGATTTTATTTTTTTTCATTTGCGGCAACCTCCAATTGAGTTTATTTTTTCATACAATAATAAAAAATCGCAAAGAAAAAGGTTTTCAGCCCGCAGATTTTTATGTAATCCGGCTTTGTATAAAATTTCTTCCGCCGAATATTCACGGCAATTTGAGTGGAGCCAAATATTTAAATTATTTTTTATGGTTTTACGACGAGAAGAAAAAAGAGTTTTTACAAGTTTTGCAAAAAGAAAAAAATCTTTTTCCGTAAAAATATTTTTTTTAGGAATAAACAAAACAACAGCCGATTCCACTGCCGGCTTAGGCCAAAATGCGGATGCCGGAATAATTTTCATTATTTTACATTCATACAATGCACCGCATAAAACCGATAGCGCCGTATAATTTTTATTATTCGGTTTCGCGGTTATTCGTTCGGCGGCCTCTTTTTGAACGGTAATCAACACCTCATCAAATGCGGGAGCCTGTTCTATCATTGCGGAAATAACCTCCAACGAAATATTATAGGGGAGGTTTCCAAAAAAAATTTCCGGTTTACCGAATTCTTTTATTTCATTCTTCCATGTTTTTTGGACATCACCTTCCACAAGTTTAAAGTTCTTTTTATGCGAAAAAAAAACAGTCAGTAATTTTGAAAACCCTTTATCGATTTCAAAAGCCGTAAGCTCGCCGCCTTTTTCTAAAATCATTGCCGTCATTGCGCCAAGACCGGGCCCTATTTCCCATATTTTCGTTCCTTTTCTAATTTGAAGAAACGATAGAAGTTCGCTGCGGACTTTTCCGTCAACTAAAAAATTTTGCCCGAATCTTTTTTTCATTCCGAATCCGCAGGAATCCAACAAGCGCTTTAATTCGGAAGGAGAATCATAATTAGGCAATGGAACGGGACGGCATTCATTCATAAAAATTGCCGTTATTTACAAAGAAGTGAATAGATCTCCGCCGTATCTTCGGAATTTATAACGGCGTTTCTTATTGTTTCATTTTTCAATTTATTATTAAAATATGAAATAGTTTGCAAATAATACGAATGCTGATTATTAGCTGCCGCAATCATAAATACTAAGCGGACAGGTTTACCGTCGATCGCATCAAAATCAAAAATATCTTTTTGTGAAACGCCGACTGCCATAACCAAATCCGTAACGGAAGTAAGTCGTACATGCGGAACCGCAATTCCTCGTCCTATTGCAGTTGACATCATCGCTTCGCGTTTTAAAATCGCGTCCAATAAATCTTCTTCGTTTTTTACCTGAGGAGCGGACGCCAATACTTTAGACATTTTCACCAACACATCGTATTTTGTCGCACAGTCCAAAAGGATAACCCTGCTCGGCGATAAAAAAGATTCGGGGGTTATTTCATAATTTTTAACGGCGGATTTTTTTGATGAAGCCAGCCGCTCATCAACCCAGTTTTCAATTTCACTGCGTTTAAAACGCCAGACCGTACCTATCTTTCCTGCAGGGATTTCACCTTTTTGCGCCCATTCGTAAACCGTGCGGTCAGAGACTCTTAAATATTTTGCAATCTCTTCGATTGTTAAAATTTCTTCGGTCAAAGAATTTACCTCACAACAATTTTCGGTATTTTGCACTAAACGTAAAAATATGTCAAGATATGGAGAAAAAGATTTAAAAAAAATAAAAAGAGTATTGACACGATTATAAAAAAACATTATACTCGCCGCAGTGTTGCCGTTGTAGCTCAGTCGGTAGAGCAAAGGACTGAAAATCCTTGTGTCGACAGTTCGATTCTGTCCGACGGCATTTTTTTCGTAAGTCTATATAGAATATAGACTTACGAAGCCTTTCTTTCAGTTGTAAAATCTTATATAGTATGTTCCAGTTTTTCTAAGTTCGAAATTAAATCGCTTGCAGTCAACCCGTAACTGCTCTCAGAATAACCTGCCGCAAGGCTGTGTGCGAGCGTTCCGGTAATTGCCGCATTTTTAGGACTATATCCTTGCGCAAGCAAAGCCGTAATCATTCCTGTTAAAACATCGCCGGAACCGGCTTTGGAAAGAGAAGAAGAACCAAACTCATTTATAAATATTTTTCCGTTTGAGTAAATCAGCGTATAAGCACCTTTTAATAAAACAGTAAGATGAGAATAAGCGGCGCAAAATTCTTTTAGTAATTTAAATCTATTTTGCTGTACGTCATTTATTCCGTAATTTCCTAATCCGCAAATTTTCAACAAACTCGCGAACTCTTTCGGATGAGGCGTTAATACGGCGCATGAAAGATAAGGTAAAATTTCTTTCAGTTCATCATAATAGAAAATATCGGCATCCAGCACAAGCGGCATGTCTCTGTTTTTTTTGTTGCATAAAATCGAAAAACCGCACTCATCGTTTTTTTTGTTTTTGCCCAGTCCGCAGCCTATTGCGACAGCGGTAAATTCTTCGGATGTGAAATTTTTCGAATACATAAAATCGGCAAGCATACCGTGCGGGTATTCTCCGCAAACGGTCAAAAGTCCCGCACCGAATTTCAAAGCAGCCGAAGCCGCTAAAATACAAGCACCCGGTTTTTCACCTGAAATAATTGCCGCATGACCGAAACAGCGTTTGTGCATATTTTGTTTTTTCCGTACCGGTAAAGTCATATCGCTTTTTTCAAGCAAAAAAACATCGGTTTCATTTTCATATTTTGACCGAGGAATGCCTAAATCTATTACTTCAATTTTACCTGTTATGTCTTTTGCCGTATCCGTAAAAAAGGCGGTTTTCAAAGCCCCCATCGAAAATGTTATATTACAATTTACCGCAATGGGGCTCGGTACACCGTCAGCATTAAGGCCGCTTGGAATATCGCATGCGATTTTAAAACATTGAAGTTTATTTAATTTTTCTATAATTTTTTTATCATTGTTATGCAAAGGACCTTTTAAGCCTGTCCCCAAGAAAGCATCAAATAAAATATCGCATTTTGTCGAAATGTTTTTTTTATCGGTATTTTTAAAGCCTCTAATCGGGCTTTTTGTAGGCGGCATAATTCCGATTTCGGTTCTTTTAGGCATACAACAATTACATTAAAAAAGTCCGCACACATCCTTGCAAGAGCAAGCCCATCGCCGCCGTTATCTCCCGCCCCGCAAACTATTTGTAAAGTTTTCTTATCACAGCTATTCGTTTTTTGAAGAAAAAGATTTTTTAATTTTTCGGCGGAACCGCGTGCAGCATTTTCCATTAAAATACCGTCGCCCGCATTAAATTCCGTTTCCGCTCTTTTATCCAAACCACGCAAAGAATAAAAAACGTTTTTCATACGCTAAACCTACCTTTTTACATATAGAACAGTCTAATTGACCTTAGCCGGCACTTTAGGACATCTCTAAAAACTCGGTTGTTTTTTTTGCAATTCTTTATAAAATCTACAATACCGAAACATAATTCCGGATATTCCGGGAAAAATAAAAAAAGTAAAAATTGAAATAAACGCATAAGCGCTATTTACAAAAAAAACTTTACACGTAAAAAACGGGTTGTATAAAAACACTTTAAAAGAATTTTTTAAATTGGAAATAAAATCCTTTTCCCCATTTTGAAATTCCGCAAAAAACCAAAAAGCGGAAAACGATAAAAAAAAGAAAAGCGATAAAATAATAAAAGCACCTGCATAGCCGGCTGTATTTTCTTTTTGTAAAAATGAGCGCAATAAAAACAATAAAATAATAAAAGCGGTTATTTTTAAAATTGAAAAAAGTACGCCGTGAAAAAAAATTTTTTTAAAAGAATTTTTAAAAGCAATGTATATCTTTTTTTTATAATCTGTTTTTTCAAAAAAAATATTACAAAGAGTAAATTCAAATAATTGAAAAATCGTAAAACAAATCATTTTAAAAATGTTTGCCGTATAGTTATTTTTAGGTAAAATACGGACTACAAGAAGTAACCCCGCACATAAGCAAACAAAAAATAAATTCAAAAAAATATGATCGCACCTATTTTTCTTTTCAGATTTATCGCAGCTTGTCATAAAAATAAAAAACAATTACACACGAGCGGTCTTTAATTTGCGTTCTCCGTTAAACCGCACAATTGCCAAATCGATTACATGCATTATAAGTTTTTCATAAGGCAATCCGGAAGCGGCGCACATTTTCGGAAACATCGAAATTGAAGTAAACCCCGGGATGGTATTTATTTCATTTAAATACACTTTCTTACTTCGTTTATCGATGAAAAAATCCACACGAGAAAGTCCGGACAAATCCAACGTCCGATATGCTCTTATCGCGAGTTCACGGATTGTTTTGCGGGTGTTTTCATCCAAATCCGCAGGAATTTTTAATTCCGCACCGTTCGGATCAATGTATTTCGCGTCATAATCATAAAACGTATGACGCGGAATTATTTCACCCGGAATATAAGCCGTTGCTTCCTCATTCCCTGTAACCGAGCATTCAACTTCACGGGCATCAATACAGGCTTCTATCAAAATTTTATTATCCCACAAAAAAGCCTGTTCCGCTTGTGTCGTAAGTTCTTCACGCTTATAAACCCTACCGGCTCCTATGGAACTGCCTACACGGCACGGTTTTATAAAAAGAGGATAATCAAAATCTTTTTCCGCTTTAGCTAAAAGCGATTTTCTTATTTCAAAATTATCCCACTCCCATTTTCTTACCGCAATATACGGAACAACGGGAAGATTCGAATAATCCCAAATTATTTTCGTTTTTTCTTTATCCATCGCAATGCTTGAAGACATAACATCACCGCCTACATACGGAATATCAGCCATTTCAAACAGACCTTGAATTGTTCCGTCTTCTCCGAACCGCCCATGCAAAACCGCAAAAATAACATCCGTCTTTAAAAATTCATTACCGGCTTTTAAGCCTTTTTTTATTCCTCCGCCCGGAATGACTGAGACACGCTTCGCCTCATCTTTTTTTATTTTTAAAACCGCTTTCTGATTTTTTAAAATGTATTCACGCGCTTCATCTCCCTGCAAAAACCATTCACCTTTTTTTGTAATTCCGATTAAATGCAGCGTATGTTTTTTACTGATTGTTCTGACGATTGAACTTGCCGATGCACGCGACACCTCATGCTCGCTTGATTTTCCGCCGTAAATAATTGCTATATTCATAAGCACCTCTCTTGAATACGGTCGGTATTTTATCACGATTACAGTAAAAAATCAATCAAACTTTTTAAACGTCCGGATACTTATTTTTAAAAAAGACGCCGAACTATACACCCGTTTTAAAGACGGCTTAATTCTTGATTTTTTTTCTTTATTGTGGTAGGATTTGCATGTTGGAGAATTACAAGTGGACAACGCAGAAATACTAAGACCGCTTTTAGAAAAAGGCGATGTAAAGCAAACGATGGAGCTCGCGGAAATAGATCATAAAAAACTTTACGATGTTTTAAGCGAAGGTATGAACTTGGTTACGGCGTCTATTTTAGCCGATATTCCTTCCGTTTATAAAATGTCGTTAATACAAAAAGTGGGCTCATTATTTTCTTCTCAAGAATACTGCGACCTACTTAACAAAAAGATGTTTACGCTCCACCCTACCGAACGTGAACGACTCAAATTTCAAGGAGTTGCAATAACGCGGGATAACACGCTTCAATATTGCGAATGGTTCAACATTTTCGATATAGCCTTTCCTTGGCTTCCGCTTTCCGTATTTGAAGATTTTGTAGTTTACTTACGGGACGATAAAAAATTAATTTTGGATGATGATACTATCAGTTCGGTAAAAGAAAGTTTCATCGCCTCAAAACGGTATTCGGACAGAGAATTGGAAAAGCTTTTTTCTTCCGATTTATTCAAAATGCCTGAAGACATCGAAACCGAATAGTTTGCTGCAGCGGTTTCGGAATAAAGCGATAACGGTTTAACCTTGCCGTATGAAAATATACACTTTTAAAGCAATAAACTAACCCTGCATAAGGAGCTTGGTATGAGTGAAAAATACATACGCCCTACGTGGGATGAATATTTTATGGATGTTTGCCGGGCAATTGCAAAACGCGCTACATGCGATCGCGGGAGATCAGGCTGTGTTATAGCACGGGATCACCAAATTCTTGTAACGGGTTACGTCGGCGCTCCTACAGGGCTGCCTCACTGCGATGATGCAGGGCACCAGCTGAAAAAAGTCCAGCATGAAGACGGTTCGATAACGCAGCACTGTGTGCGAACCGTACATGCCGAACAAAATGCAATTTGCCAAGCCGCAAAACGCGGTATCAGTATTGACGGAGCAACGCTTTATTGCAAGATGACACCGTGCAGGACATGTGCAATGCTTATCATCAACTGCGGTATCGTACGGGTCGTTGCCGAAAAACGCTATCACGATTCGGAAGACACTATCGAAATGTTTAAAAAAGCCGGTATCATTTTAGAACATCTTTCCGATTCGCTGGAAAAATACGAAGGACAATAAATAACTTCATCGGAGCATCTCAACCGACGGTATTATAATGCGATAATTCAACTTGGCAAGAACCGCTTGCTTTATATTATAGGGTTTCTGTAAAAAAACTTGCCGGATTTGCTTCGCATCCTTCTAACACCGCAAGTTAAAATCAAGAAAAACCTCTAAAATATAAGTTCTTTAGCAAGCGTTCTTATCTTTGTTTAGCTTTCCAAGCCTTCGGGAAAATATTCTTCAACTGAAAATTATATCCGTATATTTTTTATGAAAATAAAAAAATTACTTTTCATTTTGCAAACCGTTACGCATAAAACTTTTTTTATCATATAATATAAATGAAAAGACCGGTAAAGGTACCGTACCGCGTCTTTTACCGAAGTTAATAAACGCTTCGCAATTAAAACTTACCAAATACATCGGAGGTATTTTTATGAAATCGCTGAATTCGCTGATCATTGAAGGAAATATGGTACGGGAACCCGTTTTAAAGACAACACCGAACGGTACACCATTATGTACATTTTCCATTGCCGCAAACCGCAGCTATAAAAAAGACAATTCATTTATACAGGAAACCTCATATTTTGATATTGAAACGTGGGCGAATCTTGCTAAATTATGCAACGAAAACGGTGTCCGCGTGGTCGGAAGAATTAAGCAAGACCGCTGGGTAGGTACCGACGGCAAAAAATACAACAAAGTAAAAATTATTGCGGAACACGTTGAATTCAAGCCTATTTTTAAGACAGCCGGTTCGGAAAAAACGAAAAGAGAGGAAGTACTTGCCGATGAAAAAATAATGACTTTTTAAATAACCGGAAGCGATATTGCAATCTTGCCGATTTATGTTTTTAACGGAGATCGACGGTTCAGTATTGCTAGGGACGGCAGCGGCTATAGCAAAAGCAGTATTTTGGCTTTGCTAAATTCGCAATCAACTGATGAAGAGGTCGGCTGAGCAGCTGAAAATAGATGTTCCTATTTACAAAATGGGTTTAATGTAGTATTATCGCGCTCTAAAATCGGAATTTCTAGATCCGGACCATATAAAGGAGATGTAATAATGGCGGAAAAATTAAGCGCAATTGAGATGGAAAAAACATATAACCCTAAAGAATTTGAAGACCGTATTTATAGCAAATGGGAAAAACAGGGTTGTTTTAAACCTGTAAAAAAAATCGGTGCGCAAAAAACTTTTACCGTCGTTATTCCGCCGCCGAACGTTACCGGCGTTTTGCACATGGGCCACGCCCTTGATGATACTTTGCAAGATGTTATCGTCCGATACCGCCGTATGAAGGGAGATGAAACACTTTGGCTCCCGGGTACCGATCATGCGGGAATAGCAACGCAAAATGTCGTCGAAAAACAACTGAAAAAAGAAGGCAAAACAAAATACGATTTAGGACGTAATGCTTTTTTAGAGCGCACGTGGCAGGTAAAAAATGAACACCATGCAATTATAACAAAGCAATTGCGTAAACTGGGAGCATCTGTCGACTGGGACCGTGAACGCTTTACAATGGACGAAGGACTTTCTAAAGCCGTACGCGAGGTATTTGTTTCCCTTTATGAAAAAGGCCTTATTTATCAAGGGAACTACCTTGTAAACTGGTGCCCTTCATGCGGCACGGCATTGTCGGACGACGAAGTTGAGCACGAAGAAAAAAAAGGCTTTATGTACCGCATTTTTTATGAACTTGCGGACGGAACGGCAATGCTCGACGGCACAAAAAAAATCGAAATTGCGACTACCCGCCCTGAAACTCTGTTAGGCGATACGGCGGTGGCGGTTCATCCCGAAGACGCCCGCTATACTTCCCTTATCGGAAAATTCGTAACGCTTCCGCTTGCCGGACGTAAAATTCCCATTATAGCCGATGCATACGTGGATAAAGAATTCGGCACCGGCGCCGTTAAAATTACTCCGGCACATGACCCTAATGATTGGGAAGTAGGAAAAAGACACGACCTTCCCGTCATAAATATTATCAACTCCGACGGCACGCTGAATGATGAAGTTCCTGAAAAATACCGCGGACTTCCGCTGGAAAAGGCGCGTACAGCGGTAATCGCCGATCTAACGGAATTGGGACTTTTTAAGGAAAAAGAAAAAATCAACCATTCCGTCGGCTGTTGCTACCGCTGTAAAACAAACATCGAGCCGTATCTTTCAAAACAATGGTTTGTAAAAATGCGCCCTCTTGCCGAAAAAGCTCTTTGTGCATGGCAAAAAGGAGAGCTTAAATTCTATCCGCAAAAATGGGAAAATACCTATTCTCACTGGATGAACAATATACGCGACTGGTGTATTTCCCGTCAGTTATGGTGGGGACACCGCATACCGGTTTGGTATTGCGATTCCTGCAAAAAAGTAACGGCAAGCCGCACTGACCTTACGGAATGTCCACACTGCAAATCGGAAAAAATCCGTCAAGACGAAGATGTTTTAGATACGTGGTTTTCAAGCTGGCTGTGGCCGTTTTCCACACTCGGCTGGCCCGAAAAAACCGAAGACTTCACCCATTTCTATCCGGCAAACGCCCTCGTTACCGGTTACGATATTATATTTTTCTGGGTTGCCAGAATGATTATGGCCGGTTTGGAATTTACGGGACGGGTTCCGTTTACCGATATTTTTCTGCACGGACTCGTACGCGATAACTATGGTCGTAAAATGAGCAAGTCTTTAGGAAACGGCATAGACCCGCTTACGATTATAGACGAGTACGGAGCGGATGCAATGAAATTCACCCTTACTTTTATGTGCGCTCAAGGACAGGATATTTTAATAGACGGCGAAACTTTTAAATTCGGTTCCAAGTTTGCAAATAAAATATGGAACGCATCGCGGTATATCCTTATGAATCTTGAAGGGCGGACGATTATACCCGTATGCCGCAGCGAACTGACGGAACTTGACCGCTGGATATACCATGAACTGAACGAAACTGCAAAAACCGTACGCCTCGCTCTTGATGGCTACCGGTACAACGACGCCTCACAAACCGTTTACGAGTTCTTTTGGAATAACTTCTGCGACTGGTATGTGGAAGGTACAAAGCTTTCTTTTAAATACGGAAACGAAGCCGAAAAAGACAGGGCGGCTTCCGTTTTGCTTGCCGTGCTGGAAGAAACCTTACGTCTGATACATCCGTTTTTATCGTTTGTTACCGAAGAAATTTATTCCAAACTTCCTAAAAATTGCGCCGAAGGAGCTTCCCCTCGCCCCGAAATTTTAATGACGGCAGCTTACCCTGAAGAAAAACCCGAACGAATCGACGAAAACGCTTCCAGGCGTTTTAAGGCGATGCAGGAGATTGTCCGCAGCATCCGGGCTCTGCGGGCGGAATGTGCACTTGATCCGCAGCTTAAATTAAAAGCGGTTCTTTACACGGAAGAAAATGCGCCTGCAGCAGCGGCTCGGGAAAATACGGAAATAATAAAAATGCTTTCGGGACTTATGGAATTACACTTTATTCGCGCTCTTACGGAAAAGCCCGCTTCCTCAATCGGAACAGCCGGAGCAGGCTTTGAAGCATTTTTAATTACGGATGAAACGGTGAATAAACTCCAGCTTAAAAACCGCTTTTTAAAAGAACTTGAAAAGAATTCCGCAAATGCTGCAAAAATTGAAGCAAAGCTTAAAAACGAAAACTTTATCAAAAATGCTCCCGAAGAAGTAATTACGGGCGAAAAAGAAAAATACGCTGAATTTCTCAGAATGTGCGAAAAATTAAGAGCATATCTGGAAAGTCTTTAAGAAGGGTTTATTTTCAGCCGCGCTATTTCAGCGGCTGAAAAACACTGCAAGTTTGCGATGCAAACTTGACTATCAACGTGTACGCTAACTCACGGATTATCAGTGCGCTTTCGCGCACTGATTAAACAGCTTCCAAAGTTTATAGATAACCTTTAAAAACCTCAGTTCTTAGAGATTACCTTAACTCAGCGCCCGTCCCAAATTCTTCATAAAGTCTTGAGCATTCGTTACGATGGAAGTCGCCGTCAGCGTACCTCTATCGGACAGCTTATTTACCGTGAATTCCTGAATATCTATCGTATACATATAAACGGGGCGAACCGTACCGTTAAATTCATTATACGAGGGCGTCATATTTCCGGTAGCAATTGTAAACAAAACCGCCGAAACCATTATGATGGTAGAAGTTTTGCGTGCATGTTTCCGCATCGCATTCTGAGCTTCGTATACGTTGTCGTACGTTCCGGGCAGAGCAAACCGATCGCGGATTGTGCCGGCAATAACTATCGGAACATTACAGTCAACACAAGCTTTTACAAAGCCGTCCTTCGGCTTGCCCGACTTAACAAACGCTTCAATAGAACCGGCTTCCCTCGCCATATTGATTGTCTCGTAATAAGTCCGGTTCGTGTTTTGCTCTTTTGTAAATGTGCTTTGCCCCCACGTCTTACCGAACGTTGCTTGTTCCAAATCGAATGCCGCCAAAGCGTTACCGCACAAAATTGCATTGACATAGCCTTGCCTGACAAGCCGCTCCAAAGCCGCACGTGAGCCGACGTCAAGTGTAACGGCGGAACCCAAAATCCACGTTACATAGCCGTTATTCTTTTTTTCATACTCCAAGATTTGATATAATTTATCGTAGTCGATTGAAAAGGCTGTTTCCCGAGAACGCCCCGAACGGAAAGCGAACGTGTCGGCTGAAGATTCTTCCGTTTCAAAACCTCCGGTGTAAACATAAATCCCTTCGCTCGCATCTTCCGTTCTTCCGACAACGACTTTATCGCCCTTTTTTAAGTTTCTGAATTCGACGATATTAACTGCTTCTTTTCCAGGTGTGTCTGTCGCAACGCAAACGGTATCCATTCTGCTTTCGGTCGCAAGCACCCATTTCCCGTTTATTTTAAAATATTCGGGGAAAACCGAAAGAGCATGATAGTAAGCGGGAGAAATTCCGTCGCGTTCTACGGTAACAAGTTGCACATTCGGCGCATCCTGTAAAAATCTTTGAGAAAAGTCAGGTTTTCTATATGCAGGTATTTCAAGTTTATACATTTTATCTGTTCCTCCTATTGTTCACCATTTTTCGGCATAAGCGCGTTTCGGACATTAACAACAAAATCCTGTACGTTTGTAATAATCGAGTGTACGGCAACATTTTCGCGCGCCGCCGAAACCTTGTTTGCTGCGTTTTCGGTTACGTCTACAACATACATATAAACGGGAATGACCGACCCGTCTTTTGCGATGCGGTAGCTTGACGCTAAATTCGCCGTCGAAACGGAATGAAGCATTGTCGCAAGGCAAATGATAAGAGTTGCCTTATCGGTTTGTTCTTTCATTGCGGTTAAGGCGTCCGTTACCTTTTGATGCACTTCGGGAAGCGGACCGTCATCGCGGATGGAGCCTGCCAGTACAAAAGGAATATCCAATTCAGTTATCGTTTTAATAAAGCCGTTTTTTACGTGCCCTTCGGCGATAAATTTTTTAATAGATCCCGCCCGCCTTACTTCGTTTAAAAGGTCCAAGTGGTTGTAGTGCCCCATCGGAACGGATTCTTGCGTGTATATGTTTTGCCCCAAAGCCGTATTAAGATAGCCGCCTTCCAAATCGTGAGTAGCCAACGCGTTTCCCGCAAGTAAAGCGTTTACATAGCCCGCATATGCAAGCTCGGAAAGCGCAAGACGCGTATCGTAATCGAATACGACTGAAGGTCCCATAACCCAAACGATATGCCCGCCCGTTTCTTTTTCATGTTTCATCAAGCTGTAGAGGAAGTCATAGTCGCCGGTAAAAGATGTTTCTACAGCTCTACCCGATGTTTGCAAAATATCCGAATTGAATAAATGTGCACTTTTAAAAACACCTTCCGTTCCGTCGGATGTTTCGGCAAGAACAACTTCATCGTCCTTCGTTAAATCACGCAATTCTTTTATAACAATTGAACCGTCTTTAATTACGGCAGCACAATTGAGCGAACTGCGCTGCGGCAAAAGCCAAGTTCCGTTATGCTTGTAATATGTGGGTAAGTGAGACGTTAAATAAAATCCGGTGGGCGCAACACCGTTTTTTAAGACTTTCGCATATTTTACATCCGGCGAATTTTTAAACTGGTTTGCAGTGAAATTCGGCGGAGTAAACTTAGGCAATTGAAATGACATAATATCCTCCGAGTATGTGTACCGCAGCTTTAAACATACACGCTACGGCACAATAACATGTGCGTATACTAGCATAAATTACAGAGAAGGTCAACGAGACCGCTTATTTTGCGCCGGAAGTACCGCTTTCGCCGGCTTCGGAATTTTAAAAGACATCTTTAAAAAACTGAAGTTCTTGGAGATGCCCTAAATTATTTTAATTGCGGATCCTTCTCTCTTGCGGATTTCGCCTATTTGCCAAAGCGGAACGGATTGCCGCTTAAATTCGTTTTTGATTTTTTCGGCTTCGGATTTATTTACAGCGAACAAAAGCCCGCCCGATGTTTGCGGGTCGAACAGGATTTCTTCCATTGCAAAGTCTTTTCCGCTAAACGACACTTTACCTGCTGCGAAATTACGGTTTCTTTGCCCTCCTGCCGTAAGTAAAAATTCCGAGGCGGCTTTATACGCTTCTTCTATGTACGGAATTTTTTCAGCAGTCAAAACGGCTGTAAAATCCGAGCCCGTCATTTCGCTTAAATGCCCGATAAGACCGAAACCCGTAACATCGGTGCAGCTGTGAACGGTAAAATTACGCAGTATTTCTGCCGCATATTTATTGAGCGTAGTCATTGATGTTACTGCATCGGTAAAAGCCGTCTCCGAAACTTCACCGACACTGTAAGCGGTCGTTATAATTCCGACCCCCAATTTTTTTGTTAAAAATAAAATATCCCCCGCTTCCGGCGTGTCGTTTTTCCAAATTTTTTCGGGATGAACCGTGCCCATCACCGAAAGACCGTATTTCGGTTTGGGGTCATGTATCGAATGCCCGCCTGCCAGGACCGCTCCCGCTTCTTTTATTTTTTCGGCACCACCCAATAAAATTTTTTCCAAAACGGCATAACCTTTGCTCACGCTTTCTTCAGGGTAACAGACAATGTTAAGTGCACACGCCGGCTCTCCGCCCATTGCGTACACATCGCTTAACGCATTTGCCGCAGCGACTTGGCCGAAAATATACGGATCGGTAACCATAGGCGGAAAGAAGTCAAGCGTTTGAATAACAGCGAGTTCCTCGTTCAATTTTATTACCGCCGCATCGTCGGAACTGTCAAAGCCGACTAAAAGTCCCGGATAAAAAGTTTCGGGTAATTTTTTTAATAAACCGCTCAGTACGCCCGCCCCTATTTTTGCATTACATCCGCCGCAAACAAAAAGCAAATCTTCTTTTTCATTCATACAATTCTCCTCATAAAAAAAATTTAGGAACCTCTAAAAACTTCAAGTTTTTGAAGGTGAGCTTCGCTCATCGGTAATATAAATCCGCCTATATGTGTTACAGCAAATTTTATTTTTCGTCAAGCTCCGGTCGACTTACAACACGACGTTCCGCGTGCACATTCGATTGACATAAAAAAGCGTTTACGGTAGACTCCCGTTCCGGTATGAATTATATAACTTTATTAAGATCTTCCGCAGAAAAAACAAATAACTGCGCGTGCATGGGGCTTGATCCGCAAATGGAAGCGTTGCCTCATAAAACCGGAAATATAAAAAAAGATATTATCGCTTTTTTCAAAAATATATTCGCTGCAATGAAAACGGAGAATCTGTGTCCGGCGGCATTTAAACCGAACATCAGTTACTATACGGCACTTGATAAACCGCGCGAACATAATTTTACCGGTTCCGAAACATTGAATGAAATTATGAATATGCTCGAAAAAGAGTTTGCCGGTATTCCCGTCATTTTAGATTCCAAACGCGGCGACATTGCCCGCTCAAGTTTAAATTATGCGGTGGAAGCTTTCGACTGTTGGAAAGCCGATGCGGTTACAATAAGCCCGTATATGGGCAGCGATTCCGTTTTTCCGTTTAGGTGTGAAAAATATTCGGGGCACGGCGCATATATTTTAAACAGAACAAGTAATGCGGGAGCGGCGGACTTTCAAAACCTGAAACTGGCTGCGTTCGGGACGGTCTATGAAAACGTTGCGGAAAAAATTGTCGAATATGCGGCGCGGTATCCGGGAACAGGAGCCGTTGTCGGAGCAGTCGATATGGATGAGCTAAAAATAATTACAAAGATTTATACAAAAAAAGGCGAAGTTCCGCTTCTTATTCCGGGCGTAGGGTCGCAGGGCGGGAACGCCAGTGAAGTAATGGCTGCCTTAAAGGAGGCAGGCTATGATTTGTCTTTAGTAAGAATAAACAGTTCAAGCGCGCTCACTCACCCATGGAAAAACTTAAAACCGCCTGAAAATTATTTGGACGTCTGTATATACAATATTAAAAAATTTTTGAATGAAACGAGAATAGGGCTTGTCGGCACGGGTTCTGTAGGCAGGCAGTAAATCTACGCCGATCGCACGGCTCGTCGCACAGAGCCTTCAAATACCGCCCCATTATAATGCCGGTCAATCCCCCATTATGCTGGGGTGGTGCACCCCATTACCGTGGTAGACACCCTACCATTATGCTGGTAGACCGGCTACCATTACTGTGGGGCGATGGCTTTGAGAAAGTCAGGTAGATACGGCTATCTGTAAACGCTGGATACAAGTATCTTGCATATTACCGGCAGTCCCCATAGCGCATAACGGCGTATGCTTCTATCGGGCTATCAGGCTGCTCATTTTTACATCCCTTCAAAATAATTGATGCGCATTGCCGAGCGCACCTCTTCCAGTGTTTCGCAGGCTTTTGCACGTGCTTTTTTTGTGCCTTCGATTAAGATTCGGTACACGGCGGGAAGGTCTTTTTGCAGCATTTCACGCCGCGCCCTGATCGGCGCCAATTCTTCCTGCAATACGGCATTTAAGAACTTTTTGATTTTAACGTCGCCTAAGCCGCCTTTTTTGTAGTGAGCCTTTACTTCGTCGAGATTCGCGTAGTCCGTCCAAAATGCGGCAAAATGTTCGTCGCGCGCAAAGGCGTCAAGGTAGGTAAAAACGGGGTTGCCTTCGACCGTACCCGGATCTTCGACGCGCAGGTGATTGGGGTCGGTAAACATTCCCATCACCTTTTTTTTGATTTCGTCGGGGCTGTCGGAAATGTAAATGCAATTGCCGAGCGACTTGCTCATTTTTGCGGTGCCGTCCGTGCCGGGAAGCCGTGCGCGGGTTTTGTTTTCGGGCAGCAGTTCTTTCGGCTCGACCAGCGTTTCGCCGTACAGCGAATTAAAGCTGCGGACGATTTCGCGGGTTTGTTCTATCATCGGCAGCTGGTCTTCGCCGACGGGAACAACGGTCGCTTTAAATGCGGTGATGTCGGCAGCCTGACTTATCGGGTAGGTTAAAAAGCCGACGGGAATGCCCGCATTGAATCTGCGTAGTTTTATTTCGCTTTTGACGGTGGGGTTGCGCTCAAGACGGGCGAGGGTTACGAGGTTCATATAATAAACGGTCAGCTCGCATAATTCGGGAACATGGGTTTGTACAAATACGGCGGATTTTGCGGGGTCTATTCCGCAGGCCAGGTAGTCGAGGGCAACCTCGATCAGATTGCGCCGTATTTTATCGAGGTCATCCGCATTGTCGGTCATCGCCTGTGCGTCCGCAATCATTATATAAATTTCATCGTAGGCGCCTGAGTTTTGCAGGGCAACCCTGTTTTTCAAAGAGCCTGCATAGTGCCCGATATGGAGCTTGCCCGTAGGTCTGTCTCCGGTTAAAATAATGTTTTTCATATAAATCCTTTAAGGTCCTCTTGTCCGTTTTACTATCGATTTTTGCGGGTTCAAGCCTGCCTGAAATGTCTGAAGCCGAAGTTTTCGGAAGACGGCTCATTATATTCATATTCGGCAAATGTTTAAAGCGGGGATAAGAGTCTTTTTACGGGGGTATACGCACTATCCGTAGACCTCGCATACCGGCAAGCAGGTGCAAAACCAATTAAATCATTCCTTCTATAAAAAATTAAAAAATCAATTATTATTTAAAAAACTCTTGACATTTTTCGAGAGGCATACATAATCGTAGAAGATTCAGATAAGATACCTATCCGAAAAAATTAATATAAGAAAGGTCGAAATGAAACGGAAAAAAATAGCTTCAATGATTGGCGCATTAGTTTTAATAATCAGTGCAACAACGGTAATTACCGAATGTCCGCCGGCTAATGGCACATCAATATCAACAAAAAATATAATAGAATTTGATACTGCAAATATAAAATGCACAAACTTGGTTTTTAATACTATAAATAACGGTGACCCGATACAGGAAAAGGATAAATTGCTGTTTGAAGCGATTTTGCCTTCAGGCAAAATTGTTGAAAACTGGTATATCAATGATGTTAAATATGCAACCAATTCGACAATATTCTATATAGTAAAGGTCTCCGACATTGTAGGCGGAAAGATTAAAATCAGCGTCGTTTTTAAAATAGATAAGGAGAAATACTATGAGTAAAAATAAACCGATAAAACCTGCAGATAACAAATCTAATATGCAAAATGCAAATAAGGGCACAGCCGGTACAAACCGCCAGTATGACCAAAATCAAGGCAATCGCGGTAAACAACTTAATCCAAACAAAAAAGGGAAATAAATTATAACAATAATCGTTATTATAAGATTGCATATGATATGTAAACCGGTAAAATAAGGCGATGTTCGGCGCGTACCATGGTTTTATATTTTTAATTTTTACTTATTTTGCTATTGACAAAATTTATAATTTCGGTATAATGCCTCGCACATGGTTAAAAGTGCAATCAGCATTTCAGCCTATGCTAAAATAAATCTGCATTTGGAAGTTCTCGGAAAGAGAAATGACGGATTTCACAATATAGTAAGCGTGTTCCACTCTATTTCGCTTTGTGATGAACTTTTAATTGAAAAAACGGCACAGAAAGGCGTATGTAAGGTGCTATCTCCTTTAGAAGAGCTGCCGGCACAAAATACACTCATAACCGCTTATAATGAATTTGCCGCCGCTTCAGGCATTACAGACGGTGTTATTATAAGAATATTAAAAAATATTCCGATTGGTGCAGGATTGGGCGGAGGCTCTTCGGATGCGGCAGCGGTTTTACGCGGGCTAAATAATATGTTTAATACCCGTCTAACTGAAACTCGGTTGCATTCCATTGCCTTGAACATAGGAAGCGATGTACCGTTTTTTTTACACGGAGGGGCGGCTGTTGTTACGGGACGCGGAGAATTTATAAAACCGCTTCCTTTTTGTAGCGGTTATTTCGGCGTTCTGGTTTTTCCGGAAAAGGTTGTTTCAACGGCGGAGGCTTACGGGCTTTTAAATCGGTCGCAAAGCGATATGCACTCGGCTTTTAACCCTGAAAATTATTACGGCTCGGATTGCCGTCTTTGGTCTTTTTTTAATAGTTTTGAGGAGCCTGTTTTTAAAGTGTTTCCCGCTATAAAAGAGGCGAAAGATAGTTTAGCGGTTTATGAATCTGATTTTACCCTTATGAGCGGTTCGGGTTCTTCCGTTTTCGGTCTTTTTAAAGATGAAAAAAAGGCGTATCGCGCTTATCTTAAGCTTTTGGAGCAGTATAAGCGGTGTTTTTTGTTTTTTTTACTTGCATTATAGTAAAAATCGTAGTAAACTGTTTGTTAAAACCGGTTAATTCGACCGGTAAATGTTTTCTGCGAGGAGAGTACAAATGGAAATTACGGAAGTTCGTATTCAAAAAGTTGATTCAGGCAGCGGATTAAAGGCGTATGTAAGCATTACGTTTGATAACTCTTTTGTTATTCATAATATAAGAATTATGGACGGTAAAAACGGTTTGTATGTAAGTATGCCAAGTAAAAAACTGGCAAACGGTGAGTTTAAAAATATAGCTCATCCTATTTCTTCCGACTTTCGGGATAAACTGACGAAAGCCGTTTTTGACGCTTACGAAAAGACCGATTTATAAAATCGAGATGGTCTAAACCGTTAAAATATTTGTCTCGTTACTGCGAGACGCTTAACTTAATTTCGGATACGATTGCATTTTGCAATAGTATATATTGGGACGTCGGCAAGTGGTAAGCCAACGGCTTTTGGTGCCGTCATTCCGTAGGTTCGAATCCTACCGTCCCAGATTTTAGTCGGCTTCTTTTGAAACGACGTTGTTATAAACTAATGTGAATGACAGAGGAGTTCTAATTTATGGACGAGAAAGTATTAAATGCAAATAAACGAACGGAGTTCGGAAAAGCAGCATCTGCAAAAATAAGAAAAGCAGGTAGAATTCCTGCCGTTATGTACGGCGGACAGGGGAAATCCGTTTCTCTTGATGTTGATGAGCGGGAGTTTACCAAACTTTTCAAAATCGTTACGGAAAGTACAATCGTAAAAATTCAGCTCGGCGATAAAGACTATGAAGTGTTTATTAAAAATTTTCAGCATAATATCATTACGGACAAAATTGAGCATATAGATTTTTATGAAGTTGAACGCGGAAAATTACTGCGCACTAAAGTTAAAATCAGACTGCAAGGCGCACCCGAAGGCGTCCGTCATGGCGGCGTGCTTGAAGCCGGTATTCCCGAACTTGAAGTTGAATGTTTACCGCGCGATTTACCGCCTAGAATTATTGTTGACGTTTCGGGTTTGGATGTGAATCATTCTCTGCATGTGCGGGATATTACTTTGCCCGAAGCGGTTACCGTTTTGACTTCTCCCGATATGACCGTTGCCGCAATTAAATTCGTTTCTAATGATACTCCTCAAGGGGCTGCACAGGCGGATGAAGAAAAAGAAGAAGAAACGTCCGAAGCCGCAGCTAACGCTCCTGAAACCAAATAGATGTAAGCTCCTTTCTAAAAATATTTTTGAAACACATTGCACCTGAAAACGCAATGTGTTTCTTTTTTTGTTTCTGCAATTTTTCTCCGTCCTTTAAATGAACAGGCTTTCCGAATTCATCAAATGCTCCGTCTTTTTTCTCCGATTTATTGTCTTGATTTTCAGGATTAAGCTCTTTTTTTACTTCTTTATCAAGCTCTTTTATGGCGTCATCATCGGATTTATTCTCAATTTCTAATTTTTTGTTCTCCAAACTTTCTATTTGATTTTTAAGATAATCTTCAAGCCCTAAGGCGTCTTCCGATGTTTTATCAACAAAAATAATTTTTTTATTTAACGGTGCCAAAATAAGTTTTAAAAATTTTTCGGAAAGTTTTTTTATCGGCTCTTCCATAAACTTCGTTTCAACACCTTGCAACAGTCTCTCATTAAATTCTTCACGGCAAATATCAGCATAATCGGTGGCCACTCTATCTTTTCCTGAATTTATCCAAATTTCTTTATAAAAATTCTTTTTCATAATATTTTCTATTGAGACACCTTCTATATAGCCAAAGGTATCTTTTATTTCTTTTGGATTTAAATACGTAGTTCTTACTTCCGCCAACTCTTTATGATGCTTGTCTTTTGTCTTCCCGGTAAATTTAGGCTTTACTCCCGAAACTAAGATTGTGTTCTGCATTTCTTGTGAATTTGCAATACGGATTTCCTTCATATCAAAACCGAATTTTGCAATTATATCATGGGTCCAGCTAACAATAGCTTCATCATAGCTGGCTCTTTCTTTATCTTCCTTCCAGAACCACATACCTTCAGTCCATTTTTCAACCTGTAAGGGTCTGGTAATTTTTCTGTCGACGCTGGTTTGTTTAAGATTTGTTTCAAGCAAATTCAGTTCTGTAATTTCGGTATAATCGTTCATTTGCAGCTGTGCATTTTTTAAAAGACGTACCTCACTTTCAAGAGATTCTATACCAATCTGTTGTCTTGTTTTTATTATTTCTTGTTTTGCATTTATCTCTTTTTGTTCCAATAGATCAAGTTCCACCTTACGGCGAGCTAACTCTGCCTGATATTTTTTAGCTAAATCACTTGTGGCTTGTTTATCCACTAAGGCGTTAAAGGATGTAATCACAGGAATCATACATAAAAAAACACCTAAAGCCGTAACGGCTATTGAAGCAATTTTATTCGGTATTTTTATGGCTAAATATATTGTAAGCCCTATACCTGCTAAACCTGCCACTATTATCAAAATAGAACCGAACATACTTAATCCATCTTTCAATCTATAAATCAAGTTAAAAAACTCACTAAACATAAACATCTCCTTTTAATGTTATTAAAATGTATAGCTACTTTCCCGCCATCTATAATGTCGTAAAAGACTCCGGTTTGATAGCCTTGAAAACGCAGATACCAAGTTTGCCCCTGATTAAGCGAATATTCAATGTGTTTCCCGTTTTTAGGGCTTATTCTTATAAGCTCCTTTTCAAGATTAAGCATCATCGGCATCTAAAAGCTCCTTAGCCCCTTCCGTCTGCTTTTAACAGACGGAAAGGATTTTTTTTAAACCTACTTATACTCATCCTTTACATAAGAATCGGGTGAGTTTTTTCTTTGTTCCATCAAAGTTTTAAACCAATCAGGGGCGTTCGATAAATCGACCATATTTGGGAGCTTTTTTTGATATAGATTTAAAAAGTCTGCACAATAAAGAAGCCATAGAACGTTCTCGTTTTCTCCGGCACTTACAGCAAAATAACTCTTTTGTTTGTCTTCAGTTTTTAATATCTTTTCTATTCTGTTCCAAAAAATATCTTTATACCCCATCTCTTCTTTGGTGTAGTCAAAAATACTTTCACCTTTTAAAAACTTATTGGGAACCAATATCATTTTACCGTCTTTAGAAAAGGAAATTTTATTAACATCCCTGCCCCAGTCATAACAGCTTATATGATAATCTTCAGTAAGCAAAAGCTCATATTTTGAATTTACAAAGTCGAAAGTTCCTTTAATATAGTCCTTATTTTTATCCCCGCTTCTGGGAGTTGCATCAAACCAATATTTTTTTATAACCTCGCCGGAATTATCTGCAAAAGAAACTTTAAACCTGTAAGGTTTAAGATTTTGCAAATCCTTAAACACATATTTAGTACTTCCATCTGTAATTGTTATTTTTTGGCGATTCATATACTCATCATGATACCATTCAATAATAACGCCTTTTAAATATTTATTTGTAGTCCATGAAACAACGATTTCCTTATTTCCGGCTTTTATCGTAGCATTTAAAGAAGCAAGGGAAAGCTCTCTCTCTGTTTTACCGTAATTGGGAACTGTTTTGCGGTATGCCAATACTTCTTTAAACCAGTCGAGTGCATTTGTCATATCGACCATTGAAGGAGCCTTAGCTTCATAAACATTTATAAAGTCTGCAAGGTATAAAATATAAAGAACATTTCCTCCCCCATCATTAGCCCTAGCAGCTTGAAAAGGCCATCCTTTTTTATTTGTGTTTAAAACCTTATTCATCCGATACCATAATTTGTCACCTGAATTTGAATTTAACACTTCAATTTCTTCTTCATCAAAGCCAAAAATTTTTTCGGCTTCTTGATAAGATACGGGAAGCATAAGGGTCTTACCGTCCTTCATAAATTGGATTTTTTCTGAAATGCCCTCGGTTGTAAATCTTATTTTTTGATCGGGTTTAAGAGGTCTTTGCTCGTTTTTTTCACTAAAATAAGGCTGGTTTCCGCCTTTTCCGCTTCCGACTGTCTCACATCCGGTAAACAAAGTACTTACAATAATTGTAAATACAGCAAAACTAAAAAAATATCTTTTCATCTAAAAACTCCTTTTGCGGTAATTTTAACCGCAGAAAAATAATGGTTTGCAGAACAAGAACTCCTGTTATGCAAATAAAAAAAGCTTTTTTGTAAAATTTCAAGCAAAAGTTTATGATTTTAAAAAATTCCCGGATATTTTTTTATAAATTCTTTTAGAGTCTGTCTTGCTATAAATCAATTAGCTATAATGCAACCTGTTGATACTAACCGATTTTCCCATTGCATAATCGTACAAAATACGGTATACTTTTGATTTTACTGCACACACAAAAATAAACGCTTAATAAGGCAGGATACGCTTGCGCAAGGCTGCTTAAAACAGACAGGAGTTTTTTAATGTATAAACCTATCGATCCAAAGACCGATTTTTCAAAACAGGAAGAAGAAGTTTTAAAATTTTGGGAGCAAAATGATATTTTTAAAAAGTCGGTTTCGACACGGGGAAGCAATGCCGATTACGTATTTTTCGACGGCCCGCCTTTTGCAACGGGGCTGCCGCACTTCGGTCATTTTGTGCCGGGTACCATAAAAGATATTATTCCCCGCTATAAAACGATGAAAGGCTTTCGGGTGGAACGCCGCTTCGGCTGGGATTGCCACGGGCTTCCCATCGAAAACTTAATCGAAAAAGAACTCGGCCTTAATTCCAAAACCGATATAGAAAAATACGGCATCGATAAATTTAATGAGGCGTGCCGGGCAAGCGTTTTGCGCTACGTAAAAGAATGGAAGCAGACCATTACGCGTTTGGGACGCTGGGTCGATTTTGACTACGATTACAAAACGATGGATCCGGATTTTATGGAATCTATCTGGTGGGTATTAAAAACGCTGTGGGACAAGGAGCTTTTGTACGAAGGCTATTATATTCTTCCGTATTGTCCGCGCTGCTCCACCGTGCTTTCAAACCACGAACTTAATTTGGGCGGCTACAAAGACGTCCACGACCCTGCAATTACGGTGCGCTTTAAGGCGCTGCCGCCCGTCAAAAACTCCGCGGCGGCAAAGGCTTTTTCAAAAGACGCCCTGCCTGAAAACACCGTTCTTTTGGCGTGGACGACGACCCCGTGGACGCTTCCGAGCAATTTGGGGCTTGCTGTCGGCGCCGATATCGACTACGTTCTTATCGAATGCGGCGGCGAACACTACATTCTGGCGCAGCCGCGGCTTGAGGCATATTTTGCAAAGGGCGGGGCGAAAGAGAAGGCCTTAAAAGAAAAAGACGGCGGGGCGCAGTCTGAATATAAAATCCTGTGGACAAAAAAAGGTGCGGAACTTGAAGGCCTGCGGTACGAGCCGCTTTTTCCGTATTTTAAACATTTGGCGGCCGACGAAAACGGCGCGAACAAGGAAGCGGGCATGGGCGCTTTCCGCGTATTGCTCGGCGGCTTTGTTACAACCGAAGACGGTACGGGTATTGTTCATACGGCGCCGGGCTTCGGTGAAGACGATAACCTTCTGTTTAAAAACACCGGCATACCGACCGTCTGCCCCGTCGATGCCGAATGTAAATTTACCGGCGAGGTGCCCGAATATCAAGGCCTTTTTGTAAAAGACGCCGATAAGGCGATTATCGATCGGCTTAAAAACGAGGGCAAACTTTTTAAGCGCGACCAAATTCTGCACTCCTATCCGCATTGCTGGCGCTGTTCCAGCCCGCTTATTTATCGGGCAGTGGCGAGTTGGTTTGTTTCCGTCGAAAAAATAAAAGAAAAGATGCTGAAAGCCAATGCAAAAATAAATTGGCAGCCGGCTCACATAAAAACGGGCCGTTTCGGAAAATGGCTTGAAGGAGCGCGCGACTGGGCAATAAGCCGCAACCGCTATTGGGGAAACCCGATTCCCGTTTGGAAATGCCCCGACTGCGGCGAATCCCTGTGCGTCGGAAGCCGCGCCGAACTGAAAGAGCTTTCGGGCACCTATCCTGAAGATATGCACAAACATTTTGTCGACGCCGTTACAATTCCGTGCAAAAAATGCGGCAGCACAATGAAGCGTATTCCCGAAGTCTTGGACTGCTGGTTCGAATCGGGTTCGATGCCCTACGCTCAGCAGCACTATCCGTTTGAAAACAAGGAAAAGTTCGAAGCGGGTTTTCCTGCCGACTTTATTTCGGAAGGCTTGGATCAGACGCGCGGCTGGTTTTATACGCTCACCGTTTTGGCGGCGGCCCTGTTCGACGAGCCGGCATTTAAAAACTGCATCGTCAACGG
>CAUUAT010000014.1:0-29003 GCA_963543195.1 uncultured Treponema sp.
GAAACAACCCGCCCCTTCGGCATAAAAACCACGGTTTCTCTCAACACGATTATGATAGACGGAACCGGTATGTGCGGCGGCTGCCGCGTAACCGTCGACGGTAAAACAAAATTCGTCTGCGTAGACGGTCCCGAATTCGATGCACATAAAGTAGACTTTGACAATATGATGATGAGAATGCGGGCTTTCCGCGGACGCGAAGAGCAGGATAAACATAAATGCCGGTTGGGTATTTTTAATTAGGACGCAACGAAACGAGAACTAGAGGGACCAATTTATGGAAAATACGAATTTTGAAAATAGCGGTAAGCATATAGGTCATACCGAGCTTTCCGAAAAAGCAAAACAATTGTGGGCGGATTTAAAAACAAAAAAACTGACACCTAAAGAGCGCTCTCAGATTCCATTGCAGGAAATGCCGACCCTCGACCCGCACAAACGGGCAGCCCTTATGGACGAGGTCGCAATGGGCTACACCGACGAGCAAGCCAGAATCGAAGCGGAACGGTGCTTAAACTGCAAAAACCGCCCCTGCGTCAAAGGCTGCCCCGTCGGCATTCCCATACCCGAATTCATTGCCGCCATTCAGGAAGGCGATTATAAAAAATCGGTCGATATTATAAAAACGACAAACCTCTTGCCGGCAATCTGCGGACGGGTGTGCCCGCAGGAAAAGCAATGCCAATCGTTTTGCACCGTGGGCAAGATGCTCAAATCGGTCGACAAATCCGTTGCAATCGGACGGCTGGAGCGCTTCGTTGCGGACTGGGAACGGAACAACAACAAAATCACCATACCCGAAAGAGCGCCCGACACGGGAAAAAAGGTCGCCGTCATCGGTTCGGGCCCTGCAGGCTTGACCGTTGCCGCCGACACGCGGCGCGCAGGCCATTCGGTTACCGTTTTTGAAGCCTTTCACAAAACCGGCGGCGTTATGGTCTACGGAATTCCCGAATTCCGCCTGCCCAAAGAAATCGTCGCAAAAGAAGTCGAAAACCTGCAAAAAATGGGTGTCGAATTCAAAACGAAC
The DNA here is from genome assembly GCA_963543195.1 of uncultured Treponema sp. Lineage (GTDB taxonomy): Bacteria > Spirochaetota > Spirochaetia > Treponematales > Treponemataceae > Treponema_B. The sequence goes on from CAUUAT010000014.1 coordinate 1,031, forward strand.
TTTTTGGTCGGCCGCACCGAAACCCTCGAACAGCTTTTAAAAGAAGACGGATACGACGCCGCCTTTATCGGTACGGGTGCAGGACTGCCCAAATTTATGGGAATCGAAGGGGAAAACCTTATCGGCGTATTCAGTGCAAACGAATATCTGACGCGCGCCAACTTGATGAAAGCCTACGACGAAACCCGCGCCGACACGCCCCTGTATCCTGCCGAAACCGTGGCGGTCATCGGCGGCGGAAACGTTGCGATGGACGCAGCCCGAATGGGCTACCGTCTGGGCTGCAAAAAGGTGTACTGCATTTACCGCAGAACCCGCGCGGAAATGCCCGCCCGAATTGAAGAGGTAGCCCATGCCGAAGAAGAAGGCGTGGAATTCTGCTTTTTGCAAAACCCGACCCGCATCATCGGCGATGAAGAAGGCAAGGTCTGCGCCGTCGAAGTGCTGGACTACGAACTGGGCGAACCCGATGAATCGGGCAGAAGAAGCCCCGTGGCAAAACCGGGCACCGAACACCAAATCAAGGTTGACGCCGTTATCGTCGCCCTCGGAAACGATTCGAACCCGCTTATGTCCCAGACCAGTCACGGTTTGGACGTTACCAAAAAGGGAAACATCGTTGTTGATGAAAACCAAAAAACGTCGATAGAAGGCGTGTGGGCGGGAGGCGACATCGTTTTGGGCGCCGCCACCGTTATTTTGGCTATGGGCGAGGGCCGAAAAGCCGCCGCCGCCATCAACGAGTATTTAAAAACGAAATAACGCAAAACCGCAATACGGAGAGGCTTTGCGAAAAACGGTAAGCGCCGTAAAGAAAAAATTTGTATCGCCTTATCGAATAATACGGATATAACGACGGCGGACAGGATATTGCCGGACGGTTGTGACCAATGCACGTGCCATATATTTTTCGTCATATCCGATACACCGCTTTTCTTCGGCTCGATTTTACGTAAAGCAATGCGATCGCTTGACAGCTTAGCTTATTTTTGCTAAGCTCCCGCTATGATTATATTAACAAACCGTGTTTGTTATTGTGCTCCGCCGGGGCGCGCCTTACGGTGTAAGGCTTCGGCGGCTAGTGTAAATTCAGACAACACAACACAACACAACACCCGTCTTATACCCATAAGATGCGGTAACGCTTTTTCTCAAGGCGGCGCATCACGCTCCGCTGCATTCACAACAGTTTCTATTTTTTTCTCACTTCACTCGGTTTCGACGAAAGCTGCCGAAAACGTATTGTGCGCTCCCGTTTTAGGCGCATTACGGAACGGTATGCCGAAAGCCGCTTTCGCAAACATACATATGCGACGCATTTATGGTGCGGAAGGAGAAATAACATGAAACAAAAAACATCCGTTTCGATAATCGGTTTGCTGATTGCAATAATCGGCATTGTGTCTCTTGTCGGGAGCTGTTCGCTGTCATACAAAATTAAAGGCGTTTGGGAGCAAACTGAATCTATTCGGTATGATGAAGATGGAAAGGAAATTAGCAAGAAGGAATACCCCGTAGATTATTCCGGAGGAAAACGTTACGAATATTATTGTTTTACAAAAAACAATATGGGGTATTATGCTTACAAAATAGTCGGCGGAAGCGAGGCTACCGGTTTGACCAGAAGCGCCGACCCCTTTGCCTACACCGTTTCCGGTAACTCGTTAATTATGGATGGAAAAACCACTTTGGTTATCTCCGGTAAGACGGCGACTATAACAAGCGAGTATAAAGGACCGAACGGTAAGATGATGAAAACCGTTGAGAAATATAAAAAGGTTTCTTCGCCTTCGGTTAAAGATATCGAAACGGCAAAAAAAAATGATAATTAAATAACCGGAATACCGGTTACTTTCCGCGCTGCTTTTTGTTCCGTAGAAGCGTGCGCGGTTTTGCGTTTGCGGTATAAACGCACATCCGGTAGTTGTATTGTACGGTTTTGACATCCTAAAAAATGTTACCTTGACACGGCAGGCGGAAATAACCTATACTGCCGCTTCTTATGAGTAAACTGTTATTCGCTTTTACCGTTGCCGAAGCCGCTCTTTTCGGGCTGGGGCTTATTTGTTTTATTACCCTGTTTTTTATCCCTGCCGGTTACGGAAAAATGATAAACAAAAAATGGGGCGTTTCTTTTAATAATAAAGCTGCGTGGTTTATTATGGAAGTTCCGACACTGATTACGATGATTACGTTAATGTGCGTTTGGGCTTCCGCCGAAAATTTTGTGCGGATTATAATCGGCTGTTTTTTTATTTTGCATTATGCGCAGCGGGTGCTAATCTTTCCGTTTTTATTAAAGGGAAAAAGCGAAATGCCCGTTTCCGTTGTTTTAATGGGTGTTTTATTTAATACGGTAAATACGTTTTTAATAGGTGCGTGGCTTTTTTACTTGTCGCCCAAAGATATGTATCAAGTTTCGTGGCTCTCTGATTGGCGCTTTATAACCGGTGCCTTGTTTTTTTTGCTGGGAATGGCGGTAAACATCGATTCGGATGCATACATCCGCTCGCTGCGCGCGCCCGGAGACAGTGCGCATTACTTTCCGCATAAAAGAATGTACCGCTATGTTTCCAGCGCAAATTATTTCGGAGAAATAATAGAATGGTGCGGTTTTGCTCTTTTATCGTGGAGTCTTGTAGGGGTGCTTTTTGCGTTTTGGACGTCTGCAAATTTAATTCCGCGCGCATATGCAATCAATAAAAAATACCGCACGGACTTCCCCGAAGAATTTGCACTCGTTAAACCGAAATGTATTTTTCCGTTTTTGTTTTAATCTGTTTTAATCGAGATGCGGAATGCGGCGCTTGTTGAGGGTGTACGCAATACGGCATTTACCGTATTTACGGCAGTTCGTTTTCAAAATATTCGAACGCGTCGATTATATCAAGATAGACGCCGTCAAAGCCCGCATCTATTATTTTTTGCTGATATGAGGCGCCGTTTCCGGTAATAATCTGTTGCCAATCGCTTATCCAATATTTAACGATATAATTCCCCTTCCAAAGCGGGTTTTCTTCCATAAGCCAGTCGGGCTTATCCGTCCGCCAATGCTCCTGCCAATAGTAACGGTAGTTTTCCGCCTCGCCGATACTCATATAACAAATAACGAGCCGTTTTCCGCCGCATCGCTTTGTTTTCAGTTCATTTATTTCGGCAGCGGTATAGGGAAGTTCAAAGTGAAACAAGTCCATAATTATTACATCATAATCCGTATTTTTTACCGCATCGATAAACGCCCGTTTGGAAGAAAACCGTTCGCCGTTAATTAAATACAAAAAATTCGCCGCATCGGAGAGCCTCGTTATGGTATGTGTATTTGAATTATAGGGTGCACGCGGGTAGCGCGGGATATCCGTGAGGTTTCGTTTGTCGGCGGCAAAAGAAATAAAACCGTTTTCGGCATTTAATGCGTATGATGCGCCGACCTTTTTAGGCGATGAGCAATAATCGGTAACAAGAACCGGAATGCCGTTTTGTTTATAAAGGCGGCATAGTTTAAGCGTATAGGCGCGTACATCGGACGGCGTCGGTTTGTCGTCTTTTGCATATCCGTAAAAAAGAGATTCTTGGCCGACGGCTGTAATTGCCGAAAGGTAACGCTGTTGCAGGCTGTCGGTTACAGAGCCGTCGTCGGTAATAAGTTCCAATCCGTTTTGCGGGATTACGATAAAATTATTATTCCGTTTTTTGCCGTACTCGGAAACGGAAATAACGAACCGTCTCATTTCTTCCCGATAGTCGACGGGGGCAGGCTGTTCGTCGGTCGAAATGTCGGCACCGTACACGCACAGTGCGAAAAGCATATGAGCGGCAAAAAAACGGAATGTTTTGAATAAAACGTGTTTCATAATTCTTAAGAGGCCTCTAAAAAATTCCGGTTTTTTGAAGGTGTCCGTATCGACTATACGGAGTATCCGTAGCGTTCTTTTACGGACTTTTTTTCTACACCGGACGGTATAAGCCTCCCGCGCTGTCCGATACGGTACGCGGTTACCCGTTTTGTTTTTTTCTTTCCTCCAAAGCGTCGATGTACGAAAGATTAAGGCGTCCGAGTTTATCTATTTCTAAAAGTTTGACGGGAATCTCCTGTCCTTCTTTCAATACATCGCTCACTTTTTCTACGCGCGAGCGTGACAGTTTGGAAATGTGGCATAAACCTTCTTTACCCGGTAAAATCTCGATAAAAGCACCGAATTCCATAATTTTTTTAACTGTACCGTCGTAAATTATGCCGACTTCAGGATCGCTTGTGATGCCTTTAATAACCGCTATTGACCCCTTTATGTCCGAAGCGCCGTCTTTTCCGTAAACCGTAACGGTTCCGTCGTTTTCGGTATTAACGGTAACGCCGTACTTGTCCGAAATCGCTTTTACGTTTTTCCCGCCGGGTCCGATTAGCGCACCTATTTTATCTTCGGGTATTTTCATTATTTCAACGCGCGGAGCATATTTTGAAAGTTCCGCATTGGGGGCGGAAATCGTTTTATTCATTATGCCGAGAATGTGGAGCCTGCCTTCTTTGGCTTGTGCGAGCGCGTTTTTCATAATTTCAGGTGAAACGCCGGCAATTTTTATGTCCATTTGAAAGCCGGTAATACCGTCCGCCGTGCCTGCGACTTTAAAGTCCATATCGCCTAAGTGGTCTTCCTCTCCTAAAATGTCGGAAAGAATTGCATAGCGGCTATTTCCTTCGGTGATTAGCCCCATAGCAATTCCTGCGACGGGCTTTTTCATCGGGACGCCCGCGTGCAAAAGTGAAAGCGTTCCCGAACATACCGTCGCCATCGAGGATGAACCGTTGGATTCCAAAATTTCGGAGACAACACGGACGGTGTACGGGAATTTCGTTCTTTCGGGTATCATCGGGTAAAGAGAGCGATGGGCAAGATTTCCGTGCCCGATTTCGCGTCTGCCCGTACCGAGTCTGCCTACTTCACCGACCGAGAAGGGCGGAAAATTATAGTGAAGAATAAAATTTTCACGTCTGTCGCCTTCGATGTCATCATAAATTTGTTCGTCAAAAACCGTACCGATTGTTACGACGCCGAGCGATTGTGTTTCGCCGCGTGTAAAGACCGCCGAACCGTGCGGACGGGGCAAAATGCCGATTTCGCATGTGATAGGGCGGATATCTTTTGTGCCGCGTCCGTCGACACGCAGTCCTTTTTCTAAAATGTTTTTACGCAAAATTTCATATTCCATATCTTCAAATAACGCGTTAAACAATTTCAGCTGTATTTCGTCTTCCAGTTGTTCGGCGTATTTTTCGGCAATAGTCTCTCTGACGGTATCCGATTCTTTTCGGCGCTCGCTTTTTGTTGCAAGATAAAGCGTTTTTGATAAAAGCGGATAGGCTTCATCATAAATGGCTTGTTTGTTTTCAAGTTCGGCTTCCAGCGGCGACAAAGGAAGTTTTTCCTTGCCGGCAAGACTGCGTAACTCATCCTGCAAAGTACATAATTCTTTTATTACTTGATGGGCTTTTTCCAAAGCGGTCAGCATAACCTCTTCGGACACTTCGTTTGCTCCGCCTTCAACCATTGTGATGCCTTCTTTTGTTCCGGCGACGACAATTTCCATATCTGCGGTTTCTATTTGCGCAAAAGTAGGATTGATTATAAATGTTCCGTTTTTAAATGCGACGCGGGCTGCGGCAACGGGACCGCCGAAAGGAATGTCCGAAATATGCACGGCAGCCGAGCTTGCGATGACGGCAAGAATATCCGGCGGGTTTATCATATCCGTGGAAATACAGGTCGGAACAAGCTGAATTTCCCGCCCGAACTCTTTGTCAAAAAGGGGACGCATCGGGCGGTCGATAAGGCGCGAGACAAGAATTTCTTTATCTTTGGGGCGTCCTTCTCTTTTTATAAAACCGCCCGGAATTTTTCCTGCGGCATAGTATTTTTCGTTATAATCGACTGTCAGCGGAACATAGTCCAGTCCTTCTTGGGCTTGCCCCGAAGCGCAAATCGTCGCTAAAATTGCGGAACCCGCATATTCGGCATACACCGCACCGTTTGCCTGTTTTGCCAAATGTCCGGTTTCCAATATTAACTCGTGTTCTCCTATTTTGTATGTTACTCTTTGTTTCATTATCTTCTCCAAATTCTTTATGGTATTTCCGGTATAAATAAAAAGGTACAAAGAACAAACCGTGTCTTTGTACCTCAAAGGAGCAGCCGATTATCCTATTGCAGGAGGCCGGCCGCTCTTTTACAATTACTTTCTGAGATTGAGCTCTTTAAGAATGGCCCGGTATCCTTCAATATCGGTACGCTGGTAATATTTGAGCAAGCTGCGTCTGTGTCCGACCATGCCGATTAACCCTCTGCGGCTGCTTGCATCTTTTTTATTTGCTTTACAGTGCTCGGTCAATTGGCCGATTTTTTCGGTCAATAGTGCAATCTGCACTTTAATATCGCCGGTATCCTTTTCGTTTGCACCGAACTTTTTTACTATCGATGCTTTGTGTTCTTTCGTAATTGCCATTTTTCTTTACTCCTTACAAATGAATTTAACGGTATCAAAATCGTTCATGTTTTTCAAAGCGAATTGCGGAGAGGCTTTTTTTTCAAAACGCAGCGTTACTTCGTTTTCATTTATAAAAAAAAACGCATCTGCTTGCGCCCCCGCAACCGTTTTAACCGAAACTTTATACCTCCCGCACTCCGGAAGGATTTGCGTTATATACGCGCGCGGAGCGCAAACCGAATATTCTCCGGTTATTATCCACGCAGGTCCTATGACATCAAATAAAAAAGAATAACCTAAAAGGTGTTCCGCACGGGTAAAATCGGCGGATAAAACGGCGTTGCGTATGGCGGTGGAACTTATGCGCATAATACCGTCGCTGTGCACCGGTTTTATGGAATCGAAGCGGAACCCTTTCCGTAAAGCCAACCGTTTGATTCCGGCGGCTTTTAATTCTCGGCGATACCCGCACGAAAAATCCTCGCCGGCTGCAAGGTATTTTAGGCGGATAGTTTTTATAAGAATGTCAAAGAATGTTTCGCCGCCTATTCTAGCGAATTCTGAGGAAAAGTCAATAAGGATGACAAAGTTGAAGCCCAAATCGGCAATTTTTTTCAGTTTAAGGCGCAGCGTGGAAACATCACCTGCGTAGTGTGCATTTTTTACGGCTGCCGGCGGGCGGAAAAACGTAACGATTCCCGAAGGAATTTTTTCCTCCTCCGCACGGTTTAGTACGCGTTTAAAAAGCTCGTTGTGCCCTTTGTGGGGTCCGTCAAAGCTCCCGATTGTAACTGCCGTCCCTTGCGGAAAAAAGCAGTTCCCGCTCCCGACCAGTTCTTCCCATGAAATTACTTGAAAGTCTTTCATAATTTTTTGCGATATGTATCGTTGAGAACGTTTAAAAAACTGAAGTTTTTAAAATTCCGCTTCAGGATAATTTTCGTGTATAAAATCCGACCATTTATGATCTCTGAAAGCGATGTGCTTAAGTACCCATTTCCCCAAAAAATTATGAAATTCGATTCCCGCGTCCATATCCCCCGTCGCAAGACCTTTTAAATTTTCGCTTATTTTATTAATGAATTCCGCATGAATTTTTGAATGCTCTTCAAAGTAGGGGCATTTGAATTTTGAAATTATTTTTTCTTCTTCCGAAAAATGGTAATGCGTGTAATCGGATAACTCTTTTAAGATTTTACCGATGTTTAAAGAATAGGCTTTTTGTCCTTGTTTCAACAAATCGCCGAAATCTTTAATGATAAGCAGCAGTTTTTTGTGATGTAAATCTATACAATGGTATCCTACGCTGAGACTGTCATCCCAATTAAATTCGATAATGTCTTTCATATGTTTGCGATTTTATCATTTAATTTGCGAAAGTGTCAATCTTTATATTTTCATCGTGCGATAAAATCTCTTAATTTCACCTATTGACTATTTCGACGGCTTTGTATATTATGCCTCTTCATTGTATATTTTGAAGGTTATACATGGGAGGTTATAGTGGTAAAAATCAGGTTAAAGAGAATCGGGACAAAGAAGCGCCCCTATTACCGGATCGTCGTACAAGATGAGCGCGAACCCAGAAACGGAAAAACGATTGACGAAGTAGGGATTTATCATCCGATTGAAACGGCAGACAAGCAAATTTCTTTTGACGGCGATAAGATAAGAAACTGGCTTGGAAAAGGCGCGCAGCCGACGGATACCGTACGCCGCTTACTTAACAAAAAAGATTTCACATTGTAAAACGCCGGCAGAACTGCAAAGCGGTACGGCGATTTAAACGGAAAAAGGAAAGTAAAATGCAAAAAGATTTAATTGAATACATTGCCAAATCCTTAGTGGACGACCCTGCAGCCGTCGAAGTAAAAGAAACCGAAAATGAAAAAGGTATCGTTTTGGAGCTTAAAGTAGCTTCGGGAGATATAGGCAAAGTAATCGGCAAACAGGGGCGGATTGCAAAATCAATCAGAACGCTGCTGAATGCAAGCGCAGGAAAGTCCGGCGTACACTATTCGCTTGAAATTTTAGACCAGCGTTAATGGAGCTTCTTGCGACGGGACGGATCCGCGGCTCGTTCGGAGTTGAAGGGTTTGTAAAAGTTGAAAGTTTTTCCGGAGAATACGGGCATTTTTTAAATTTCGGCACGGTTTTTTTACGTATACCGGAAAAAAAAATTGAAAAGAGCATAAAAACGGGCTGGTTTACAGTTGAAAAAGTAACCGTGCGCAGCACCGACGCTCTTTTAAAATTAAAAGGAGTGGACACTCCAGAAGTCGCCAAGTTTTTAACGGGTTCTGAAGTGCTTATTCCCAGAGACAAAGCTGCCGCCTTAAAAAAAGGCGAAGTTTATGTTAGAGATCTTTGTAATTGTTATCTTGTATGCGAAGGAACCCGCATGGGAAAGATTACAAGTGTAGCAGAAGGCGGGGGAGGGTATCTTTTGGAAATATCAAAAGAAAAAACCGGAAAAGCTCCCGAGGCTGCCGCAGCTTCCGTTTTTTATGTTCCGTTTAATAAAGAATTTATCGGGACAATCGACATAAAAGCCGGAACTGTGGAGCTTATGCACCGCTGGATTCTCGAATGAGATTCAATGTGCTGACCTTATTTCCTGAAATACCGCGCTCTTTTTTTCAAACATCAATAACGGCAAAAGCGGTAGAAAAAGGGATTATCAGCTGCAATTTGGTAAATATCCGAGACTTTGCTTTCGATAAACACCGTTCATGCGATGATTTATCGTACGGCGGCGGAGCCGGTATGCTTATGCTGCCCGAACCGCTTGCGTGTGCATTGGATTCGGTTAAGGCGTCCGAAAAGAGGGTTATTTATGTAAGCCCGTCGGGCGTGCCTTTTACCCAAAAATACGCCGAACGGCTTTCCCTCGAAGAAGAATTGGTGTTTATTTGCGGGCGGTATGAAGGCATTGATCAGAGAATTATCGATGAATACGTTGACGACGAAATTTCCGTAGGCGATTACGTTATGTCTTCCGGCGAGCTTGCGGCGTTGGTGATAATTGATGCCGTATACCGGCTTATTGACGGGGTTATTTCGGAAGAATCGCTTGCGGAAGAAAGCTTTTCGGATTCTTTGCTTGAATATCCGCAGTATACAAGACCGAGAATTTTTCGGGGGAGAGAAGTCCCCGAAGTGCTTTTGTCCGGACACCATTTGAATATTCAAAAGTGGCGGTTAAAAGAGCGTATAAAAAAGACGCTTAAAAACAGACCTGTGCTTATTGAGAATGCAAAAAAGTCGGCCTTATGGACAAAGGATGCAGAAAAAATATTGAAGGAGTTGCAAAATGAGCGATCTTATAATGAAGATTGAAGCGCAGCAAAAGGCTGAAAAACCTCCCGTTTTCCGTGTGGGGGATACGGTAAAGGTTTATTTTAAAATTGTCGAAGGCAAAACCGAACGTATTCAGGTGTATGAAGGTTTGGTTATTTGCTTAAAAAATGCGGGCATCGGAAAAACATTTACCGTGCGTAAAAATTCTTACGGCGTCGGTGTCGAACGTGTTTTCCCGCTGCATTCGCCTCGAATTGCCCAAGTAGAAGTCGTTCGCCCGGGTAAAGTGCGCAGGGCAAAGCTTTACTATATCCGCGAAAAGATAGGAAAAGCGGCTAAAATTAAAACCCGCATAGAAACCAAGAAAAAGTAACAACAACAAAATAAGCCGGAATAAACCGGCTTATTTTGTCTGAAAAGACTTTTCAAATTTTCCGTTCCGCCGATTATTTTGCGATTTTTTTTTACGGTTGCTTACATTATTATAAGCGGTTGTGTTATAATCCGCGCTATGAAATATAATACCGTATTATTGTGCATTTGTTTAAGCTTCTTTGGCTGCGCTACCGTCCCGAAAGCGGAGCGTGCCGATATACCGCTTATTCAGGAAAAAGAAGGTGTGCCGGCTGCCGAGCCTTTTACGTCCGAACAAAATACCATACAAAGTAACGGCAAGCCGCATACGATAAACGTTCCGTGCGAACTTTTGACAAACGGGACGCTTTTTAAGGGGCGAATCCCGCCAATTATTAGGGATCAGGGTGCTTTAAACAACCTTTATTCGGTTTTGTATGGAAATTCTCTAAAGGCTCCTATAATCGACTTTTCAAAAAAAACCGTTGTTACGGCTGCTGCAGGGCCTTTTAATACGGGCGGATATTCCGTCGTGCCCGTTTCTGCAATAAAAACAGGGACGGTTGTCAACATAATTTTTGAGGTAAAAAGTCCGGCTCCTACCGATATGGTTACGCAGGCTTTTACTCATCCCTATGCAGTAGTTTCGGTAGATACCGAAGCGGATACCGAAATTTTTATTGAAATTAAGGGAAATCTTAAAAGTGAATATGACAAATTGGATTTTTAAAATCAAGGGAAACCTCTAAAACCAGAAGTTTTTAAAGGTTTCCTCGTAAAATAAATTTTACAGGAGGACGAATATGTCACAAAAAAGACGGAACGCTGCGGCGTTATGGACTATCCTTTTATTGGCGTTTTTATTCGGTTCTTGTCCGCATAAAAAGAACGGAACCGGAACCGAAAACAGCACAGTACAGGATCCGTATCCCATTCCGGCTGATGCCGTAAACGTTGAAATTACTGTTGCCGATTCTGTCAGCGGTACCGTAGTCGATGGAACACGGCTGGTTGTTTTTGATTCTGCTGCCGGAAAACAGGTTACTCATCAGCTTGCCGTACGGAGCGGAAAAGTTACCGCAAAGGTAAGTCCTAAAAAGAAGTATGACTTTATCCTTTTAGGTGAAAAGGGTAAATGGGCAGGCTCAATGCTGCAGGACTATTATGTACCCGAAGGTGGGCTCAGTGGGGATAAGAGTCTTATGATGCTCCAGTTTGAGCACGGGCAGATAACAAGAGATGTTACCCCCCCCCGTATAAAAAAGGTAACAATTGAAAATGAATCCGGCGAGGCTATAACCGACAAACATTCCATCGATGATGAGTTAAAAAATGTCTATGTCGAATTTTCTTCTAGTGTAGGAGCTGTGGAAGATGTTGCATGGAACGGATTCGGTGCAAGACTCGGTATCGGTATGATGCCGACAAGTCTTGCAGGTATTGACGGAGTGTACATTCCCCCTGAAGGAGCCGTCAGCGGAGTTTTTACTTCCCGCTATGTGTTTAATATAGAAAATGCGGTGCTGCCGAACGGCGAAACCGAGCTTATAATAGTCGGCTACGATATTGCAAACAACAGGGTTGAAAAACACATCCCCGTAAATTTCAATAAAACGGCAGCGGGAGATCCTCTTTCGAACGCCAAATTTGCAAGTCCTGTTGTGATAATGGAAAGAGTTCCCTTTACAAACAATACATTTTCAATCGAACCGGGCCAGGGGCTTGTGCAATTAAATGCCGAACACGGAGTGATGCCGCAGGTTTTAAACCCCGTTGAAGGACACAATTCTTCGTATAAGGCTGCTTTCGTCTTCGGTGTTGTAGATAAAGATACGAATGCTCCCATTCCCATTATGGGCTTCGATATATTCCGGAAAAAGAAGGGCAGCACCGATGAATTTAAATTTGCTGCACGAACTCACTATGGCGAGCCTAAAACCGAAACAAGATACGACTGGGGCTTTCATCAAGGTTTTGATACGTCTTCCGAACTTGAAGGCGGCAAAGAGTACGAGTACAAAATTAAAGCGTTTACCGCAGAGGGTTTTTGTGAATCCGATGTATTGACGGGCAAGGTTATGGAAGCCTTTACATATTCTCTTAAAACTCCGGAAAACCGTAAAAAAATGTCATGGGATGAAGCTTACAACATGTCATATTCGTGCCAAATAAGCAATAAAAAACTGCTGACCAAAGAAGAAGCTGATTGGTGTGATTTGGGCTTATTGATTCTCGACGGACAGGGGAAGGCTGTTTTCGGATCGAAATTCCGCTATATCTTTGATAGCGGCGATGGAACTCCCGATTTAGAGATTGATAGTATGAGGTACCAGGGCGATAATATTCAACGCCGTTCGTATAAAAGTGAGCTTAAGGTACCCTTGATATACGATGGCATTAACAGTCTTGACGACCTTATAAAGGTTGACGCTTCCAAAGGCGTTATCACCATTACGCAATACTTTTTGCGTACATATCGCTTTAACGTAATTACCCGTACCTCTATGCAATACCAACGGGGTGTATCTTACCAGTGGGATATTCAAGACTGGGGAGATAATGCATACGATTTGAACGATGATCGGGCACTCAGAATCGTTAAAATGTACGGTTCAAGCCAGTCCCGCGCAATGGGGAACAACAGCTCGAGCGGCTCTAACGCCGTAAACGGCAGATTTACCTTTGTAATAGAATAAGGGAGACTTTAAGATGAAAAAGAAAATGGCATTTATTATAACGGCGTTTGTTTTAATCCTTTCTTCCTGTAATTTCGGTATGCATACCGGTACGCATACCGATTCGGGAGCCTTAAACGGCGCTTCGGTTGAACTGCCTAATGGTGCAACTTATAAGCCCGATGATAAGGATATAGTTGACGGTTATTTTATCGTTAAGACAAGGGACGGTTTTGACAAGACCCGTTTTGAAGAAAAAGGTTTTACCGTTACCGGCAGTCTTCCGCTTACCGACACGGGCTTTACCTATTGGCTTTTAAAAAAAGACGGCAATGATAAAAGAAACCTTATGCGTGCCGCTTCAATACCGGGCGTTCTTTCGGCGGAGCACGACTATAAGGTTGTAGAACCCGACGGAAGCAAGGCGCCGAATCAAAACGAGGCGCCTATCGGCACTTTATCCTTGACGGACGGCAATTATTTAGACGATCCCGTTGCCGCCGATGCCGATTACGGGCTTTCGATAACCGATGCGCTGCGCTCTTATAAAGAAATAGGCTACGGGGATAAAACGGTTGTTGCGGGTATTATCGACACCGGCATCAATATGGAGCACGAGGATTTTAAAGATGAAGACGGGAATTCGATAGTGCTGTATGCAAAGTCCTGTGTTACCGGAGTAAACGGTACCTCTGTCGGATTCGGCAACCCCTTTACCGAAATTCCTATCGGAGACAACTGGGATAAGGGTGCACACGGTACACACTGTTCGGGCACTATCGCTGCTCGCGGCAATAATAATGTCGGCATTGCGGGCGTTGCATGGAAAAACACAAAACTTATTTCGTACCAGTCGCTTAATGCCGGTGCAGGCGGCAATTTCGGCGGAGATGCATGGTCGGTTTACGGGGCACTGCAAGACCTTACAGAGATGGTTGAGATTTTGCGTAAAACTAAGGCTAGTAGAAGTTCGGCGGAAAATGATGCTTTGCCCAGCTATTTGCGAGATACCGATTTTCAAATTACCCAAAAAACGGTTCCCGTAAATATGAGCTTGGGCGGCTCATACGGTACCGAATTTGCATTTTCGGTTTTAACCAATGCAGTAAAACACGATATTCTCCCCGTAATTGCGATGGGTAACGAAGGCCGCTACACGGCAGCTTATCCTGCAGCCTTCCCGGGCGTATTGGCGGTTGGAGCTACCAACGGCAAAGACAAAAAAGTGCATTTCAGCAATTCCGGCGCATGGATAAGCGTTTCGGCCCCCGGCGACGGTATTAAGTCTTGCGGTATTTACGGCGACGACTCTTATGAAACTATGAGCGGCACCTCGATGGCAACCCCCTTTGTAACGGGCACAATTGCCTATCTTCTTTCATTTGAAGGTGCTCACGAGATAACGCCCTATCAAATGAAGGCTCTGCTTGAAAAAACGGCGGATAAGGTTGCCGGTGCAACAGGCTTTACCGACAGCTTGGGTCACGGCCGCGTAAACGTGTACAAGGCGGCAAAGGCTATACGGGATAATAATATTCCTGCCGAAAACGATATGTATACCGAATCGGCAGTTATTTTCAGAATTTACAACGATGACGGGCATGGCCGTGAGAGTATTCAGTGTAAAGGTACGCTTGTCGATGAAGAAACAGGAGCGCCTTTAGCCTATGTTGCCGGTTTCGGAGACGAGCCTCTCGCCTTTAAAGGCTTAATAAAGGGCAGGAGCTATTCTTTTTATGTCTCCTTTTTAGGTTACGTAGAAAAACGAGAGTTTACAGCGGCGGAGGGTAATCATTATATTGACATAGCGTTCAATAAAAAAGCCGTATGGATTTCGACCGTACCGAACACGCACTATAACGGCGGTAATGATGCAACCGATACTAAAATTACGGTTTACCAAGCGGAAAATGACGGCACTTTAGACTCTAACCCTATTTCTCTTTTGGACTACGATGAAGACGCTCTTGATACCGTCTGTTTTGAAGCCCAACCGGGCGCAAAATACTATGTGAAGATTAACGGATTTTTGGATAACCATAGCGACTTCCACGGCGGCAACTATGCCATAAAAATCGGCAGAACGCCCCTTGATCCTAACGGTGTGGACGTTGACGATTCGACAAGAAGCCCCAACAACGATGCCGCAACGAACGACAGCCACGAAAACGATGATGAGCCCGCCAATGCAAAGGCAAAAGGCAATGCGTGGGAGCAGATAATGGGCTGCAACCTCGTAGCTTACCAGCTTCCCAACTATGTGTCTGCCGACCGTGATTGGTTTTATATAGAATATCCGTAATAACATAAGATACTGCTTAGGCAACTATGGCGGCGTGCTTTTTTAAGTGCGCCGCCTTTTTTCGGTATTTCTTGATATTTTATCTTTTTTTTGCTACAGTTAAAAATATGGAAAAACAACAGCGGATTACCGAACTTGAAAACCTCATAAAAAAACATCAAAATCTGTATTACAATGCCGAACCTGCAATTTCGGATGCCGAATTCGACACATTGTGGGACGAGTTAAAGTCGCTCGACCCGAAAAATACTCTTTTTTTTACCGTACCCAAAGAGTCCGCCGACGGTTTCCCTAAAGCCGAACATATTATGCCGATGGGCAGCCAAGAAAAAGCCGCCGGTCCCGAAGCCTTTTCCGGATGGGCTGCAAAAATGCCTTTTACGGAATTTATTGTGCAATATAAACTGGACGGTGCGAGCATTGAACTTCAATATAAAGACGGGCGTTTTGTGCGTGCCGTTACACGCGGTGATGGAAAAATAGGCGACGATATAACCGAAAATGCCGCAAAAATGAAAGGCGTTGTAAAAACGCTTTTAGGAAGCTGTTCGCCCGAAGGCAGCCGACCTTTTTCGGGCGGGGTACGCGGCGAAGTTATTATGACGCGTTCCGTGCATAAAAAATATTTCCGCGATAAAGCAAATTGCCGCAATGCTGCGAACGGCTTAATGAAAAAAAAGAACGGCGAAGGAACGGAACATTTAACCGTAATTTGCTACGATGCGGTGCAGGGTTCGCAAGGCAGCCCTTTTTTAGGCGATGCGCCGTTTAAAACGGAAATACAAAAGCTCGAATGGCTTAAAACTTCGGGATTTTTGACCGTCGATTTTCGGCTTTGCAAAACCGTCGAAGAAGTAATTACATACCGTGCGGAAGTTATGGAGCTGCGCCCTTCCCTCGATTTTGATATAGACGGTCTTGTCGTAAAAAATGACGAAATTGATCCTGCGGACGTAAGCCGCGCACGGCCGGAAAAACAAATTGCATTTAAATTCAGTTTGGAAGAGGCGGTTACGGTTTTGCGCGGTGTCGAGTGGAGCGAGTCGGGCGCTACGTACACGCCGGTTGCGCTTATTGACCCCGTCCGTCTTGCAGGAACCGTCGTAAAACGCGCAAGTCTCGCAAATCCGAATAGTATTGAATCGCTTAATTTAAAAATAGGCAGCCGTGTCGTTGTAACGAAACGCGGCGAAATAATTCCGAAGATTGAAACGCTCGTAGAAAACCCTGCGGACGCCGCTCCCATTGACTACCCTAAAAAGTGTTCGGTGTGCGGCGCCTCGTTAATAAACGAAGGAACGCGTCTTTTTTGCCCCAATGCTTCCTGCCCGAAATTGGTTCTTCACCGAATCGAAAAATGGATAAGCGTTTTGGATATACGCGATTTCGGCATTACTTTAATCCGCCGCTTATTCGATATGGGTAGAATACGGTCAATCCCCGACTTGTATACGCTTACCGTTGAAGAACTTGCATCAGTCGACAGAATGGGCACTATTTCCGCCGCAAAAGTATATAACGCGCTTCATTCAAAAAACGAAATTACCTTCCGCGAATTTATTGCGGGTTTTGACATAGACGGTATCGGCGAGGTAATGACCGAAAAACTTGAGGAAGCGGGCTTTAATACACCCGATAAATTGTTTGCAGCGACCGAAGCCGATTTTGCAAAAGTGTATCAATTCGGCGAAGTTCTTTCGCGTACGCTTGTTTTAAATCTTAACGTATTAAAAAACGAGATGCGGACGCTGCTGGATTCGGGGAATATAAAAATAAAAGCACCGCTTATTTCAAGTGAAGGCGCACCGTTGCGGGGAATGAGTTTTTGTTTTACCGGAGAATTGAACACGATGAAGCGTTCCGAAGCGGAACTTACAGTAAAAGAGCGGGGCGGTTCCGTTAAATCGTCCGTTACGAAGGGGTTGACGTACCTCGTTACAAATACGCCCGATTCCGGTTCTTCTAAAAATAAAAAAGCGCAGGTGCTCGGAACGGCAATTATCACCGAAAAAGAATTTTTAGCGTTGTTGAAAAAATGAAAATAATTTTAAAAAACAAAAAACGTTTTCGTATTATATTTTCCGCAGTTTCCGTTTTATTCCTTTTTATTTTTTTAATTATCAATTTATATGCCGGAAGCATAGAATATGCGGAAGAAAAACTTTCCGGACGGACTTTTGCAAATTTTAATACGGGGTGCGTTATAAAGACATTGGGGTACAATTCCGAAACGTTTAGCGCTGCCGTTTCATTTTATTTGCCGAACGGTGCGCTTATCGGCAGTTACGAACGCGCGTGGCAAGGCTGGGAATTAAAACTTGAATGCATCGTGCTTAATTTAAAAAGCGGGGCGATTGTTTTTCCGTATAGAATTTTTTCGGATAAATCCAAATACGGAACGGGTGTAAAACTGTTTTCGTATTATACAAAAGGCGGCTATCCTGCGATCTACGATTATTCTTTTTTTCAGGCGGAAGAAAAAGAAGCCGTAAACGTTCTTTTCCGTTCGGCGGCGCTTTCTCCCTCTCTTTTTTTATTTTTTTCTTCCGCTCAAAAGCAAAGTATCCGTTTGCGCAATTTTTATCCCGACACCGAGTACGCTTTAACGGTCTCTCCTTCAGGAAAAATTTTTTTAAAGAAAAATTAAAAACCCGCTAATTCATTATGAGCCGCAGCTTCGGTTATTTTTTTACGACTCCCGGAATAGGCTGCGGCGTAATGAATTTAATAAATTTAAAGGGATGAATATCTATCGCGTTTGAGTACCAACCGCTTATCGAAAACGTATCAATAATGTTTACACTTGTACTGTGCGAAACGGGAATAATAACGCTTTCATTTAAAAGAAGTTGTTCCGCTTGTGAAAGATATTCAAACCGTTTTTTTATTTTGGTTTCGGCACCCGCTTTCCGCAAAAGAGTTTCAAATTCGGCATTACTCCAGCAGGAATCGTTAAGCGTCGACTTGGATCTGAACATTTCCAAAAATGCAAGCGGGTCTGCAAAATCTCCTATCCACGAAATAACGCCTACATTATATTCGTCCGATTTTAATTCATCGTAATATTTTGAAAAAGGAGAAAATACGGTTTCGGTTTTTATGCCTATTTTTTCCCATGCGTTTTTTAAAATCTTTGCGAGGTCTTTATAATAGTCGGTTTCCGGTAATTTTATAACGACCTTTTTTTCGGATTCCGGCAATTTAAGTTCGGTTATCAGCTGTTCCGCCTTATATACATTGTACTCGTTGACGCCTTCCACTTCGGGATAGCCGGCAAGCGGAAAAATAAGGCTTGATGCTTGAATTAAATATCCGCTGCGCAATTCTTCGTAAGGAACTGCCAATAAAAGCGCCTTTCTGAAGTCCTTGTTGCTGACCGCCGCACTTGCCGTCCTAAAGAAAAAATATTCCGTTGCAAATATCGGGTCTATATGAATATAACGGTTGTCGCCTATTTTTGAAATTACATCGGCACGCGAAAGCCAATCGATTTCACCCTTATTGAATTTATCCGCAGCCGTTTCAGCCGTTAAATGCAGTGTTAAAGATATTTCGGGGATTTGAACCGATGCGGCGTCCCAATAGTTTTCGTTTTTTACTAAAAGTATTTCGGTATCCGTAAATTGTTTTATTTTATACGCACCGCTTGAAACGGGCTTAAACGCTTCTTTTGCAGAGCCGATGCCGCTTTTTTTTAAAAGGCGCGAAGAATCTTTCAGCTGTCCGCCGTACACTGCCGAAAAAGCGTGGTGACACAAAATATTCGGTAAGTGTTCCGCCGGTGTATTGGTGTAAACCAAAAGAACGTATTCCGATTCCGCTTTTATTCCGACCTGCTCTTTATTTTTTAATTTACCCGTCCGGTAATCCGCCGCGCCGTCAATGCAGTCCAAAAGAGAGGCGTATTGATAATCCGCTCCCGGAGTTAAAAGATTAAACCATGCATCGACAAAGGTTTGTGCGGTTATCGGCTCTCCGTTTTCAAATTTCGCATTTTTACGCACATTGAACCGCCATGTTCTGCCGCCGGTAACCGTCCACTTTTCGGCAAGCGCAGGAACGGGCTGCAGCGTGTACGGGTCGTACACCGTTAAGCCTTCGTATAAAGCCGTCAGTATTTGCGCTTCGTCCGCATTAAAAGAAATATGCGGATGAAGCATCGGAATCTCTTCGGAAAGAGAAACGGTAAGCCTGTTTTTTTCCATTTCGTTTCCCGAATTTTCCGCAGAAAAACAATACGCGGAAAAAAACAGTACGATAAGTGCCGCAGCGGTTTTTTTCATCAATTACTCCTCAATTAGTATGGGCGGCTTTTAAAAGCTGCCGGTCAAGTATATGCGCACATTCAATGTGCGTCAATGGAGGCTGCAGCAGATTAAAACGGAAAAATGTGCAGCCGCATTTTTTATTGTATGCCGAGTTTTTTCATTTGTGCGGCTTCTTCGGTAAAGGCGGTATATTCCGCTCTGCATTGATTCGCTTTTATAATCGAATTGGTTATAGTCGTTATTTCGATTTTTATTCCGCGTATTTTACTGCGCAAATCCGGTTTTACGGTTTTATAAAATTCATCAAGCCCCGTCATTTCTTTTATCAGTTCGTTACTTTCCGCTATGTATTTTGTCAGTAAATTCAAAAGGACTTCGTCGCTGAGCGTTTTAATTTTTTGCTGGGCGGCGGAACCGGAAACCGAAATGCTTTGAAACAGCGCAATTTTTCTCGACATTTCTTTTTCAAACGTACTGTAATTTATAATTTGCCTTTTTTTCGATTGCGTAACGGGATCTATAACCGTAATTGTAATTTCTTTGTCATGTTCGGCGACGTTAAGCGCTTGCCGTATTGCTTTGAGAATATTTTTAAACAAACTCCTGCCGGACTTATAAATGAGTTCTTCATTGGATTTTATTTTTTCGAGTGCAAGTCTGAAATGCGAAGCCGTGCCGCCTAAAAATTTTAAACCGAGCAATAAACTGCGGCGGTAATTTTCTTCGACTTTTTCTTCCGGTTTTTTATCTTTTTTAGGCGACAGTTTACTTAAAACTTCCTGCCTGAGCCCATCCCCCTCGCTTCCGTAATCTTCTTTAATTACTTCGATAATCAAGTCGGTGTAAAACGGTTGCTTTTTTAAGATTGATGGGAAAATTTTTTTTATATCTTTTAAAACTCCCGAGGGATTGAGGCAATCGTTTTGCGAAACGGAAACCTTCGGCATAATTTCCTGCCGGATTAAAAGCTTATATTCCTCCCGTTGAAAAAGTGTAAGTTCTTTCAAAAGAGTGTTTATAATTCCTGCGCTTTTTGCCAAATGCGAAACCGAATCGCGCAGCAAACTTGCAGAAAGATTGTCCGGGCTTGAAAAAATCGTCTGCATTATTTCTACAAGACCTTTAGTATTGGGATGAGTTACGGTGTTTGAAAAGTTGTCCCATAGAAACGTATTGTTTAATTCGAGCAAGACGGAAATTTTTTTAGGCGTTAAAAAATCGGTATTGAACTGATAATAATTATTTAAAAAATCGAGCATCATTTCGTAGTGCGACAGTCGGGAACCTAAAACGCCCGCTTTTTCCGAGTCCATAAAGGTTTCCGTGCTCGGTATTTCAATTTCGGTCATACGGCTGTCATATTTATACGGATCGTCGTGAATTGCCCGTTTTTTTAATAAAAGGCTTCTAATAGCCTGAACCGCCGTACATTGGATATTATAATTTTCCTGCATTTGAGGAAGAAGAACCGTGTTAAATTCCTGTTTTCTTGCTTCGAGAGCCGCAGACAAACGCTCCGTAAATTCTTTTATGGTTTCCATACCCCCAATATCGGTAATAAAAAAACATTTCTTTACCTAAATGGGGCGAAGGTGTTTATGTTAAAACCGCTGCCGTCTCTTACTCGAACAGCCTGTTTTTTGGAAGAGGGCGCTTTAGCAATAAATTATTATTTTTTTACCTTTAAAATACTTGACCCTTTTTTTTTCTATTATTATCTTCTATGTCATACTATAAAGAACCATAACATAAAGAATGTATTCGGAGTTCAAATGAGCAAACATCATGAAAAACATACGGAAAAAAACTCTAAAGCTAAGGATGAGCTTGAAAAAGAAACCGTGTCAAACGGGTCGTCCGCTGAAAAAAATGATAGCAAGGCCGATTGCGGTTGCGATCCGCTAAAGGAAAACCCTCACTGTACTAAAGAAACGGCAGTCGATTCGGACGGAAAATGCGGAGAAAAAATAAAAAAAGATGAAGAAGCTTCAAATCGGCTCAAGCGGATAGAAGAACTCGAAACCGCTTGCAAAGACTGGCAAGAACAATATCTGCGCAAGGCTGCCGACTTTGAAAACTACAGAAAACGGATGATCCGAGAAAAGCAAGAAGCCATAGATTATGCCAATGCCAATTTACTGTCGGATTTAATTCAAATTTTGGATGATTTTGACCGCGCAATAGAAGCCGGACAAAATCAAAACGGCGATTCGGTAAACAATGCCTTTGCCGAAGGCGTCATTATGATTAAAAAACAAATGGAGTCTCTGCTTAGCTCCAAATACGGGCTAAACTATTACCCGTCAAAAGGTTTGCCGTTCGACCCGAATCTTTATGAAGCCGTTTCAATGATTCAGTCGCCGGATGTAAAAGAAGCGGTCGTAGGCGAAGAGCTGCAAAAAGGGTATAAGCTCAAAGAAAGAGTAATTCGGCACTCTAAAGTAATGGTCTTAATGCCTGCCGAAAAACAGGCTCAGGATAAGGCGGAAGAAACCGCCGATACACAAAGCGAAAAACTTTAAGTAAAAAAATGAATTGATAGGAGAGATTGAAAATGGGAAAAATTATAGGAATTGACTTGGGAACAACCAACTCGTGCGTTTCGGTAATGGAAGGCGGGGAGCCCGTCGTTATACCGAATTCCGAAGGCGGAAGAACAACACCTTCAATTGTCGGTTTTACTTCAAAAGACGAGCGTGTCGTCGGACAGCCGGCAAAAAACCAAATGATTACAAATCCCGAAAGAACGGTTTATTCGGTAAAACGCTTTATCGGACACCGCTACAACGAGCTTACCGATGAACTTAAACGCGTCCCCTATAAAATTGTTCCACAGGGAGATGACGTAAGAATTGATATTGACGGAAAGCCGTATTCTACGCAGGAAATATCGGCTTTTATTTTGCAGAAAATGAAAAAAACGGCGGAAGACTATTTGGGCGAAACCGTAACTGAGGCCGTTATCACGGTTCCCGCTTATTTTAATGACGCGCAGCGCCAAGCGACTAAAGACGCCGGTAAAATTGCCGGTTTGGACGTAAAACGAATCATAAACGAACCGACGGCGGCTTCTTTAGCGTTCGGTTTTAACAAAGACTCCAAAAAGGAAAAAACGATAGCCGTTTACGACTTGGGCGGCGGCACTTTCGATATTTCCATTTTGGAATTGGGTGACGGTGTATTTGAAGTTAAGTCCACAAACGGAGACACGCACTTAGGCGGCGACGACTTTGACAACCGCATCGTAAATTGGCTTGTCGACGAATTTAAAAAAGATTCCGGTATAGATTTGTCTAAAGATCGAATGGCATTACAACGCTTGCGCGAAGCTGCGGAAAAAGCAAAGATTGAACTTTCGTCGGTTGCGAATACGGACATAAATCTGCCCTTTATCACGGCAGATGCAAACGGTCCGAAACACTTGCAAAAAAGTTTATCCAGAGCCAAATTTGAACAAATGACCGAAGACTTGTTTGAAAGAACGAAAGAACCGTGCCGTAAAGCCTTAAAGGATGCAGGCATTAGCCCCGACAAAATTGATGATATTCTTTTGGTCGGCGGTTCTACCCGAATGCCGAAAGTACTTCAGATTATAAAAGAAATTTTCGGTAAAGAAGGCTCTAAAAGCGTAAACCCCGACGAAGCGGTAGCGATGGGTGCTGCAATTCAGGGCGGTATCTTGGGCGGCGATGTTAAAGACGTGCTTCTTTTGGATGTTACGCCCCTTTCACTGGGTATTGAAACGATGGGCGGTGTATTTACCCCCCTTATCAATAGAAACACCACGATCCCGACCCGCAAAAGTCAAGTGTTTTCGACTGCAGCGGACGGACAAACAGCGGTTTCCATTCATGTATTGCAGGGAGAGCGTGGCATGGCAAGTCAAAACAGAACGCTCGGCAATTTTGACCTTGTCGGTATTCCTCCCGCACCGCGCGGCGTTCCGCAGATTGAAGTTACCTTCGATATCGACGCAAACGGTATCGTACACGTTTCGGCTAAAGATTTGGGCACGGGAAAAGAACAGCACATTCGTATTGAAAGTTCAAGCGGCTTAAGCGAAAGCGAAATAGACCGAATGGTAAGAGAGGCCGAAGCCAACGCCGAAAGCGATAAACTCGAACGGGAAAAGGTAGAAGCTAAAAATAATGCCGATTCTCTTATTTATCAAACCGAAAAAACGATGAAAGAAATGGGAGATAAAATCGGAGCTGCCGACAAGCAGAATATAGAAAGTGCAATCGCTGCTTTACGGCAGGCACTTTCTTCGGATAACACCGCCGATATCAAGGCAAAAACCGAGAGCCTCCAGCAGGCGGCTTATAAAATTGCCGAAGAGATGTATAAACAGCAAGGCGCTCAAACGGGAGCGGGAACCGATAATGCCGGCGGCGCAAGCGGAACCGGCAATGCGGAACCCGACAAGGGAAGTTCAGGCGGAAATGCTTCGGGTACTGCCGATGACGTTGATTATGAAGTCGTCCATGACGATAATGAAAAGTAATTGAAAGTTTAAGCTGAAAAAGAGAGGCCGGTTATATGCGTTTTTCGCTTTAGTCGGCGTCTTTATCGGGCACCTCTAAAAACGAAAATTTTTAGAGTGCCCCTTATATTTTTTATGTGGAGAAACCGGTGCCGGCATCTAAAAGAGATTATTATGAAGTTTTGGGCGTAGATAAAAAAGCTGCAAACGACGAAATTAAAAAAGCATATCGAAAATTAGCAATTAAATATCACCCCGATAAAAATCAGGGAAATAAAGAAGCTGAAGAGAAATTTAAAGAAGCTACGGAAGCATATGAGATTCTCATTGACGAAAAGAAACGCGAAATGTATGATCGGTACGGTCATTCCGGTGTAGACGGAATGGCGGGAGCGGGCGGCTTTGACCCGTCGGCATTTCAAGGGTTTGAAGACATTTTCGGCGGATCGGGCGGCTTTGCCGATATTTTTGAAAATCTTTTCGGATTCGGCGGCGGCTTCTCTCACTCTTCTTCAGGATTCGGCGGGAAACATTCCGGTCCTGCGCGCGGCTCCAACTTGCGCTATGACCTCCAAATTTCGTTTATCGACGCCGTATACGGTAAAAAGGCCGAATTAAGCTATACCCGCAATGAAAAATGCACTCAATGCGGCGGCTCCGGCAGCGAAAGCGGCTCGGGCAAAAAAATGTGTCCCGACTGTAAAGGCACGGGGCAAGTGCGCCGAAGTACGGGATTTTTCTCTATTGCTTCGACATGCCCGAAGTGCGGCGGCGAAGGCACTATAATCGAAAAACCGTGCACCAAGTGCGGCGGATCGGGAATTGAGCGTAAAAAACAAAAGATTATCATTACCATTCCGGCCGGTGTAGAAAACGGTAAACGGATTACAATCCCGAATCAAGGAAATGCGGGGCAAGCGGGCGGCGGCTACGGCGATTTATTTGTTTTTATCTTTGTGCAGCCTCATCCTCATTTTGAACGAAACGGCAATGACTTATATTGTGCCGTCCCTATTTCTATGACGCAAGCGGCATTAGGCGGCGATGTAAATATAAAATCGCTTGACGGGAAAACCATACGGGTAAAAATTCCCGCCGGTACACAAAACGGAAAACTTTTGCGGGTTAAAGGCGAAGGCGTTCCTACAAGCATAGGCAGAAAGGGCGATTTATACATTCAAATTCAAGTGCAAATCCCTGTAAAGCTTTCTTCAAAATCAAAAGGCTTACTGAAAGAAATAGCCGATATTGAAGGAGAAAACGAAAATCCCGCATTGATTGCACTAAAAGATTTGCCGTAAATTTTTTATACCGCTTTTGCATAAAAAACCGCCGGATGCGGCAGTATGTTTTAAGCCTTATTCAAAACAACGCTTATAGACATAAGACCTTCTGATGTTGCAACGGCGGGGGTTGCATGGTCTTCAAGCTCTGCGACCCCTTCGGAATGATCAACTCTAAAAACTTAGGTTCAATTTTTAGAGATGGGCACTAGTTGTTGCTTCTGAAGAACACATCTATAACTTTTTCGGGCGGGAAGATAAGCTTAAAAAATAATTAAAAAAAGATGGAGAGATAAAGCCGTCAATCTTTAAAAATCTTTTTCCCTCGAAAAAATAAACTAAACCGATTAGCGTAAATAAAAGCGGAGCCTTTTTATACAATCATTAATGCTGTTAGGGTTTGTATACCATATCTCAATTGTCCACCAACCCGAATAATAAGACCCTCCGTTATCATTTCCCCATCCGCTCAGAGTATATACTCCATCTCCAGATATGTTGATAGTAGTACTATAACTATATCCCGAAGGTGATGTCTGATAATTCCTTTTAACTGTACCGTCGGGTTCAATAATTTTTACTTTAAATTTATATTCTTTATTTACATTATTACAAGTTTCAATTTTAATTTGCGGCATTAAATATCTTATATTGTAGGCTGTTAGTGTATCTCCCGGATTTATCAGCCATCGATCATTATACCAATTCCCAAGTTTTATTTCAGTAATTCTAATGTCCCGTAAATATTTATAATTTAAATAACCTATTTTTCCGTCATATCTAACTTTTACAAAATTATTAGAATTAGCTTTTTCGGAAATTTTTATTAATTTATCTTGCTTTAATAATTCGTTAATATTGTAGTCGGTAGAAGGGCCTGAACGCACCCGTAAATTGTTGATATGAACATATTTTTCATAATATCTATTCCATACAGCATAAAGAGTCATATTGCCGTCAAAATATTGTGTAGAACCTGCAAGATAGGTAGTCCCTGTTCCGTCAGCTCTTGTGTTCCATTCCTCAAATTCATAACCGTCAATGTACATATTTCCATTAAAAGGAAGTATGATGGCATTTCCTTTTTTTTCTTTTATAGAACTAGGAACGTAACCCATTCCTCCATTTCCATTAAATGTAACTGTATAATTTTGCGTTGAGTTATAAATTATAAAAATAAAGCCGATCAAAGCAATCAAAAAAAGAACAATAAATAGCGGTTTAATGGAACAATCTTTTTTTGAAAATAGGCGAGGTAAGTACAAGGGTATAGGCAAAAAAGTACCGCAGGCGTATCGAGTATACGTCTGAGAGTCTTTGCTTGCTTCTTGCGGTGTACTTTGAACTTTTACTTCAGTTTCAATATAAGAAATATCTTCTTTGTAATCGACATTATTTGTTTCAACTTCATTTATATCTATATCTGAAGCTGTAAAAGGTATTTCTGGTGATACCTGAGCTTCATCCTCATATTCTATATCCTGCTCAGTTAATTGTTCTTTAGTTTCTAAAGAATCAATGGTCTCTTTTATATCGTCATTATTAATATCGTATTCCGTAGTTAATTCCGAGCGGCTCTCTTTACTGCTATTTTCTAATTCCGGTTCAGTGTCATCCGTGCCTGTATCTACACTCTGTTTATCAAAAATCAAGACTTCATTATCAGGCAAAGCTTCTTTTTCTTCCGTTTTTTTATTTGCTTTAAGAATTTCTGCTTGATTTTGTTTTATTCTACTTTCGATTTTTTCGATATTAATGGACAACCCCTTATCTTCTAAGTTTTCAAATAGCAATTCTATTTTTTCGGAAACAGGCCAATCCAGTTCTTCATTCGTTTTATAGCTTGTACTAAAACAACCGTTTCTATATATATATACTGCCCAGTTCTCATCTTTCATAGAATAATTTTTGCGTTTGCTACCAAACTTTTCTAAAAAAATATTTTCTATTTCTTGTAAATCCAGCCAGCCTTTTTCGGTATAACAATATTGATTTTTAAGTTTTCCTATACCGAAAATATATTCGGTTCCGTAATTAAGAAAAACTCGTTTGTTTAAGGTTTCGGAAAATGTTGAGCCTAAGTGTTCTGCAAGTGCAAGGTAAGGTATAAAATCTTCTGCAGTAGAAAAATGTAATGGTGTTTCGGCATTTTCTATTTTAATTATAAAAACCCATGAAGCCTTATCGTCATCATAAAAAGCATCGCTATATTCAAATTCAATGCCTATTTCTTTTTCAAGTTTTAGTTTTGCTTCATCTTTTGATATTTGTGTCTGATATTCCATTGCAACTTTTCTCCAAATTACTTATCTACTAAATTTAATTCATCTCCGGTATTATTTCTTCTATCAACAAACCAAGCATACCAAAGTTCCGGCTTATCGTTCCAGCCCATAAGCCAAGCATTAATAGGGTCTAACTCTGCCGAATCATTTGAAGTAATCATTATTGAGTTTCCAAGCAGTTTTTTAAAATTTGCTTCGACTTCTTTTGGTACAACACCTTCTTCGTAATATAAATCCTCTGCGCCGAATGTATGAAATATTTCATGAGCTAAAGTACCGGCCGAATGATGATATATATCTTTAAACCAAATAACTGCATTTGCATCGTTTCGTCCTAAGCCGCCTCTTAAACCGCTGTAGGAACGGTCTTGTTTATCTACGGCATAGACCGTAACCAAATAATCATAATTAGAAAACATATTTTGATAATACGTATATTGGTTTAAACCTTCAACATAATTATCAATAGAAACAAAGGAGCCGTCAGAGCGGCCCATAAATTCCCAATCTATTGAAATATACTGATTATATTTTTTTGCCTGAGAA
>CAUUAT010000015.1:0-28054 GCA_963543195.1 uncultured Treponema sp.
CATAGCCAACAGATTTACAGTCTGCCCCCTTTGACCGCTCGGGAAACTCCCCATACTTTAAGCCAACTTAGGGATTCGAACCCTAGACCCCGAGATTACAAATCACGTGCTCTGGACCGGCTGAGCTAAGTTGGCACGAATAACGGGGGAGAGATTACTATATGTGCCGAATTTTGTCAATAGGGGAAAATAAAAAAATTCTCATAAAATTGTCTATCGAAAGAAAACGGCAAAACTGTATTTTATTTGAGAAATAATAATTTGTATTGCTTGAAAACTGACTTCCATGAAAGCATTCCGTATGAACTTGAAAGAATCGGAGAAAAAATGTATTATTAACAAATGTGAATTTAGGAGGTTCTCATGAATAAAAATTATAAAATTGTAATTGCCGTTTTTATAGCTTTTACCGTTTTGTTTTCGGCTTGTAAATCGACACCGAAAGCAAAGCCCGATGAAACACCTGCATCCAAACCGGCGGAACAACCTGCAGAAGGCATAAAACATGTACCGGATTCGGGAAAAGCCGAATCGGCAGACGAGCTGGAAAAAATTCGGAACGGCAGGCTAAAGACCGCCAGAGAGCACGCCGTCGAGCTTAAAGCCGACATTGTTTATCCTGAAGAATTTGCCGAAGCCGACGCTACGGCAGCAAACGCCGAAAAAGAAGCGGAAAACGGTCGCATAAAAGAAGCAATAGCAAAATATAATGAAGCGGCGGATCGGTATGAAACGCTTTCAAATTTAATGGCAGCGGCTGCACTGCGCGGCGAAATAGAAAAATACGGCTTTGCCCGTTTTGCTCCTGAGGATTATGCGGAAGCCGAAAAACTTGCCATTAACACGCTTGAACATTACGGGTTGGATTACAAAATGGCAAAAGAAACTTCGGAAGACACTTTAAAACTTTACACAAAAGTTACGGAAAAAGGCTATTTTGAGTTTGCAAAAAGCGCAAGAAATACCGCAAAAGAATCCAAAGCGGATTGCGATTCGATTAGGGCGGCAAGAAGCCGTACGGATGACTATAATAACGCCGTCCGTCTTTTCAACGAAGGAAAAGCGAAAGCTGAAGAAAAGGATTTTCGGGCGGCTTTTTATTTATACAATACCTCCGCAGAATCTTTTAAGACCCTTTACAATCAAGTCGCCTCAAAACGAGTTCAAGCCGAAGCCGCAATGAATGAGGCGGCGCGTAAGCAGCAAGAAAGCTCGGCATTAGCGCTGGAAGCCGATAAAGAAGCGCCTTTGACCGAAGACGCGGACGGGTTTTCAGGCGGAGAGCTTGAGCTTGAAGATAAAACAACACAGCAAAGCGGACAAGCCGACGATATAGATGAAACGGAAAGTACCGACCAAGGAGATCAAAAATGAAAAAAATTGCGATATTTTTATTACTGAGTTTAATTTTATTGCCCGTTTTTGCAGTGTCCTATGACGACAACGAATATCAGCGAAAAAGCCGTGCGTATACACAACTTGCAAATAAATCGTATGACGAAGGCGATTACGATGCCGCAATTGAATATGCGAAACTTGCAGCGGATTATGCGGAGAGATCTGCCGAATTTATTCAATTGATGCTTGCGCGCACCGAAGCGGAGCAGGAAATGAATAAGGCAAGAACCCGTTTTACATGGGCAAAGCAAAACGGTGCAGAAGAAAAATACCCTGAAGAATACGCAATGGCGGAAAGCGCTTTAACGGCGGGCAGCGTCGCCTTTGACAATGAAAACTACGACGTAGCGGTCGTTTGCGCACAAAAAGTTTTGCAGGCGCTGTCGGTTGTTACGGGAGACGAAACACAACCGGTCGAAGGCGTAATGCTTGCCGATCTTCCTGCAGAATATAGGATTAGAACGTGGCGCGGCGAGCGCGATTGTTTATGGAATATCGCGGCAAAAAAAGAAATTTACGGCAATCCTTTTATGTGGAAAAAACTATATGACGCAAATAAGGATAAATTGCCGAATCCTGCAAATCCGAATTGGGTAGAACCCGGTATTATTTTGACAATTCCAAGCATACGCGGTGAAAAGCGATCTGGTATTTACGATCATTCCAAAACATATAAATCTCTCCCTAAAAAATAAAAACGAGTATATAAAAGAAGCGTCGGCTAAAGCATTTAACCGACGCTTCTTTGTCAAAGTTGCGACCACCTCTAAAAAATCAGATACGTTTTTTAAAGGTGGTCTTGTATATCCGCTTAAATCGCCTGCGTTTTTTCTTTTAAAAATTCTTTATGTGCCGCGTCCAAATAAGGTGAAAGGCGTTCATAAACTTCTTTATGATAGTCGTTCAGCCATTCAATCTCTTCGGGAGAAAGCAATTTTTTCACGATAGGGCGTGTATCGATCGGACAAAGCGTTATCGTTTTAAACCGGTAAAAAACTCCGTCGGGAGTTTTCATAAACGGGACGGTTACGACAAGGCTTTCAATTCTTATGCCGTGACTTCCGGCAATATATAATCCCGGTTCATTTGAGGTAACCATACCCAATTCCAGTGGAACATCTATATTCTTACTCGAAATAGACTGCGGCCCCTCATGAACGGTAAGTACATAGCCGACGCCGTGTCCCGTCCCATGCTTATAATCTTTTCCGACGGCCCAAAGCGGTTCGCGGGCAATCGTATCAAGCGCAAAGCCGGTCGTACCCGCCTTAAATTTAGCACGCGCCAAACCGATATGCGATTTTAAAACCAGCGTATAATCTTCTTTTTCTTCATCGGTGAGTGCTCCGAGCGGTATTGTCCGTGTAATATCGGTGGTTCCGTTAATGTAATGTCCGCCGCTGTCCAAAAGAAACAATCCTTTCGGCTGCAATGTTGCGCACGTTTTTTCTGAGGGCGCATAATGAATAATAGCACCGTTCGAGCCGTAGCCTGCAATCGTTTCAAAACTTGCCTCGATAAAATCTTTACCCTCCGCACGGAATTTTAAAAGCCGATCACATACATCGCACTCGGTAATGCCTGAAGCTGCATGTTCTTCAATCCATTTTAAAATTTTTACCATCGCAACGCCGTCTTTTTCCATAGCGTCATCGAAGTTTGCAAGTTCAATTTCATTTTTGACGGCTTTCATACTTGATGTTATATTAAGCCCTTTTTCAATTTTCGCTTTAATTTTTTCGAATAAAAACACATTCGTTCTTGCCGGATCCAAATAGACGGTTCCCGTAAGTTTTTCGGCATTCTCAAAAACGGCTTCATAATCTTTTATTTGAACGCCTTGCGAAACCAAATAAGATGTTACTTCCGGCGTAAGCTGTTTTTCGCAAATAAATAAAACCGCATGATCTGAATCGATAATGGAGTATGCGGTAACCACCGGATTGCATTTAATGTCGTTGCCGCGAATATTAAAAAGATAACAAATATCTTCAACGGCGCCGATTACGGTAGAATCGCATTTTTTTGTACGGAGCGCTTTACGTACCTCGGACACCTTTTCTTTTGCACTTTTACCGGCATATTTTTCATCTTGAATAAAAGCCGTGCTCAAAACGGGGGCGGGTCTGTCCGTCCAAATTGCGTCGATTAAATCGACGTCTGTAACAAGCCGTATGCCGGAAAGTTCCGTTTGCATAGCCTCGTATGTTTTAAGCGCGATCACTTTTCCATCCATTCCGAGTTTTTCGCCGTTTTTCAGTTCGGAGCGCAAAAATTCATTTACACTCGGGACGTTCGGCTCACCCATCTTATAAAGTTCGATCCCCGAACCGGTAAGCTGTTTTTCAGCCTGCAAAAAATAACGACCGTCCGTCCATAAAATCGCCTTATTTTTCGTTACAACGACGGTACCTGCGGAACCGGTAAAACCCGAAATATACGCACGTGTCTTATAATTTTCCGGCAGATATTCGCTTTGATGCGGGTCGGAAGAAGGAATCAAATAAGCGCTTAAAGAAAACGCTTCCATTTTTTGCCGTAAAGCGGCAATTCTTTCTGGTACATTCATAATTACTCCAAATATCAGCGCCGATTAAAAAACCGGTTTAATATAGATGCGGTAGAATATACCAGCTTTTTATGTTTAAGTAAAGTGAGAAATACATTCGAGAAATGCTGCAATCTTTTTTTATTGAAGATATCGAAAAATAGTATGTTTTCAACCTCCTTTTAATTTTGATTTGTGAAAACCTGCACAGTGAAAATCTGTATATGATAAAACAGTCTTTAAAGTGCCCTTGAATTTATTAAAAAATAAAGGTAAGATTGACGCAAGACGAATGACAATTTAGGAGGGTTTTATATGTCCGATATTATCTACATTGAAGGTCGCGAAATTTTAGATTCGCGGGGTAATCCGACCGTTGAAGTGGAAGTTCAACTGAGCGATTACAGTTACGGAAGAGCATGCGTTCCGTCCGGCGCGTCTACCGGCGAATATGAAGCGTTAGAAATGCGGGACGGAGACAAAGCTCGCTACAACGGGAAAGGCGTTTTAAAAGCCGTCGACCAAGTGAATACGGTTATTGCCGAAGAACTGGACGGCGCCGATGCGTTGGACCAGGCTGAAATAGACCAAATGCTGCTCACGCTCGACGGCACCGAAAATAAGTCGAAACTCGGAGCGAATGCGATGCTCGGCGTTTCAATGGCCGTCGCCCGCGCTGCCGCGGACAGTTTGGGCATGCCGCTATACCGCTATTTAGGCGGAGCACATACGTTGCAAATGCCCGTTCCGATGGCAAATATCATCAACGGAGGAAGACATTCGGATAATAAAATCGATTTTCAGGAATATATGATTATGCCTGTCGGTGCATCCTCAATGCGCGAAGCCGTCCGGATGACAGCCGAAGTTTTCCATTCACTAAAAGATATTTTAAAAAAAGACGGACACGTTACCGCCGTCGGCGATGAAGGCGGCTTTGCGCCCGATATCGAAAACGTCCAGGCGCTGGATTACATAATGAAAGCGGTTGAAAAAGCTGGTTACAAACCGAGTAAAGATATTGTCATAGCTTTGGACTGCGCCTCTTCGGAATTGTATGATGCAGGAGACAGAAAAGGTTATAAATTTTGGAAGTCCGAACCGTCGAAACTGCTTGACGCCGACCAAATGATAGCTCTTTTTAAAAATTGGATTGACTCATACCCGATCGTTTCTATCGAAGATCCGCTCGATCAAAATGATTGGGAAGGCTATGCGCGGATGACAAAAGAGCTTGGCAAAAAGATTCAAATTGTCGGCGACGATTTTTTTGTAACGAACACAAAACGCCTTGCACGTGGAATTGCCGAAGGCGCTTGTAATTCAATTTTAATTAAACTCAATCAAATCGGCACCGTAACCGAAACAATCGACGCCGTGCGGATGGCACAAAAAGCGGGATACACCGCCGTTATTTCACACCGTTCCGGTGAAACCGAAGATGCTTTTATTGCAGACCTTGCCGTTGCCCTCGAAACCGGTCAAATTAAAACCGGTTCTATGAGCCGCAGCGACCGTATTGCAAAATATAATCAGCTTATGCGGATTGAAGATGAGCTGGGATGCAATGCCCGTTATGCGGGAATTAAAACTTTTTCAAACCTCACACTGAAATAGCCTTTATTATAGACCGCCGGTTTCGGCGGTTTATTTTTGCTCATAATTCTTCCTGCACAATTTATGGGGAACCTCTAAAAAATTCGGTTTTTCGAAGTGAGCTTTGCTGATTGATCGGAAAAACCGATTGGGCATTTTTTAAAAAATCCGACAAGGTTTTTATAAGATGCTCTATTGTATAAACTCAATCGTTAACGTTTCCTCGCCGAAAAGCGTTTCTCCGCTGTCCGTTATGTGAAAGATGCCGGTTGTATACGAATTTTTTGCACCTGATTTAAATTTTTTCGCTGAATGATAATCGGCATAGTTCGAATCTTGAGGATATACCTTTATATTAAAAACCGGCAGATACGCCCGCGATTCGTTAGCGGTTTTTCCGGTTACTACGATATCCTTTATCGTTATCGATTTTTCGCCGTCTATTGGTATTTCGGTTTTTGGAGCGGAAGGGAAATTAATAGAGTCCATCCATGGCGACATAATAGATGTAACACAGCCGGAATCGGAATATCCCGATATTTCCACATAACACTTTTTGCCGCTTTCATTTTTAAATTTAAGCGTAATGTTCTCTTTTGTGTATTCCGGCGCTTCAGAAACCTTATCAGTAAATCCGGGCGTTACAAGCATTACACCTAAAACCGTTATCAGTGCACTGAAGATATAAACTATCTTGTTTCGCCTCATACTAAAATCCCTTTGCGTGTTTATAATGTAGCCATTTTAAATTGCTTCTATTTTACCCCCCCCCCCCTGAAAATGTCAAGAGGACGCACGGCTTTTCATTGGTTTTTATTTTGCTGTAGTGTAGCGCCCGCACGGTACCGCATATTCCGCCTGCATTGTTATTTTTATTCCGATATGCTAGAATGAACCGTATATGATAACGTAATCGAGAGGTTTAACGTGAGAAAATCGATATTGATAACATCAATATTTGCATTGTTTTTATCCGGTATTTATTATGGTATGAACGCCTCCAATAAGATTCCGGAAGAATTTTCCGACGGCTGGTCGCTTTCGGACGGGCGAGACGGAGGTGATAAAGCGGTATTTAACCTTCCGGCTCAATTTAAAAATAAAACGAATATCCAAATTCAAAAAACGCTCCCTGCCGTTTTTGATGATTCTGCCGACACTCTTTTCTTTTACACTTCCGAACAAGGCGTCAGAGTTTTTATTGACGGTATGCAAATTTACGAATACGGAATGAGCAAGGATATGCATCCTTTTATGAAGTCTCCCGCATCGCTGTGGCATAAAATAAAATTGGATAAATCGTATGCAGGCAAAAATATAAGCATCTTTTTTTCATATCCGTATAAAAATCATCGGGGACAAATTTTTAAAACCTATATTTCAAACTATAACGATTTTATTAAATATTTAATGCTGAAATATTTTATGAGCTTGGAATTTGCCGTTCTGTGTTTGATTTTTCCCCTTATCATAAGCCCGGTGTTATGGCTGTACAGAAAATATAAAGATAAAACCGTACAAGTGCTTTGCATTTGTTTTTTTTCTTTTTTGGCTGCGGTTTGGTATATATCTGACAATAAAATCATACTGTTTATAACGCACTATCCTAAAATACCTTTTATCCTTTCGCTGCTGTCGTTAATGCTGATAGCTTTTCCGTCGCTTATATATGCGGTCAATATAAAAGATTTAAAACTGCGCAGCTTTTTATCTAAAATTATAATTGCTTTCGGTATCCTGTACTGCAGTTTAATTATTTTAGAACTTTTTTCACTTATCGATATTTATATGTATCGTGATTATGTTCATGTAGGAATTTATGTTTCGGCACTAACGTACTTTGTCAGCTTAGGAATCTCTTTAATACGCGATAAGCGGAAAGATGTAAAACTTCCTTTCGTCGCATATTTAATATTAATTGCAGGTTCGACCGTCGATTTTTTTCTTTATTTGATAAACGAAGAAAACTATTCGGCGGCATTCGCTTCTTTTTCGGCGTTGGTGTTTATAACATTTTTACTTATCACGGCATTCCAGTCTTTAAAAGAAATTATCGAACAAAATAAAAAAGCGGCACTTTACAAAGATTTGGCTTTGCAGGATTTTATGACCGGCACAAAAAACAAATCCGCTTTTCTTTCAGATATAGAAGACCTGATTGTATCCGAAAATATTACCGTAGTCGTTTTTGATATAA
The DNA here is from genome assembly GCA_963543195.1 of uncultured Treponema sp. GTDB lineage: Bacteria > Spirochaetota > Spirochaetia > Treponematales > Treponemataceae > Treponema_B. The sequence continues at coordinate 7,740 of CAUUAT010000015.1, forward strand.
ATAATTTAAAAAAGATAAACGAAAAATGCGGACATGAAAAGGGGGATGAAGCCGTTATAAAAATTGCGCAGCTGATTAAAAATATTTTTTCAAAATACGGCAGCTGCTACAGAACTGGTGCCGACGAATTTTCCGTTTTACTGTATAAAGGCGGGCAAATGAATATTTACGAATACTTGCAAAAATTTATTGCATCGCTGCGTTGCGAAAACGATAGTGTGCCGTATCAGCTCGGGACGGCGATGGGGTTTGCAACTTTTGACTTTAAAACGGATAAAAAACTGAGCGATACCGTTGCACGTGCAAAAAAAAATATGGAAAAAAATAAAACCAGTCAAAAACTTGCCGAAACGGCTTCAATATAAAAAGGAACAGCAATTGAGCTTAATTATTGCCGGAGCCGGTCCCGGAAATATACAATTATTAACGGGCGAAGTCTTAGAAGAAATAAAAAACGCCGACATTATCGCAGCATTTGAACGTATTGCCGATGACGTAAAAGTAATTAGAAATGATATTTTAAAACTTACCGCGTTAAATGAAATTCTTACCCTGCCGTTTAAAGAAAAAAGAGTAACGGTTCTCGCTTCAGGCGATCCGTGTTTTTTCGGCATAACGGCTTACTTAAAAACAAAAGGCTGTGTTATCGACAAAGTGCTTTCCGGTATTTCTTCAATGCAGTATTTTATGTGCAAAATACAAAAACCGTGGCATTCTTTAAAATTTTATTCGCTGCACGGGCGCGGAGCCGATTTGAAACAAATGAAAAACGACACGACTTTTTTTATTTTGACCGATAAAATAAATAATCCCGATTTTATCTCCCGGGAGTTGCAGCGCAATAATTTTTGCGGAAAGATATATGTAGGGTATAATCTTTCGTATGCCGATGAAAGTATTGAAGTGTATACTATCGGTGAAAAAATTATTGTAAAATCTTTTTTAAATACGGTTATGATAGAAAATGAAACACATTAAAGATGCGGATTTTATACGGGCTGAAGTTCCGATGACAAAATTTAACGTACGAAACTTGGATATTGCATATTTAAATATCGAGCGAGGAGATAGGTTTTTGGATATCGGCGGCGGTACGGGTTCGGTTTCGATTGAGGCTGCGCTCAACGGTGCAGCGGTAACAACAGTCGAATATGACGATGCGGCTTGCCCGTTGATAAAAAGCAATGCCGAAAAATTTAATGTGAAAATAAATTTAATACAAGGGAAAGCACCGGCAGTTCTTTTACAAAAAAAATATGAAAGCGTTATGTTTGATAAGTGTTTTATAGGTGGAAGCTCAGGCGAACTGAAACATATCTTTGAATATTTGGAAATACATTTGGAAGCGGGTGGAATTCTTTGCGGCAATTTCATTTTAATTAAAAATATAAATGAATGTTTGGAACTGCTGAAAAAATTCGCCTACGGCAGCATCGAAGTGAATTTAATTCAAACGGCAGCGATGGGAAAAGCAGGTTTGTTTAAAAGCGAAAATCCCGTTTATATCGTCAAAGCAGTTAAGTGCGTGCAGGCCGATACGGTGCTCACATAAAGCTCTCCATATAAAATCGATGTGACGCACTTTTATTTTCGAATGGTACGAAGCCTGTCATTTTTCAATTGACTTCTTATACCGTTTGTGCTATATTGGGCACACTGAAAACCGCCGTAGGTAACCGGCGGGTTTTGTAAAAAAGGAGTTTTAAAATGATTTTAAACAGCGTTGCAATACGTACGTGCGAAATGGAAAAGTCCGTCGACTTTTACGAAAAAATATTGGGTTTTAATTTTAATTATATGATGTCGGCCGCGCCCGATAAAAAAATAGCATTTTTAAGCGAACCGGAAAGCGGTATGAATCTCGAATTGATTTGCAATGAAAGAGCTCAGCCTAAGCCTGAAAGCCGCATTTCCCTCACCGTAAAAATAGATCAAATAGGCGAAACGGAAAAATATCTGAAAGCGAAAAACGTGCGGATTATTGCGCCGCCGCGGACTGTAAAAGACGGAAAAAAAATGCTTACGGCGGTTGACCCGAACGGTGTCGAAATAGATTTTATCGAATTTAAAAAAGAAGAATAGGAGTCCGCTATGATAAAAACCGTAAAAGATGTGAATTTAAAAGATAAGCGCATTATTATGCGCGTTGATTTTAACGTCCCTATGAAAGACGGAAAAATTCAGGATGATACGCGAATAACGGCAGCTTTGCCGACGATTACTTATATTTTAGCGCAAAATCCGCGTTCCTTAGTTTTAATGAGCCATCTGGGTGACCCTATAAAGGATTCCAAAAAAGCAAGAGAGAAGACCGAAAAAGACGGTACGCCCTTCGATATAAATGTTTATCTTAACGGCAAACATAGGATGAAACCCGTTGCGGATTATCTTGCAAAGCTTTTAAATAAGCCGGTGGAATTCGCTCCTTCATGTATGGGGCAGCTTGAAAAGGTTAACTCGCTTCCAGCCGGCGGCATTTTAATGCTCGAAAACACCCGCTTTCATAAAGAGGAAACATCAAAAGACGTTTCCGAACAGGCTGTTTTGGCAAAAGAGCTCGCTTCTTATGGCGATATTTTTGTAAACGATGCTTTCGGCACGGCGCATCGTGCTCATGCTTCCACCGCAGAAATCGCTCAGTTTATGAAAACCCGTGTTGCGGGCTTTCTAATGGAAAAAGAAATTAAATACCTTGAGCCTATGCTGAACAATCCTGAAAAACCGATGACGGCAATTATCGGAGGAGCAAAGGTCTCCTCCAAAATCGGCGTTTTGGAAAGTCTTTTAAAAAACGCTTCATACCTTATTATCGGAGGCGGGATGGCATATACCTTTTTGAAGGCTCAGGGGCACAGTATCGGAAAATCGCTTTTTGAAGAAGATTATCTTGAAACCGCAAAAAAACTTTTAGAGAATGCGGAGGCGAAAAATGTGAAAATCATTCTTCCTATAGACCATATGTGCGCCGAAACTTTTTCTCCTGATGCGGTCCCCGTCTATATCACTTCGACGGACATTCCCGATGCTATGATAGGAATGGATGTCGGTCCTAAAACGCTTAATCTATACAAAGAAATAATTACCGCTTCCAAAACCATTGTCTGGAACGGTCCTGTCGGTGTTTTTGAATTTGAAGCATTTTCCAAGGGAACCGCCGAAGCTGCACGCTACGTCGCCGAAGCTACTGAAAAGGGTGCGGTAAGCGTTGTCGGCGGCGGAGATTCCGTCGCTGCCGTAAATAAATTCGGCCTTGCTGCAAAAATGTCGCATGTGTCTACAGGCGGCGGAGCTTCGCTTGAATTTTTGGAGGGTAAAACACTTCCGGGCATTGCCTGCTTGAATAAATAATTTTATTCCGCGTCTTAAACGCTATGAAAAAAAACGTATGCTCCAAAACAGTGCTTTTTCTCGTTTTTTCGATATGGGTGCGGGTATGCGCCGTCGCTGCGGAAGGTGATGTTTCCGCCGTCGTTGCGGCAAAAAAACTCGGATTGGAACTTTTTTGGGAGCCGGTTTCGGAAGAAATTGTGTTTAAAAAAAATGATGCTGAAGCAAGCTGTAAAATAGGACAAAATCTTATAGTATTTAACAACTCTGAAGCCGATTTCGCCGCCGCTCCGTATGTAAAAGACGGACTTACCGTTATAACAAGCAGCATGTTTTCCAAACTGCAAGTTTTTTTTTCTGCGCCTCAAAAAGAGAATCTTTATAAGGTCGGAGCCGTTTTAATTGATCCCGGTCACGGCGGAAAAGACCCCGGCTGCGTCGGTTCTTACGAAAAAAACGGAAAAGCGCTGGTTTTATACGAAAAAGACATCGCCTTGAAAATCGGCTTGGAACTTTATGCACTGCTTAAAAAAGCGTATCCCGATAAAGAAATACTTCTTACAAGAGATAAGGACGTTTATCCTACGCTTGAAGACCGAGTAAATATGGCAAACGCTGTTAAGCTGAAAGAAAAAGAAAGCATTCTTTATGTATCGGTGCATGTAAACGCTTCGCCGAATACGAAAGCATACGGATTTGAGGTTTGGTATCTGCCTGCAGACTACCGCAGAGATGTCCTTAATAAAAATTCAGCCCCGAAAGAAATCCGCACGATACTGAATTCAATGATGGAAGAAGAATTTACAACCGAAAGCGTACTGCTCGCTCAAAGTATTTTGGACGGTTTGGACGGACAAATCGGCAATCAAAGCAAAAAGCGGGGTATTATGGCGAACCCGTACTTTGTTATACGCAAAGTAAAGATGCCGAGCGTTTTAATTGAAGTAGGTTTCGTAACAAACAAAGAAGAAGCGAAACTTTTAGCGTCTTCCGCCTACTTGAAAAAATGTACCGTCGGCATATATAATGGCATATCCGCTTTTATAAACGATTTTGAAAACGGCGGCAGCTGAGAAATGCGCTGTTTACGAGGAAAAGATGAACTATATAAAAACGAAGATTATTGCAGGAATACTGTTAATTATAATTGCTTCGGCAGTTATATTTTCGATTACAGATAAAAAATATGAAAGATACGTTATGTTTTTTAAAAATTCCGTAACTTCAAAAGTCGAGGCGGAAATACGCTATGTTCCCGTGCAAAACATAGAAGATGCAAGCGTTTATTTTTTTAAGGAACTTATGCTTGGTCCTGTAAATCATGATTATTATCCTTTTTTAAAGTCCGGCAAGCCTGTTCTTTCATGTTTTGTTAAAAATAATACGCTGTATGCTGATTTACCTGCCTCTTTTATGGAAAGTATAGACGATGGCATAGATTCGGAGGATATTAAGTTTTTGTTTTTTAAAAATATTTTTGTCAATTGTAAAAATCTTGAAGCGGCTTATATATATGTCGAAGGCGTACAGATTTACGAATTATTAAAAAATAATGCCGAAATTTGAAAAAAAGTGTTGACAAAACTGAATTATTACGTATACTTATAACATAACAGGGCATAAATAAGTGCATATAAAGGAGTTTTTGAATGAAAAAAACATTGATACTTGTTGCAATGGCGTTCTTATTAATCGGTGCCGTTGCGGTCGCTGACGAAACTGTTCTTATTGATTTTCAGCGGTTAAATGCGGACATTATTGCGAATGATGCCGGTCTGATGACCCAAAACCGACGAACCGTTATGGACTACGGTACTGTTGCGGGCGCTTCTTACACCGATGAGCAAAAAGCTTTGATGAGATCTTCTCTTGCTATTGCTCAGTGGGAAGTCAAGCTGAATTCATCTGCGCAGAATCCCGTTTCAATTGCTACATCGACAATAAAAGAAGCGGAAGTAAGCAGCGAAGCGAAGAATTTTGCCGGACAAAAGGTAATGGGCGTGCGCATTTTGTTCCCGATGTGGGCAAATAATGCCAGTGCCGAAGTCCGCCCCAGCTTTTTAATTCCCGCTTACGAAAAGATGGCTCAAGTAGATGATAGCGGCAATATTCAGGAGCCTACAGAAGAAGACAAGGCTTCCGGAAAAACCAGATTTGAGGACGGATACGGTATTGTTAAAAACACCGGTGTAATTAAATCGATAGCGGTAAATACATACGGAATGAATTTTCCGCATGGTCTTTACGTTCTTCTCCGAAATCAACATAATAAGGTAACGAGATATTTTATGGGATACCTTTTGTTCGACGGATGGAGAGAAATGATTTGGAATAATCCCGGCTACATTACTCAGGTAAAAGCGCGCGAAGTTAGATTATACCCCGTTTATCCTACGGCTCTTCCCCACGTTGCTTTTGAAGGCTTTCTTATAACAAGAGATGCAGCTCATGATGGCGGAGATTGTGTGGCGTATTTTAAAGATGTGAAGATTATTTACGACAAAGCCGTATTAACCACAGTTCGTGATTTTGCCGATGAAGATATTTGGGGCATCCAAACCGAACGTGACTTAAAACGAAAAAAGATTGAAGTTGAACGTTTCGGTCAAACGCAAGTTTTACGCTGGTTAGAGCAAGAAAAGATGGCCACCGAAAGCGGGTTTACCCCTTCTGAAGGTGCTGCTGTAGATAATAACGGTAATAATACCAATAACCAATAACCGGTTTAAAAAATAAAAGCGGCGGATTTTGTCCGTCGCTTTTATTTTTTGTTTTATACAATTGTCCTGTGTTTTATAACTATGTCGGAAGAAACGACGTGGCTGCCCGATAAGGATAACCTAAACGGATTATATACTTCTTATCTTCCTCATTTTAAAGTGCTTATAATGCGCATTGAGGAATTTTTGCGTTCCGTTGTTAAAATCGGTTCTCCTACAACCTATAAAACCCGCGTTAAAAGCTTTAGCAGCTATTACAGTAAACTCTTAAAATTTCCTCCGAAAGACCCGAATATCGAATTACAAACATTACCCGTTTTAACGGATATTTTGGGAATGCGTATAATTTGCGCATTTTTGCAGGATTTAAATAAAGTCGAGAGTATCTTACGCAAAAATTTTACAATAATTGAAGTTGAAAGAAAAGGTTCTAAGCTGGCGGTTAAAGAATTCGGCTATGAGTCCGTTCATTTTCTTCTCGCAATTCCGGAAGAATTTAAAGTCGGTCTGGTTTTACCGAAAGACCTTGTCTTTGAAATTCAGCTTAGGACGATTTTACAGGATGCATGGGCGGAAGTCGAACACGAAATTATTTATAAAGCGGAATTTTCGCCGTTTGATTTACCTTTAAGGAGAAAATTGGCTTCCATAAATGCAAGTTTAAGTCTTGCCGATATTATTTTTCAGGAGATTCGCGACTATCAAAATAAACTGAACGCAGAACTTGATATGCGGCGATCGGGGTTTTATTCGCTTGCGGACGAATATACCGAAAAACTTTTACCCGATTCCAAGAAAAATTTTGAAAAGGATAATGAAACTCAAGAAGAGAAAGTGCTTGCGCTTGAATCGATTGACGATTTGATTTTAGCGGCAATAGAAGCTCATAATAAAAATAACTTTAAAGAAGCGGAAAAACTTTATACGAAAATAATAGACCAAAAACCGAATGATATTGTTTTGTCCGTTGTATTTAAACATCGGGGTATGGCTTATTTCGCTCAAGGCAATTACGAATCCGCCTGCCGCGATTTTATACAAAGCTGTGAATATAATTCGTCTAATTTCAGATCGTACTATTACGTTGGGATTGCATTGACAATGCTGAATAAAGACGATAAAGCGATTGATTATTTTTCAAGTTCGCTTAAAATAAATAAATTTCAAGCGCATGTTTATTTTAGGCGTGCATTATCGTATTTTAAATTGCAGTTATACACGGAAGCTTTACAGGACCTGGATACGGCAAAAACACTGGGTTTAAATGAAGAAGATGAAAAAAGATTGCGTGTAGCTATTGCAAAAAAAATTGATATAGTGTAATCTAAGGAGCCTTAAATAAATCGGGTTATTAAAATAATTCACGGAGGTGGAGATAAGTGAAAAATAAATCTGCGGTAAAAAGACACAAGCAGAGCGAGGTTAGAAGAATGAAAAACCGTTCTGTAAAGAGTTCGGTTAGAACGGCGGCAAAAAAATATATAGAGGCCGTTCATAATGCGGCGGATGCGGAAAAAGCGGGTGCATTGCTCCGTGATTTGTCCAGCCGTCTTGATTCGGCTGCCCGCAAAGGAATTTTAACGAAAAATTCAGCTGCACGAAAAAAGTCCAGGATGCAATTGTTATTTAATGCCTTCTTTCCCGCGAAATAAGCATTAATCGTAAACCGCAAAGTCCTCCGGGAGTTGCGGTATTTTTTTATGTGAACTATGAAACAAAAACAATCAAAAGGCAATATAATAGATTCTATTTACAGAAATAATGAAGAATACAAGTTGAAGGAAGTAAAAGGGATCGTTGATCTTTTTGTAGAGGCTCTTGTCGATTCTCTGAAAAGCGGGTCGTCTGTAGAAATGAGAGGACTGGGAACCTTTGAAGTAATTCCGGTGAGAGCCCGCTCCAATGCGCGCAACCCTAAAACCGGCGAAAAAATAAAAATAAAATCGCATTGCAAAATCCGTTTTAAGCCTTCTAAAAATTTAAAAGATTCGTTGAAAGAACTGAACCCCAAAAAATTATCTTAAAATGAAAAGCGGAAAACTTCCTTCGTTTTGGCTTAATTTCGTATTGTCGGTATCGGGTTCTATTTTATTTTATTTATCACACCCCAATACGCTTACGCTGACAGGAGTATCCGTTTTAGGTTATACTGCTTTAATTCCGTTTTTTCTTTTAATAAAAAGAACTCGTTTAAAGGTTTCTTTTTTTTGGGGTGCCTTTTGCGGGCTTCTTTCGTATGTATTGTTTAATTTTTGGATACTGTTTTTTCATCCTGTCGCAATTTATATAATTGCCGCTTATTATCTTGTGCTGTATGCGTTCCTGTTTCCGCTGCTGAAAATTATTGATATTTCTTTTCCGCGTTACGGTTTTGTTTTTCAAGCCGTTGCATGGGTTGGCTATGAATATATAAAATCGGCGGGATTTATGGGCTACCCGTATGGAATTATAGGATATACTCAGTGGCATTTTCCTCTGTTGATACGTTCGGCATCAATTTTGGGAGTATGGGGTATTTCTTTTTTGTTGGCTTTTTGTTCTTCACTGTCCGCTTCCGTTATTTACAAAACTGCCATGGGAAAGTCATTCCGGGCAACTTTTCAAATATACGGAAAGTATGCGGCGGTCTGGATAGGCTGTTTTTTCGCTTTTATTGCATACGGTTTTTTTGCAAAAACGGATTATTCTTCTTGCACATTTGAAAAAATTGCTCTTGTGCAGTCTAATGCGGACCCTTGGCTCGGCAACATTGAAGTGTATAAACATAATTTTTCCGAATTGAAAACCTTATCGGAAAAAGCACTCGCCGAAAATCCCGATACATCTCTTGTAGTATGGCCTGAAACTGCATTTATTCCCAGAATAAAATGGCATTACAAATATGCGCGGGATGTTGAAGCCGCTGCTCTCGTGCGTAATTTATTGGATTTTTTAAATGGGCAAAAGGTTCCGTTTTTAGTCGGAAACGATGATGCGGTTTTTGAAGGAAAGGACGCTAGGAGTCTCGAAGAGGGCAGGCTGGACTATAATGCCGCCTTGTTTTTTAAGCCCGGTAAAAATGTTATTCCGCCGGAACCTTATGTTTACAGGAAAATGCGCCTCGTTCCGTTTACCGAACATTTCCCATATAAAAAAATATTTCCCCGTGTTTATAATTTTTTACATGAAAACGATACTCATTTTTGGGAAAAGGGGAACGAAAGTACGGTTTTTAATTTAAACGGAATAAAATTCGGTGTACCGATTTGTTTTGAAGATTGTTTCGGCTATATTTCGGCAACTTTCGTAAAAAACGGGGCGAATTTAATTGTGAATATTACCAATGATGCTTGGGCGAAAAGCCCTGTTTCTCAATATCAGCATTTGAGTATGGCGGTTTTCCGTGCCGTTGAGAATAGAGTACCTGTTGTCCGTGCTGCCAGTTCGGGACAAACTGCATATATTGATCCGAACGGGAACATACAAGCGATGCTAAAACCGTTTTCCAAAGATTTTTTGATTGCTGATGTTCCTGTCTTGACAGAGCGTCGTAAAACGGTTTACTCTTTCGCCGGCGATTACGTTGCGCAAACGGCTTTAGCGATAACGTGTGCGGTGTCGATTGCGGCATTGTTTAAAAAAGTTTGCCGGCGGCCGCTTAAATTGGGAGTTTTAAATGAAAAAAAATAATAGAAGCAAAGAAAAAAATGTTACGGTTTTAGGAAAAGAAACTGTGTTTGACGGGCTGATAAAGTTTTCCGAAACACTGCAAATTGACGGGAAGTTCAGCGGTGCCATCGATTCGCAAGGGGCTCTTATTATTTCAAAAACCGCCGATTGCAGAGTTCAATATGTCAAAGCTGCGTCAATCATTGTAGAAGGCTCCGTTACAGGCTCGCTTTCCGCTGCCGACAAGGTTGATTTAAAACCCAATTCGGCGGTACGCGGCGATATTACTGCAGGAAGAATCAGAATTGCCGACAATGTTTTGTTTGAAGGTTCCGTAAAAATGATACGAAACGGCAGTTTTACCGAAAAAAATCTGTTTTCAATAAATTCAAATCAATTAAAAGAACAACTAACGCGCCAATCCTAATGATTGATTTTAATTTGATAACCCGCAGCTTTACGGAATTGAAAAAACGCAGGATAAAACTGATTACTGCAGAATCTCTTACGGGGGGCTTAATTCTTGCGGAATTTACTAAAATACCCGGCTCTTCGGAAGTAGTGTGGGGTGGGTTTGTTACGTATAGTCCTCAAGCAAAGATAAAACTTGTAGGAGTTAATCCTGAAATTATCGAAAAATACGGAGTTGTTTCAAAGGAAACCGCCGAAGAAATGGCTTTGGGTGCGCTGAATTCTTTTTTAGGAAAAAATCCGAATATACCGCAGGCAATTGCAATTGCCGTTACCGGCGTCGCCGGTCCCGATTCTCTTGAAGGGAAACCCGTAGGAACCGTTTTTATGGGTATTGCCGATTCTTTAAAAAGGAACATCGAGTGCAAAACCGTTGAATTTCACTTTTCAAGCGATAGAAACCGTATACGCGAAAAAACGGTGGAATCCGCGGCAAAAGAGCTTTTTGCTTTAATCCGTGCAGCGCGCTGACGATCCGGAATGCTGTAGTTGAGTGTATCCACGAACGGAAAATGGCGGTCAGTCTTTCAGCATAACGCCTAAGATGACAGCATCGGTTTTACGCATTCCCTCTGCCGCTACCGTGCCGATTCCTTCGATTGTTTTTTCGATATCGTCTTTTATGATGCCGTCTCCGCCTGCAAAGTATTTTCTTTCCATAGCGAGTTCGTGACCCAATAATGCCGAATCCAAAGCTGCCGCTATTTTAGAAGCGCAGGATTGCTTTGCTCCGTCGCAAATAATCCCCGAAACGGTGCCGAGTGCGTTTTTTATTGTGCCGCAAATTTGCTCATAATCGCCGCCTTTCATGTACGTTATTGCAGCGGCGCATGCGGCTCCTGCGGTTACGGCTCCGCAATAGGCAGACAGTCTTCCTATTCCCGTTTTTTGGTGAATGGCCAAGAGATTGCTTACGAGAAGCGAGCGCATAAGTTTTTCTTTTGCTGCACCGCTCTCGCGAGCGTACACTATCACGGGGATTGAAACTGCCAAACCTTGATTTCCGCTGCCTGAATTTGTTACAACGGGATAAGAACAGCCGCACATGCGTGCATCGGAAGCCGCCGCAACTTCTCCTTCGGCTTGAATTTTAACTGAAAATGCCGCCCCTTCTTTTTGATTGTATTTTAAAATATTCTTTCCCGTTTCAATGCCGTAAGAATTCGTTAAGCCTTCTTTAGAGATACGCGTATTATATTCAATTTGGCGCATTATTGTTTCTTCAATGGAATGGAGATTAACCGTATTTGCGAATTCTAAAATATCTTTTACATTTAAACAAGAACGATCGGTCAGTGCAGTGCTTGCCGCGTCCAAATCGTACGGTTTTTCCAAAATAATTGTATCGTTTAACTTCAGTAATACGATGTTTGTGTGTTGATGAATCACTTCCGCAATTCCGGTGTTTCCGCCGTGTTTGCCTGTAATTTTTATATGCAATGTTGCAGGCGTATCCATAAATTTAATTTTTGTGCTTTTTTTTTGCAAGTATTCTTCGGCTTTTTTAACATCGGTTTCGGTTACATCCGCTAAAACTTCAAGTCCTTTATCGGAATTGCCGCCGATAATACCGATGACGGTTGAGGCTTCAATACCCTTCATTCCTCCCGTGTTCGGAACAACAACGGATTTGGCATTTTTAATAATATTGCCGCTACTTTCAATCAGAATTTCATCGGGAATGCCGCCCATAATTTTGCGCAAAGCAGCTCCCGTGTATGCTATGGCGGTAGGTTCCGTGCAGCCTAATGCGGGAACTAATTCTTCTTTTAAAATCCTAATATATTGTTCGACCGTTTTTGCATTTAAACTCATCGAAAAACCTCGCTTTTTAAACAGTTTCAATACTGTGCATCATATTACTTGCATATTAAAGCTATGTCAACAGGCACCTATTGCCGGACGAAAAATGCGGGTGCGGCAAGCGTCCGCTTGAATAATATGTGTGTATCTGGTATAAAACCGGCAAGGAATTCTTAAAATATGAATACTGAAAAAATCGTAATTGTGGATTTCGGCGGACAGTACAGCAGGCTTATTGCACGGCGGGTACGTGAATTGAATGTATATTCGGATATTGTAAGTTATAAAAATGTTATGAATTATATTACCGCAAATAAACCCGCCGGTATTATTTTTACCGGCGGACCGAACAGTGTATATGCGGAAAATGCACCTATACCGGATGTGCATATTTTTTCTATGGGGATTCCTATTTTGGGAATTTGTTATGGAATGCAGGTCATGGTCCATTGCCTCGGCGGAAGTGTAATAAAATCTTTAAAGAAAGAATTCGGAAAAACCGAAACGAATTTTAAAACGGAACATCTTCTTTTTAAAGATATGAGGCGGGAATCGACGGTTTGGATGAGTCATATTGACAGCGTCGCAAAACTTCCCGAAGGTTTTATTCCGATTGCGGAAACGGCGAATACGAAAAATGCTGCAATTGCAAACGATAAAAAAAAATTGTACGGCATTCAGTTTCATGCCGAAGTCGAACATTCCGAAGAAGGCAAGGCAATTATTAAAAATTTTTTATATGATATTTGCGGTACGAAGGGCGCTTGGAATATGAAAGACTTTTTAACGGCTGCCGTAAAAGAAGTGCAAAAAACGATCGGCAGCGGAAAGATTTTGCTTGCACTTTCCGGTGGCGTAGATTCTTCGGTATTGGCAGCTCTTTTAAGTAAAGCAGCAGGGAAAAATTTGACGTGCATTTTTGTTGACCACGGACTTTTACGTAAAAATGAAGGCGATGAAGTCGAAGCGTTTTTTTCTTCCTCCGAAATGCGGTTTATACGGGTAAATGCAAAAGACCGTTTTTTAAACGCATTAAAAGGTGTAACCGATCCTGAAAAGAAGCGAAAAATTATCGGTGAAGAATTTATCCGTATTTTTGAAGAAGAAGCCGGAAAATTGGGAGCAATCGATTTTTTAGCACAAGGCACAATTTATGCTGATGTCGTAGAAAGCGGTGCGGACGGTTCTGCCGTAATAAAAAGTCATCATAATGTAGGAGGGCTTCCGGAACATATTGCTTTTAAGTCCGTTATAGAGCCGTTGCGGACATTATTCAAAGATGAAATACGACTCCTTGGAAAAGAACTTTCTCTTCCCGATCATATTGTGTACCGTCAGCCGTTTCCCGGACCCGGTCTTGCAATAAGAATACTCGGTGAAGTTACGGAAGAAAAGCTTGAGATTTTGCGCGATGCCGATGCAATTTGGAGAAACGAATTGGAAGCAAGCGACGTAAAAAAAGATTTAAGCCAGTACTTTGCCGTTTTAACCGGAAATAAAAGTGTCGGTGTGATGGGGGATTTCAGGACATATGAATACACACTCGCTTTGCGTGCTGTAAAAACATCGGATTTTATGACTGCGGATTGGGTCCGTATTCCATATGAAATACTTGATAAGGTTTCTTCACGAATAATAAACGAAGTGAGCGGAATAAACAGAATCGTTTATGACATAACGTCAAAACCACCGGCCACAATTGAGTGGGAGTAAGACAATAAGGAAGGTGAGCTTTGCTCATCAGGTGAACTTTGGTCACCGGCTTTGCTGATCGGGCATTTCTATTTGAGAAGATGTAAAGCAAACTACAGATTTCAAAACGGATGCCGTACGGATTAAAATTCTCATACTTGCATAAGAACTGAAAATAGTATACTATACCTCAATTCTTAATCTTACATAATAGTTTTATTAAATTTTGGAGGCATTATGGCAAAAGTCGCAATTAAAGGAGCAAGTTACGTTTTAGTACATGCTCCGGATCTTCTTTTACACAACGGTTCAACTCAAACGGGAACAAGGCTTGCCAATCCTGAGGATGAATATTTAAAAGCTATTCCAAGCCGCTTGCGCAGTTTTGAAGAGGCGGTAAATTATCCGCCGAATCAAGTGTATATCGGCAATATGGCGCCTGAGGATTTGGAGAAAATTCCCGAACCGTGGTTTAAAGACGCAAAAAAAGGCGAAAAGGACGGAAAGTTCGGCGAAATTTTAAGCGAAGCCGAATTCTATATTTTGATGAAACACGCGGATGTTTTTGAATTAGTGTATTTCTCAAAAGAATTTACAAGCGAAGCCGAGAAACTTATTGAAGCTCATCCGATAATGAAAACACAAGATATTAAACTCGGCGAAGGTCATGACATAGCAGAAATTCAAAAAATGGTTGATGCCCATACCGCTGAAGGTCTTTATGAACAGGGCAAACTCATCGGCTGTGTAAAACAGGCGCACGATACCGACGAAAACTTAAGTGCTCACACGATGCTTGAAAACCTCGCAACAAAAGCGTCCGGTATTCTTACTGCTTGGCACATGGCAAAACTCGAAGGCATTGATATGAAGGATGTCGAGTACATTATAGAATGCTCGGAAGAAGCCGCAGGCGATATTAACCAAAGAGGCGGCGGAAACATTGCAAAATCCATAGGCGAAAAATCGGGCTGTGTTAATGCGACCGGTTCTGATGTGCGCGGTTTTTGTGCGGCTCCCGTCCACTCAATTATTCACGGAGCGGCTCTTGTCGCATCCGGTATTTTTAAAACCGTAATGGTTGTTTCAGGCGGTTCGGTTCCTAAACTGGGAATGAACGGAAAAGACCATGTAAAAAAAGGCTTGCCTCTTCTTGAAGATATGATAGGCGGCTTTGCCGTTATGCTTAGTGCTGATGACGGAAAAAATCCCGTAATCAATACCGAAATTGTCGGTAAGCACGTAATTTCTTCGGGGTCTTCCCCTCAGGCTGTTATGAGCGTTTTGGTGTATGAGCCGCTCAATGCCGCCGGTATGAAAATTACCGATATCGAAAAATATTCTGCAGAATTACAAAACCACGAAATTACCGCTCCCGCAGGAGCAGGCAACGTTCCCGAAGCAAACGTAAAAATGATTGCAGCTTTGAGCGTTATGAAAGGGCAGCTTGAAAAAACTAAAATTGCCGACTTCGTAAAAGAGCACGGTGTTGTCGGTTTTGCACCGACGCAAGGGCATATACCGTCCGGTGTTCCATTTATAGGACATGCCAGAAAAGCGATGCTTGACGGCACATTAAAAAATACAATGATTATCGGAAAGGGCAGCTTGTTCCTCGGTCGTCTTACGAACCTCTTTGACGGTTTAAGCTTTGTTATTCAAGCGAATGACGGAAAAGGCTCTCAAGCAGTAGGTTCCGATGAAGCCGGAATTAAAAAGGTTGTAGCGGAAGCAATGCGAAGCGTAGCCGAGAATATCCTCAAATCACAAAATTAGGAGAACTCTATGGCTGATAAAAAACAAATTGCCGATTTATTTTTAGGTCTTGCGGAAGGACTTGAAAGCGGTTCTTTTTTAGAGCGTTTTCCCGTCGGGTTAACCGTTCCGGGTAGCGAACACGGAGAAGCCGAGCTTATTTATGCTGCAGAGCTTGCCGCAAAGCAAAACCCCGATTTGGATATTGTTTTAATCGGCGGCCCCGACACGGAAAACTTTACGCAATTTCCCGCTTCGACTCTGGAAGATGCTCACAAGGAGATGGAGCGCCTTTTCAAAGAAGGGGTAATTAAGGCGTGCGTAACGATGCATTATAATTTTCCGCTTGGCGTAAGCACCGTAGGAAAGGTTGTTACGCCTGCAAAGGGGCGAGAGATGATTCTTGCCACCACTACCGGTACGACCGATGCGAACCGTTATAAAGCGATGCTTTTAAATGCCATAGGCGGTATTGCCGTTGCTAAGGCATCGGGCATTAAAGAGCCTACGGTCGGATTATTAAACATCGACGGCATCGCCGTAATCGAAAAAGCCCTTAATAAAATGAAAGACAAAGGCTATAAAATCCGCTACACCGAATCGAATAGAGCGGACGGCGGCGTCCGCATGAGAGGAAACGACCTTCTTCAAGGGACGCCTGATGTAATGGTGTGCGACACCCTTACGGGGAATCTTTTGATAAAGCTGTTCTCATCGTTTTTAACGGGAGGCGGATACGAGAGCTCGGGATACGGATACGGTCCTTGCATCGGGGCAGGCTACAGCGATATTGTCGGAATTATTTCAAGAGCGACAGGGGCACCCGCAATTGCAAACGCCTTACGCTTTGTAGCCGACTGTGCAAAAAATAATATTCACGGCATCTATGCTGAAGAGCTCAAGGCTGCGAAGAAAGCCGGTTTGGATGAACTTTTGGAAGATATGCCCGGTGCAAAACCTGCAGCGGCTTCCGCAACCGAAAACGTAAAGCTCCCCCCTAAGAAAACCGTTGATGCCGGTATTCCCGGAATCGATGTTATAGAAATTGAAGATGCCTGTAAAGCGCTTTGGAAAGAAGGAATCTACGCCGAAACGGGAATGGGCTGTACGGGGCCGGTTATTATGGTCGGTTCCGAAGACATCGTAAAAGCAAAAGACATTCTTCATAAGGCGGACTATATTTAAAAGGATGGTGATTATATCCCAATACAAACAACCGGATAGTAAAGATATTTTTTACTATCCGGTTTTCTATTTTACAAGTAAGTGTTCTTATCAAGGCAGATTGAACCGTTTCAGGTTTATTTGTTGAACGCTTCGGCTATTTTATCAATTAAATCTTGAGCGGCAACAAATTTTTGAGAAACTCCGTTATCGAGCGTAATTTCCAAAACGGCGGAAGTTTTATTGAGTGCTTCCAAAACTTCTTTTACCGATCCTTTTTCCAAAACCGTAGAAACACGTATATAGCCCTGTTTGACGTCACGGTCAAGCGTTTTAATATCGGATAACGGTACGGTTTTGCCGGAAGAAAGCAAAAAATGCGCTTTTTCAATAAAAGCATCGTTTGACGCATGCAGCGTAAAATTCGTATATGCCTGCGATACATATTCTCTATTTTTCATTTGGTATGTAAAATCTATCATTACATATGATTTATCCGTAGATTCGGCGGCTTTCATTTTTGCCGGTCTGATGTAATATTTCAGTGTCCCTGCCTCCATAAAAACCGTCATTACGCCGACATTTTTTATGGAATTCCCCGTCGTTTTGCATGAAGTAAACAAGGCGGGTAAAAAAAGAATAAAAAATAATTTTTTCATTAGAATAACCTCACACTATGTAAAAAAAATGCCCGAATATGAAAACACATCCGGGCATACCGTTTAAACCAATTCAGAGCCGGAACCGCTCTTTATTGCATCTTACTCGCCTGAAACAACCGTTGTAACGATCCAATAGGGAATAGCGGGACTCGCGGGGTAGTCAACGCGAATATCTACGGTTCCAACACTCGTTATGCCGCCGTTTTTAGCCGCTTGATAAATTCCGCCTTCACCTTTTAAGGGGAAAGCAAAGACGAAAGCTTGTTTAGCTTCTCCAGTCTTTGAACCGACTCTTCCCGTTGCACCGGCTACGGGCTGTACCGTTGAACATGCGGCAATAATAAATGCCGCAAGCATTACGAATAAAATCATTGTAATTTTCTTCATTTTAACCATCCTTTCCGTAAGTATTTTACTTACAAATTTTAAATTTTTGTTTGAACAACATGCAAAAAATTATATATTCCGCACAGAGATCGCTCCGTGATATAAATTTGTCATATTGCTTTTTATCGATATGCAAAAATATGTTTGCAAGAAGCCGACAATTTTTACATGTCGGTATATATATATCATTTTTATAAAAAAATCAACCTAACAGTTTAATTTCAATTTTTTTGTACGGATTTTAAAAACGACACACCGTAGAATTCCCGCTTGCAAAAAAAAACAAAAAATGATACCATACTCTTCCAATTTGAGTATTATGAGGTGAAAAATGATTAGAGGCGGCGATATAGCAAAAGGTACTGTTTTACTGAATAAAGGCACTCCATATTTGGTAGTTGAAAGAGAATTCGTAAACCCCGGTAAAGGAGCGGCTTTTGCCCGTGTTAAAATGAAGAACCTGCGAGACGGTTCCGTTCTTATGCAGACAATTAAAACTGCGGATACCGTTGAAGATGCAACAGTAGATACGCATAAGTGTCAATACCAATACAAAGACGGTGAAAATTTTATGTTTATGGATACGGAAAGCTTTGATTCCGTTTCTGTGCCTGCCGAAACCGTAGGTAATAAAGAACATTATTTACGGGAAGGCGATGAATATGATATTTTGTTGTGGGAAAATGATCCCATTGATGTAAGAATTCCTGCAAAAATGATTTTTATTGTTGAACAAAGCGAGAATTACATAAAAGGCGATACCGTTTCCGGGGCGACAAAACCGATTGTTACCGAAACGGGGCTTGTTGTTCGCGTTCCGCTTTTTATTAAACAAGGCGAAAAGATTTTAGTGAACACCGAAACCAACGAATATCAAGAGCGCGTAAACAACTGAAGTTATTTTAAAACAGTAAAACATATGGAAAAATATACGGGCGGTTATTCGCCGTTTTAAAAAAGCGGTACGGACAATCCGCCCGTATATTTTTATGCAACAACGGAAGCCTCTTCCGGAAGCTCCCGAATGTATCCGGTTCTAATGCATAGAGCAAAAAGGTCTTTGTCGATAAAATCTTCACTTATCTTTTGATAACCGTCCTTATCCATACAAATTCGAAGTATATACCCCGACTCGCTTTCCTGTAAAACCGTACAGTAAGAAGAATCTCCTTGCGCACTCTTTATTGCATATAATTTCATTCGCATTCCTCCGCAAATTGTGTTATGTATATTTTCGGTATACAAAAAAATAGCTTTAATATATAATCGTCTCCTATGTACTCCGATGCGCATATCCATATTTTAGATACAATTGAAGAGCTCATTTCGAACGGAATACCGGATGCGGAAGAAGTCGTTTTCCGTGAAAATATTTTATTTTGTGCCTCTGCGGATACTGCGCAAAGATTTGAAATGCAGGAAAAAATATGTCGCCGCAATTCTCAAAATTTTATTCTTTCCTTCGGCGTCCATCCGCAAAATCCCGTTACAGCCGAAATTCCGTTTTTGGAAGAACTCATTTACAAAAAGCGCATAGCGGCAATAGGAGAATGCGGTTTTGATCTTTTTAACAAAAACTATGCAGCGAATTTCGAAGCGCAAAAAACGGTTTGGAATATTCAGCTGGGGTTTGCTCAAAAGGCGGGTTTACCGATTGTCGTTCATTGCCGTAAAGCGCTCCATCTTCTTTTTGCAGCGACCGCCGCGCTAAAAAAGCTGCCTGCCGTCATCTTTCACGGATGGGCAGGATCTAAAACGGAAGCGGAATCTTTTTTAAAAAAAGGAGTCAACGCATATTTTTGCATAGGTAAAGGCTTATTGCGCGGACAAAAAGCCCAAATCGAAATATGCCGGCATCTCACACAAGCGCGCCTTCTTACCGAAACGGATGCCCCGTATATGACGCTGAAAGGCGAACCTTATTCGCCGCCTGCCGATATAAAGAAGGTTAGTGCGGAAGCGGTGAAAACACGCTTAAATACTTCTATAATTTCGGATAAGACCATTGAAGAATTTAACGCGATTATATACAAGAATTTTAAACGAGCATATTTAATGTAAAGGAACCTTGAAAAACTTCAGTTTTTTAAAGGTCCCTTTTGAAACTTTCTGCCTAAAGACACACAGAAAAATACGAAAAACCGCTTTTTAAGCACATAAGCCTTAAAAAGCGGTCAATGTTTCTTTTAGCGAAATCGTACGTTATTTAGCGTTTTTAATTTTATCGGCTGCCACATTTGTCTTTGAAAGAACCCATGCTTCTGTCTTTCCATCTGTGGCGTATATGGTCAGCGTGTCGCCTTTAATTTTAAAAGGGCACGCAACGTTGCCGGTGAGCGTCGAAGAGGTAATTTTGCCGCCTTTGACTTTATAGTCGCCGTTTGCGTACATAGGATTCGTTGCAAATGTATCGTCGGTTACTTTTGCTGCAATATATACCTTGTCTTTCCCGTCAAAATATACGTGCATGTTCAACGCACTTACGTCAACTCCGGCTGCTTTTTTTACCAGCCAAACGCCCGCAACGGATTTGGGGCCGCCGCACGAAGCAATCGCTACGATGCTCATCAAAATAACAAGCATCCCAACAATAGAAACAATCTTATTTCGTTTCATAGAGAAACTCCTCCGCCGCATATCGTATGCAGCTTTTTTTAAGTTGCTTCTATTGTGGGGGGGGGGGGGG
>CAUUAT010000016.1:0-28050 GCA_963543195.1 uncultured Treponema sp.
AGCCACGATTTTGAATTTTTAAGCTTTGTTGCCGATGAAGTTATTTTGATGGAAAAAGGAAAGATTGTTTTGCAAACCGCTTTTACGGCAGCGCAAGCCGAAAAGACGGTTGAATATCTGAAAGGAGATAAGGAAATGGGTAATGCGGTAAGCATAATTACGCGATGACCGTAAGCGTACTTACGTAGCGAACGTAAGCATAATGACGGAGTGTACGTCAAGATAATGACGGTGCAGCCGTAAGCATAATGATGGTCTGTACGTCAAACTAATGCGGGGGTTCCAAAGGGATATCCCCTTAGGTAATATAAAATTTTTGGAGGTATTTATGGAACAAACACAGGTTCAGTCGGGCGGAAAGAACCGCCTTGTGTTAAAAGATTTGATTAATATCGGTATTTTTACCGTTGTTTATCTTGCAGGGATTTTGGTAGTCGGCATGCCGCTCGGTTTTTTGGTGGTAACGTCTATACTCTATCCCTTTGTTGGAAGTTTGTTTTTAGGTGTTGTTGCTTTGTTCTTTTTGGCAAAGACGCCGAAACCTTTTGCATTGTTTATCTTTACGGCAATTCTCGGCTTCTTTATGATGCTGATGGGACAGTCGGCGGTAATGCCCGTTCACACGCTCATCATTGCCGCACTTGCAGAACTTGCGCGCAAGGCATTCGGATATAAGACCGTCAAAGGGTGCATTGCAGGTTATGCGGTTATGTCCTTGTGGACCCTGTGGCGACTTTTGGCCGATTTTTATCTTAAAAGATCAATACTATGCCATGACCGAAAAAATAATGGGAGCCGAATATGCAACGCAGCTTATCAGTCTTCCGATATGGATTATGCCGATTATGTACGTGAGCGCCCTTGCAGGCGGAATCCTCGGCGGCCTTTTGGGCGCAAAGATATTAAAAAAACACTTTGCAAAAGCGGGACTGGTGTAAAGTGATGGGGAACAAACCATTTGCCTTTGCACAAACAAACACCGCGGCGCTCATCACAGCCGTATTACTGCTTGCCGTATTGTCAGCGGTCGGCTGTTCAAGGAATGAAGACGATTCAGACAAAACGGAAATGCAACAAGAGACCGCCGTATCGGCAGCGGTTGGCAGTTCAAACAATGAGGACGGCTCAGACGGAACGGTAACGCCGCAAGCGTCCGCCGTTACAGACAGCGCCTCGCTCATCTTAAATCCGGAAAAGCTTACTATCACGGTTACGGCAACAACAGCGGATGGTTCTGCCGTTACGGTGGAAGGCTGTACCGAAACAACCCTTGAAAGCGATACGGAGACTACACTGCACGCACAGGATACCACCGTCATTCTTAAGGGAAACATCACCGCCTTGTCCTGCAACCGTAATCTGCTGACTGCGCTTAACGTACAGGATTTAAGCGCTTTGCAAAGGCTGGATTGCAGCGCTAATCAGCTGACTGAACTTGACGTACAAGGGTTAACCTCTTTGCAAAGGCTGAACTGCAGCAACAATCAGCTGACCGAACTTGACGTACAAGGTTTACGCGCTTTGCAATGGCTGTGGTGTGCTGACAATCGGTTTACCGCACTTAACGTACAAGGTTTAAGCACTTTGCAAGTGCTATACTGCAAAAACAATCTGCTTACGTCCCTTAATGTACAGGATTTAAGTACTTTGCAAGAGCTGAACTACGCCAACAATCAGTTGATTTCTCTTAACGTACAGGGGGTAAGCGCTTTGCAGGAGCTGTTGTGCGGCGACAATCAGCTGACCGAACTTGACGTACAAGGCTTAAACGCTTTGCAATGGCTGGACTGCGACTACAACCGGCTGACCGAACTTGACGTGCAAGGCTTAAACGCTTTACAAGAGCTGGACTGCATCGGCAATCAGCTGACTGAACTTGACGTACAAGACTTAAGCGCCTTGCAATGGCTGGACTGCAGCGACAATCAGCTGAACGCACAAGCATTTACAAGCCTCTTGACCGGCTTACCGGCTCGGCCGCCGAGAGATGATGCAGAGAGCGATGGTGCAAAGTGCATTCTGTACACTGAAAGGTTCAGAGAACGCAACCATACGGATTTTGCGGAGTTTACCGCTCCTGCGGAACTGTACACCGCTATTCAAAACGCAAAAATAAAAAACTGGAAGCTGTATAAATGGGACTCAGGTAGGAATGATGTAGTGACTTTTTCACACGGTTAAACCCCAAATCGTTTATCGCCGGGGTTTTTAGGGGCGGAGCCCCTAAACAGACGGAAAAGAAAGGAGGGGATTGGGGAGGAAGGAAAACCCGTTCTGTCGGGGTGTCCTTCCTCCCCAAAAACACCGAGGGGGCTAAGGGGACACCTCCCCTTGAAAAGAAAAAGCCGGGGTTTAAGGGGGGTGCAGCTCCCCTTATAACACGGATTATAGGAGTAATGTTGAAGCTCACGGCACAAATAGCGCCGCTCGCTTCAACGTCGAGTTTTGTCAGGCTTACGCCTGCCAAAACATCGCATTATTGACTGCACTTTCTCACTGGCGTTGCGAAAGTGCGGGTATTCATCAATCCTCGACTTTTGATAAAGCCTGCGGGACAATTTTTTGGAGGAATTATGTTACAAAGATTTTTTGCATTATCTGATGCGGGAACGCGTAATTTGCGGTCGGCGGTTACGCTTGGGACTATTATCAATTTATTTTTGATGGTGCCGCTGGGGCTTTCGCTCTATGTGCTGCAGTATTTTTTGGCGCGCATTATGCAGCAGGGTTTTCATGCCCCGAATGTATGGGCGGTGTCGGGTGCAGGGCTTGCGATGATTGCCGTGCTGTTTATCTTCGAAAAACTCAAGTACGGCAGAATGTACAACGGTGCATACGAGGAAGCGGCGAATGTGCGTATTTCGCTTGCCGAATCGCTTCGCAAGCTGCCGCTGTCGTATTTCGGCAGGCAGGATTTATCGTATTTGACCTCGACGCTTTTGAACGATGTTACGACGATTGAACAATCGCTTGCGAATGTCGTGCCGGAAATGTTCAGCGGTATTATTTCGATTGTAATTGCGGCCGCTCTTTTGGCGTTTTTGGATTGGCGGATGACCATTGCACTGTTTGTTTTTGCTCTTGCAGGCTTTTTTATTATCATCGCTTGCCGGAGGTTGTCGGAACGAAAGATGAAGGGCGTCATTGTGCGCAAGGATGCGGTATACGATTCCCTCCAGCAGATGATCGACAACATCAAGGTGCTCAAGTCTTCCGATAAAAAGACGGACTATGTGCAGCATCTCAAGGACAATATTACCGAAACCACAGGCGCCGCCCTCAAATCGGAAGCTTCAATAGGAGCGCTGATGTTCGGAGTAGCTGCGTTAATCCGGTTCGGCTTTCCGCTGGTGATTTCTTACGGAGCGTACTTGCTGTCGCAGGGGCGCATTGAACTGATGACGTACATCGTCTTTTTGCTGGTTTCCTGCCGTATCTTCGAGCCGTTGACGACGGTGTTTATGCTGCTCGCCGAATTCTTTTATACACTGATTGCCGTTGAACGCAAACAGGCGATTGTCGATTATCCCAAGCAAACGGGAAGCGAAACTTTCAAGCCGAACGGCTATGACATCCGCTACGATAACGTGTCGTTCTCGTATAATGAACAAGACCGCGAGGAGGGAGAGAACACGGTAAGCAATATCGGTTTTACCGCAAAGCAAGGCGAAATCACCGCGCTTGTCGGGCACTCAGGCTGCGGAAAATCCACGATTGCCCGCTTGGCGGCTCGCTTTTGGGACGCTTCGTCGGGCACGGTCAGCATTGGCGGTGTCGATGTTTCTACCGTAGACCCCGAAACCCTGCTCGGCGCATTTTCGATTGTATTCCAAGATGTCGTGCTTTTTAATGACACGGTGTACAACAATATTTTAATCGGCAACCGGAATGCGACGAGGGAGCAGGTACTCGCCGCCGCTCAAGCCGCACAGTGCGATTCATTCATCGAAAAACTGCCGCAGGGCTACGACACGGAAATCGGCGAAAACGGCTACACGCTTTCAGGCGGGGAACGCCAGCGGCTTTCCATTGCCCGCGCTCTTTTAAAAGACGCTCCGATTATCCTTTTGGATGAAGCGACCGCCGCCCTCGACCCCGAAAACGAAACGCTTATCCAGCACGCCATCAGCACGCTGATACGGAATAAAACCGTTATCGTTATCGCACATCGCCTCCGCACCGTCGAAAACGCCGACAAGATTATCGTGCTTAACAAAGGCACCATTGCCGAAACCGGCACCCACTCCGAACTGATGGAGAAGGGCGGCATCTACAGGGAGATGTATAGGTTGCAGCGCGAAAGCGATGCGTGGACGGCATAACTCGCAAATAGGCGGGCACCTACTTCGTTGCTGTGCCCAAACTATACATCCGTGTATAGTTTGGGCTGCGAGTTTCGGCACAGCCGAAACATCGTTTCCGGTTATTACGAGCGGCATCCGTGCCGCTTCTGAAAATCCTCAACGTATCAGTTCCGCCATGGACGGCGGTGGTTCCACACAGAAGCGAGATTTGCGTAATGCAAATCTCGTAGGTAAGAAATGTACATGGAAGTACATTTCTTACCGTGGCTGCGCTTTATTTTTGCTAGGCTCCTAGCATCTGCTCCGCCTATTTGCGAGTTAGAGGGAGAAGCGCCATTGTTTTGTCTGTTTAGTAAAAATTAACCCTCGATGTATCTACCGCCACGGATGGCGGTGGTTCTATGCAATGCGATGTTTTTGCTTTGCAAAAACTCGTCGTTGAAAAGCGTACAAGGAGGTACGCTTTTCAACAGGCCGCTGGTGCTAAACAGTTCTAAAATCTTGGCAACTAACATCAAGGAAAACCGCTAAAAACTTCAGCTTTTAGCGGTTCAATCACTGAAGAATGCGCAAGGAAGCACATTCTTCGCTTTAAAACTTCTTGACATTTTTTAATATAAGTAGTATTATAGATATATAGAATACATCTGTATGACTTATGGAAGTTTTGCGGTTTTTAGGAGGTGATTTTTTTCAAATGGAATACGATCTCAATCGTCCTATTTATTTACAAATAATTGAGAAAATTAAATACAAAATTATTAACGGCGAAATTGCACCGGGAGAACGGATGGCATCAATAAGCGATATGGCGGCAGAAATGGACGTAAATCCGAATACGATGTTCAGGGTTTACAAAGAACTTGAAATGCAGGGCATTACATTTGCGCAAAGGGGTTTGGGCAGTTTTGTCGTTGATGATAAACGCCTTGTCAAAAGGCTTTCCGATGAAATGGCAAATGAAATCTTGGATTTTGCAATTACAGGTTTGCGAAAACTCAAATTTTCAAATTCGCAAATTATCGATGCCGTATCAAAGAAACTGAAAAAATAACACGTAAAGCGGTATTTTATTATGAAACAATTACGTTAAGGAGAGTGTATGAGTATAATACTTGAAACAAAAGATTTGCGTAAAACCTATTTCGGATACGGAAAAAAGAAAGAGGTCGCTTTAAACGGCGTAAATCTGAAAGTTGAAAGCGGAAGAATATTCGGGCTTTTGGGACCGAACGGTTCCGGTAAGACAACATTTTTAAAAATGATTGCCGGTTTGCTGAAACCTTCTGGTGGCGGGTTTACCGTATGCGGAAAAGAATTCGGTATTGAAACGAAGCGCATCGTATCGTTTTTACCGGATAAAAATATCGTATATCCATGGATGACTGCCGCCGATGCAATCGGTTTCTATGCGGATTTTTTTGAAGATTTCGATAAAGCGAAGGCTTCGGATATGCTTAATTTTATGAAATTAAATCCGAACCAAACCGTTAAAACGATGTCTAAAGGTATGGTTGAAAAACTTAACCTTACGCTGACGTTTTCGCGAGCGTCGAAGCTGTATATTTTGGACGAACCGTTAGGCGGAACCGACCCTGTTGCGCGCGAGCAGATAATTAAAACGATTATAAAAACGTGGTCCGAAGAAAGCGCTATTTTGATCACGACACATCTCGTCTCGGATATAGAGCATATCTTTAATGATGTTGCGTTTTTGCGTGCTGGAGAAGTCGTGTTTGAAGGGGACGCCGAAGATTTGCGTACGACACGGGAAAAATCAATTTATCAAATTTATCTTGAAGTATTCGGTAGCTGATAGTAAGGAGTTTTTTATGGGTAGAATTTTTAAATATGAAATGAAAAGACGACTCAATATGATTTTGATTTTGGGTGGAGTAATGGCGGTGCTTTCCGTAGGTACAATACTTTTAATGCTTGTTGAAGGCGTAAATTTTAGTCATGGTTATAACGGTTCGGCGGTTTTTTGGTGGTACATAATAACGCTTTTTGCCGTTATTTTTATTCCGACGGTAATGTTTTTTATGTGCAGCAACGGGCATGTTGACGAGCTTTTATATAAAGACACCAACTATCTTATGCTGACAATTCCCGTACGCAGCGAATCGGTTTTAGGCGGAAGAATTCTTGCGGGTTTTGTCGAATTCTTAGTATATTCAATGATTTCGTTGGTATTTTTTATTATTTTTGCAGCACTTCAAGCTGCGCAATTCGGCGGGATATCAGGTATTACTTTCCGCTCAGCACTTTCGGCGATACTGCAAACCGTTTTTGTGTATAATACGCTGCCGACACTTTATATTGCATTTTTAACCGTATCCGGTTTTCTACTGGTCGGAACGGTTTTTATTTGCGTAAAAGCGCTTACCCGCTCTTTTATCCGGAAAAAGACGTTGGCTCAATTTATTGCGGTTATTTTGTTTATTTTAGTCATGAGCCAAATTGCAAGACTCGGCAGATATCTTAGTTTAGAATGGGGCTTTGTGCAATACATTGACGTACATATAACGAATATTGGGGCAGGAGACATATTTTTTCATGGGCTTTCTCAGCCGATGCCTGTTTATCTTGTAACGGTTATTATGATGTTTTTGTTTTCTGCCGGTTTTTTCGTATGCGGCTCTTGGCTTGTCGCTAAAAAAGTGGAACTGTAATTGCCGATAAAAAAGCCCGCACCGGGATAGGTGCGGGCTTTTTTACTGGAGTGCTGTTACGCATGCTTTGACACAAAACCGACAAGCTCATCTTTTGACATAAAGCCGGTGTGTCTATCCACTTCTTTTCCGTCTTTCATAACGATAAGCGTCGGAATAGACATAAACTTAAATTTGGCTGCCAAATCTCTTGCGTTGTCTACATTAGACCGCGTTACGACAGCCGTATCGCCGAGTTTTTTCTCGGCGGCTTCCAGCTCAGGACCGAGTTGCACACAACTCGGTCACCACGGTGCCCAAAAATCAATTAAAACGGGTTTAGCGGTTTTCAGTGTTTCGTCGATGTTTTTTGAAGTAATATCCAATACTGCCATTTTTTTTCTCCTTATCATCATCCGTAAGATTTAAGACATTATAAATGTCTTGCTAATTCCTATTAGAGAATATACAAAATTATGCCCGATCCGGCAAGTGTAGGCATAATTTAAAAACCGGGAGAACGGGGAAATCTTCTTTCGTAAAAGTACGGAGCTTTTATACGTACTTCGAAATAAGCACAACGGCCGTCTTTGCAAAAATGACATATATCTTTTGATTCGGGAGTTGTACGGCTTTATCTTCATCGGTAAAATCTTCGTTGAAAGGATAAGAGGTGTCAATGAGCCGGTGCCATTTTCCGCAAGACGGTGCCGGCAGTTTTACCGTAATATCCGAATCATAACTGTTGAACATAATATAAAAGTCATTATCATCCTTATCGCTTTCCAAATTGATTTTATTGCCGTCGATTAGAAAAGCTAAAAAATGTGTCGGAGTATTCCAATCGGGAGATTCGGCTTCACTGTTAAACCATTGTAAATCGCTTCCCGCTCCGTAAACCTTTGCAATGCCCGTAAAAAAGCTTTTACGCGTAAAAGAAAAATGACCTATTCTGAGCCTAATAAGTTTCCGTGCAAATTCAAACACTTCTTTATTTTCTTCCGTCAGCCGCCAATCGAACCACGAAATATCATTATCTTGACAATATGCATTATTGTTTCCGTTTTGCGTTCTTAAAACTTCATCTCCCATATTGAGCATCGGAGTTCCTGCGGAAAGTAAAAGCGTAATTAAAATATTTTTGGCAATCCGCATCCGTATCGTTTCAATTTCGGCGGAAGCAAAACCTTCGGCACCGCAGTTAGAATTGCAATTATTATTTGTACCGTCGCAGTTGTTTTCGCCGTTTTCCTCGTTGTGTTTTTGGTCGTACCGCAGTAAATCGAAAAGCGTAAAACCGTCGTGGCAGCATACGAAATTCACGGATTGATACGGGCGCCGCCCATGCTGCGAATATAAATCGGAAGAGCCCGTTACCCGCGTTGCCAATTTCCGTATATCGGGATTGGGCAGCAGCCAAAATGAACGGACGGTATCTCTGAACATATCGTTCCACTCCGCCCAGCGGTTGGGAAACGCTCCCAGCATATATCCGCCCGCCGCATCCCACGGCTCTGCAATTATTTTTGCCGAGCGCAAAACGGCATCTTCGGCAATTGCCCGTAATAAAAAAGCATGCGTATTAACGGTTCCGTTTTCATCACGCGCCAGTGCTGTCGCTAAATCGAAGCGGAAACCATCCGCATGCATTTCCGTAACCCAATAACGCAGACAGTCGAGAATAAATTGTGTTACCACAGGGTGCGACGCGTTTAATGTATTGCCGCAGCCGGAATAATTTTTGTATGTGTTTTTATTTTCTTCAAGGTGATAATAAATTGAATTGTCAAAACCTTTAAATGAAAATACGGCGCCATTTTCGTTTCCTTCTGCTGTGTGGTTAAAAACAACGTCTATTATAATCTCGATTCCCGCTTTGTGAAATTCCCGAATCATATATTTCCATTCGTTTACGGCATTTTCGGGATTTTCCGCGTAACCGGCTTTCGGGGCAAAAAAAGCCGCTGTACTGTATCCCCAATAATTTTTTAAGCATTCCCCCGTTTTCGGATTTATATTTACATTTTCATTTTCGTCGAATTCAAAAACCGGTAAAAGTTCAAGCGAAGTAATTCCGAGTTTTTTTAAATACGGAATGACTTCTACAAGTCCGGTATATTTGCCCCGTTTTTTTTCATCAATACGGGAATTTAAAACCGTTAAACCTTTTACATGAGTTTCGTAAATAATGGTTTTTCTAAGCGGCACATTGACCGGCAAATCGTTTTGCCAATCGAATTCGGCGTCATCTATGACAATACATTTCGGAAAACCGTCCGCCGTTTTTTCGGTGTTAAAAAATATCCCGTCGGTTTGTTTGCGGTTTCTGTAATTTTTTATTTGCGCCGAATTAAAGAGCGAATGATTAGTTAATTGTTTTGCATACGGATCGAGTAAATAATTATGCGCATTAAACAAGTGTCCCCCGTGCGGCAAAAATTCGCCATCTGCCGTATACAGGTAAAGCGCTCCTTTTTTTAAGCCGTGTACAAAAATATGCCACACATCACCCGTCTTATGGATATGCGGATCAAGCGTGATGCTTACGGAAGGTTCGTCATCATCTTTATGTTCAAACAGATGCAGCGTAACTTCCGCCGCATTCCGCGAAAATACGCAAAAATTTACTCCGAAAGAATTCGGCTGTGCTCCTAAGGGGTAGGCTTTCCCTTTTAAAAATAATAAGTCGTCCATAAATAATGAGAGGGCAGTATAGTATGTATTTTAAATTTATGCTATAATACGCTATATTTTTATGAAAAGGAAGAAGTGTGAAAAAGATTCCGATTATAAGTACCGTTAAAACAACGGTGGAGGCTATAAAAAATGCGGCTGCAGCCGCTGAAAATATCGATATTGTAGAACTTAACAATTATGTAAACATAGTTTCGTTTTTTAAATATGAAATGCCGGAAATCAAAATTATAGATTTCGGCGATAAAAACATTGACGGCGCCGCATGTTTAAAAGTCGTAAAAGATGATCCGTGGCTTTTATTCGGCGGTGTTATTGCAATCACAAATACCAATTCCGAAAAATTCGAATTGGAACAGCGGAAAGAACCGAACTTTTTGTTTGTTTGTACACGCAGCGATTTTGAAAAAAATGCGGTTCAAATTATCAGAATTTTAAATCAGCATCAGCAATTCTTGTTTAACCGCGGAATGCAGCAGCAGCACGATGAAAAAAAGCAAGGTCATTTTGTCAGCGACACCGACCCGTTTGAAGTTGTTTTTTACGCCAACTTAATCGGGACATATCTTTATAACAGCGACCGCATAAGCGCCGAAGAACGTTCGGGCTTGCAAACTGCAATGATGGAGCTCCTTTTTAATGCCGTCGAACATGGAAATTGTAATATTTCGTATGAAGAAAAAAATGCATGGCTTAAAGCCAGAAAAAATATGATGGATTTAATCAAAGAAAAACAAAATAATCCCGATGTCGCCGGAAAAAAAATATACATTACTTATAATATTAGTCTTGAAAAAACTCAAATTACGATTAAAGATGAAGGAAAAGGATTCGATTGGCGGAGCAGACTGGAAGCCGATTTTCAAGCGGGTTTGCACGGAATGGGAATTAAACTTTCGCAAGGTTTTGTAGAAAATATGACTTACAACGATATGGGAAATGAAGTTTCATTTGAAGTAAAAAACCAAAAAAATATTGCGAACCTCACACCGGCAATTTTAAAATCACAGCAAGTCCTTACATTTAAGCATATGCAAATAGTTTGCCGTGAAAATGAGGATTCGAATAATTTATTTTATATCAGCTCGGGGCGGTATGCAGTGTACGTAGAAAACAAATTGATGTCCGTTTTGACGCCCGCCGATATTTTTATAGGGGAAATGGCTTTT
Organism: uncultured Treponema sp.; assembly: GCA_963543195.1. GTDB lineage: Bacteria > Spirochaetota > Spirochaetia > Treponematales > Treponemataceae > Treponema_B. Next base: position 10,819 of record CAUUAT010000016.1, read on the forward strand.
TTAATGAACGATAAAAGATCCGCGACGGTCGTTTCAATCGGTGAAGGTTCACTGGTAAAAATCCCGAAAATGAATTTTATGAATCTGATTGAAGCGTATCCGCATTACGGAATTTTCCTTTCGCGCTTATTGGCAGGACGTTTGGCACGGCAGTCAAAGGCTACGGCAAAACTGAAAGAAGAAAAATTAAACGAAATCGAGAAATAGTTAAGATGAAGTCGTGCATACATTCTCAAAAAACAATCGGTAATTTTCACACGCACACGTATTTATGTAAACATGCGAAAGGCTGCCCCGTCGATTATGTAAAAGAAGCGAAAAAATTTTCCTGCTCGGCGCTCGGTTTTTCCGATCATTGCCCGTACCCCGATTCGTCATGGGCATATTGCAGAATGCACAAAGATGAAATCGGCTTGTATAAAAGTCTTGTCGAACAGGCAGCGTCGGAAGCTCCGTTTCCCGTATATTTCGGCTTTGAATGCGAGTGGTTGCCGCGTTTTAAAAGCTGGTATAAAGATTATTTAAAAGCCGAATTGAAAACGGACTTTTTGGTTTTCGGTTCTCACTGGTATGAAATAGACGGTACTTTGGCGTATGTTCCTGAAATAACGGATAAAAAAGATGTCTTCGGGTATATTGATTTTACGATTGAAGGGATGGCAACGGGAATTTACAGTTTTTTAGCACACCCCGATTTGTTTTTATCGCGTGTTGAAAATATTGATGCGGACTACCGCGCCTGTTCAAAAGCGTTGATTCGTGCGGCAATCGAATTCAATATGCCGATAGAAATTAACGGGTACGGTACTTTAAAAAAAACGGTAAACAGAAACGGAAAAAGCGAATACGGTTACCCTGCACGAGAATTTTGGGAAATCGCCCGTGATATGAAAGCGCGTGTTATTTGCAATTCCGATGCACATTTTCCCGAACATACCGTTTTAGGCTGTTTACGGGCATATGAGTTTGCCGAAACATTAGGTATTGTTCCCGAAGATGCAGGGGCGGCAATCGGCCTTACCGGAGAATACGATGGATCCTGAAAACAGATACTCAAGCGAAGATAATGTGCAAAGTGAAAATTTGCAGAAGAGGAGGGCGTTCCGTATTTCGGTAAAAGGCAGGGTTCAAGGCGTCGGTTTTCGATATTGGACGGCGATGCTTGCAAAAAAAATCGGAGTAGCGGGCTGGGTGCGTAACTGCGCCGATTATTCGGTGGAAATTTTTGCCGAGTCCGATACCGAAACTTTAGGCGAATTTATGTATGCGCTTAAACATAATCACCCATATGCAAAAGTGGAAAGTCTTACTTCGGAAGAGCTTAAAGCGCGTGGATTGAGCGGGTTTTCGGTCAAGTAAATATGTTTTCGGGAGTCTCTAAAAAACTTCCGTTTAAGACTCCCTTTAAGAAAAGGAGTTTACCATAAATCCGCCCTTTTCAAATCGGTCGATTTTGTGTATCATACGCGCTATGAAAATCATTATTATAGGCGGCGGCATTACGGGCTCCGAATTGGCCCGCCGACTGATACGGAAAAAGCATGACGTTGTCCTTGTTGAAAAAGACGAAGAAGTCGCGCGGCATGCGACGAATAGACTTGATTGTATGGTCATTCAAGATTCCGGAAACGACACGCAAACCTTGCTTGATGCGGGAATAAAAAAAGCCAACGCACTTATCGCCGTAACCGATTCGGATGAGCTAAACATGATAATTTGCGGTATTGCCGAAAGCTTAGCGCCTGAAGTTGTAAAAATTGCGCGCGTACGGAATGAGGACTACGTAAAAGCTCTTAATTTTTCCGACGATAGGACGCTCGGTATCAACGCTCTTGTCTACCCCGATGAAGAAGCTGCACGGGCTGTTATTCAAGCTATTGAACACGGCGCGGTAAGTGATATTCTTTCTTTTGAGAATTCCAGTTATGAATTGACACGCTTTAACGTGTGTGAAAAAAGCATACTGGATGGGCTCGCTATTTTGGATATTCACAAACATATTGACGTCCCTTTTATCGTTGTCAGTGTTGAACAAAACGGTCGCAATAAAATTCCTTCGGGAAATACGGTTTTGACGGCGAATACTCGCATTTCAATTTTAACAAAACCGGAATACATAGAAAAATTTTACGACCTTTCTGGATTTAAGACGCAAGAGTTTAAAAAGATTGCTTTGGTCGGGATGGGAAGAATCGGAGAAAGCGTTGCCGAATACTTAATCAAAAATTCGACAGGCAAATCTTTCTTTTCAAAATTACTTCCTACGGGTTTTAATCAAAAATGGAAAATCTCGATTATTGAAAACGACGAAAAACGCGCAAAAGAAGTTTCGGCGCAATTCCCGCAAGCGGTGGTGTACCGTGCGGATGTTACCGACGAATCCTTTATCGAAGAAATTAAGCTTGACAGTTTTGATTTGGTTATTTGCACTACGCTCAATTATGAGCTGAATATGATTGTGTGTGCTTATTTAAAAACGCTCGGTGTATATAAAACGATTTCGCTTGTGCAAAGCTCGGTATTGGAAAACGTCGCATATAAAATCGGAATCGATGTTGCCGTTTCGTTTAAAGATGTCGTAGTCGATTCGATTATGGGACATTTGATAAATGAAAACGTAACGGGAATGCATACGATGGGCGACGGTAAACTTGAAATTATCGAGCTTTATATTTCCGAAAAGTCACGCGTGCTCGGGAAAAAGCTGAAAGATATTGCGCAGCACGGTATTTATCTTGTTCTTTTAATTACCGGCAAAAACGGCTGCATTATTCCGAAAGGAGATACCGAAATAAACGAAGGCGATAAAATTGTGTTCATTGTAAAATCTGCACAGAGCGGCGAAATTATCGAAATGTTCGGAGGTCGCTAGCGCATGAATACACTCGTTAAAAGCTCATTATTTCAATATGTAAGAATTATTTTTATGATTCTTGCAATTATTGCAATCAGTTTTATTATTCCGGTTTTAACGGCGCTTTACAAAAAAGAATATTTTTTCATACCTGCCTTTGTAATTCCGATGCTGGTAGTTTGCACAATTGCCGCTGTTTTATTTTTTATGGGAAAAAATAGAAAAATAAAACTTTCGACCGAAGGCGGAATAATATTGGTTGCGGCTGCATGGGTTACCGCATGTATTTTCGGTGCATTCCCTTTGTATTTTTCAAAAGCGGTTCCGAGTTTTATCGATGCCGTATTTGAAGCCGTTTCGGGATTTTCGACGACCGGCGGTACTATTTTAACCGACGCTGAAAACTGTCCCTTATCGGTTCACGTCTGGCGTTGCCAAATGCACTGGCTCGGAGGTATGGGAATTGTTGCGTTAACGGTCGCCCTTTTTCCGCTTTTGGGTGTCGGCGGTTTCCGTTTAATTAAAAGCGAAACGTCAGGACCGGACAAAGGAAAAGTAACGGCAAAAATTACGCATACGGCGAAAGCACTTTGGTTTATTTATTTCGGAATGACGGTTTTGCAGCTCATTCTTTTAATGCTTGCGGGGCTTCCGTTTATCGAATCGCTTTGCCATACATTTGCAACGCTCGGTACCGGCGGATTTTCGACGCGCAATGCGAGCATCGGAAGTTTTAATTCTCCGGCGGTCGATGTTATTTGTACCGTGTTTATGCTGCTGGCAGGCGTCAACTTCAGTCTGTATTTTCATTTGTTTACGGGACACGCCGAAGAACTTTTTAACAACTCGGAATTGAGAGCATATCTGCGGATTGTTTTTATTGCCGCCTGTTTAATTATAGTTTCAATTTATCCGATATACGGTTTTTTGGGAAGTTTGCGGCACGGTTTTTTTCAAGTCGCTTCGGTGATAACAACAACGGGCTTTTCAACCGTGAATTACGATGCGTGGCCCGAATTTGCAAAGCTGGTTTTGTTTGCACTGATGTTTATCGGCGGTTGCTCAGGCTCCACTTCGGGAAACATAAAAGTAATTCGCTGGCTGATTTTAAAAAAACAGGCGCGGATTGAAGTGAAAAGACTTTTGCATCCGCACGGCGTTTTCAGCATCCGATTGAATAAACGACCCGGCAGAAAAGACATTGTGTACAGTATTGCAGGTTTTTTGTTTTGTTATTTTATTCTTGCCCTTATTACGGCATTTGTCGCAGTTGCCGACGGCACGGATATGATGACGGGAATCAGTGCCGCTCTCGCATTAATAGGCAATGTAGGACCGGGTTTCGGGCGCGTAGGACCTGCCGGAAATTTTGCATTTTTCTCTCCGGCGGTAAAGCTCTTTTTTTCATTTGTTATGCTGGCAGGCAGATTGGAACTATATACGATGATAATCTATTTTATACCGGCGTTTTGGAAAAAATAAAATGGAAAACGAAATTTTTTATACGCGGAAAATAGAACCGGCTCCTGCCGCACCCGTAAAAAACGGCAAACCGCTTTTCGGTTCGTTCAGCGGCATATTTAAAAAGCTGGACATAAAAGGGTTGCCGCGTCCTTTCGGAAACCTTCCGCTGCCGGCGACTATTACTAATATGTGCATAACAGGTGCTGCACGGTTTTTATTTTGCGATGACGAAGTTATCGGCGAAACGACGTTTTTTTCGAGTTTTGTTTTTTCGTTTATGGAAACGACTTTTTGGATCCGTAAAACCGGCAAGAAATTTGCGTATCGTCAATACCTTCCCGGAAGGTTTATTCATCAACCCAAACACATCGGTTACAGTATTGCGGCTTGCAGAACAAAGCATCGATACGCCAGAATTTTTTCGCGGCTTTCGCATGGGACGCTGCATACCGATTTCGAATTTTTGGCAAACGATTTTCGTCCTTCCTGCGAGGGTAGGTTGGATTTGGATATTTTAAGAAAAGATGCGTCAGGTTTCAGCTGCGTCGTTCCATACGGAATAAGCCGGAGGTGCCAAGCTATTTCAATCCAAAGCGGCTCCGTAAAAGGCTGGATAAGTTTAGGCTATGACAAAGATATTACCGTGTCGAAAGAAACTTCGGTCGGTTTGTATGATATACGTAAAACATATACGGAACTTCGCACTAAACGCACGCTTGTAACAGGACTTGGAAAAATGAACGGCAAAACGCTCGTTTTTCAAATAAATAATTCCGTTGCTCCCGATAGCAAAAAATATAATGAAAATATTTTGATGTATGACGGTGCTTTGACACCGCTTCCGCCTGTGCGGATTACGCGCCCTTACGGAGTTACCGGAAAGTGGATTATCCAAGACACGGAAGGTATGATTGATTTGGTGTTCGCTCCCATATCGGATAATTACAAAAGAGTAAATGCAATAATTTTCAGCACTGAATATCATACGGTCTGTGGAAATTTTGAAGGCTTCCTTCTTACGGCAGCAGGTGAAAAGATAAAACTGAAAACTTTTCCCGGCATTATTAAAAAATACAATATGCGGATATGATTATAAACGGAATATATATCGAATGTACGGAATCGTGCGGCAAAAAAGTCAGACTGACTATTTCACCTAAGACGGGAGTTCCGAAACTTCACATTCCCAAAGGATTCTCCGAAATAAAAGCCGCTCAATTTGCAGCCGATAATTCGGAATGGATAAGAAAACATCAAGAAAAAATTAAGCAAAGAATAAACGCGGAAAAAGAAAAATATAGTATAAAAGACGGCGGAGCAATAAAGTTGTGGGGCAGTGAATACAAAACGAAAATAATCCATACGGGAAAGGTTTTAAAGTTTTCGATAGACGAAGATTTTTTTTATATAAAAGAACCGAAAGCCGTTTCTTCACAGGAAAAATATGCGAAACGGCGGCAGCTTTTAAGCAGGCTTTACAAAAAAGAACTACAGTTATACATCAGCGAAATACTGCCGTACTGGGAAAAAACAATAAATGAAAAACCCTGCGCTATTAAATTCCGCGATATGAAAAGCAAGTGGGGCGTGTGCAATATTACAAACCGGATTATAACGATGAACACAAACCTTGCGGCACTGCCCGAAGAATGTGCCGAAACCGTGCTTGTTCATGAATTGATTCATTTTAAAGAACGGCTGCACAACGAGCGGTTTAAACGCTATATGACAAAATTCCTTCCCGATTGGAAAGAGCGCATAAAAATTTTAAGCGGCAAAAAAGATGTGGATTAAAATTAAGAAAACCTTTAAAAACTGAAGCCTTGTGTCAAGCATCGTGAATAAATATGCCAATACACGATAGAAATGTTTTCCTCAAGCTGCCATGCTATGGCATTTCGGCAGGTTTCTCCCACTTCCAAAGCTGTCTTTTTTATGATATGATGCGGTACCGTTAAAAATAAAAATTAAGGTAGCCTCGAAAACCGAATTTTTTCGAGATTACCTTAGCATAGAAAACCGATAGGTCGGAGGGAAAGATGATTAAGGCGGGAAACCTTGAGTATGAAATTATTATCGGCTGCGAAATTCATTGTCAGCTTTTAACAAAAACAAAAGCGTTTTGTGCTTGTGAAAACCGTTACGGCGGCATTCCGAACACTCGTGTTTGTCCGACATGTTTAGGATTGCCCGGAGCACTGCCTGTTGTGAGCAAAGAATATGTGGAATTCGGCGTTAAGGCGGGATATGCGCTCGGCTGCAAAATAAATAATTTTTCCAAATTCGACCGCAAACATTATTTTTATCCCGACCTTGTGAAAGGGTACCAAATAACACAGTTTTACACACCGCTTTGCGAAAACGGCTGCGTAGAAATAAATCGTGCCGAACAAAACGAACCGCCGGATTTTAAAAAAATACGAATTGAAAGAATTCATCTTGAAGAGGATGTCGGCAAAAGTCTTCACATTGAAGGGGCGCACAGCTATATCGATTACAATCGCTCCGGCGTTCCTTTAATTGAAATTGTTTCAAAACCCGATATGTCAAGTCCGGAGGAAGCTGCTCGCTATATGCAGACTGTCCGCGAAATTTTAAAATTCATCGGCATAACCGACGGCAATCTGGAAGAAGGCGCGATGCGCTGTGATGCGAATGTAAATTTAAAAATTATTGACAACGGCACGGAATTCAGAACACCTATTTCAGAAATTAAAAATATGAACTCGTTTAAAGCCGTAAAAGAGGCTTGCGCGTATGAAGCCTCTCGTCAGCTTGCCGAATACAACAGCAGCAACCGTATCGAATTTCGACCGAATTTTAAACGGACGATGGGCTGGGATGAACCGTCAGGTAAGACCGTTATTCAACGTACAAAAACAGTCGGTGAAGATTACCGCTTTATGCCGGAACCCGATTTAAAAGCACTTCAGTTAAGTAACGAATTTATAGCCGAAGTGTGCGCGTCGACGGGTGAATTGCCGGAAGCAAAACGGATTCGTTTTAAAAAGCAATACGGCCTTTCGGAATTTGATGTGCGGACATTAACCGCAGATAAAAGCCTTTCAGAGTGGTTTGAAAAGGCTGCGCTGAAGTCGAAAGAGCCGAAAAAAACGGCGAACTGGATATTGGCTGAAGTGCTTGCCGTTTTGAATGAAAGCACCGGTATGTTAAATGATTTGAAATTCGGTCCGGAAGAACTTGCGGAGCTGGTAAATTGCATAGAAGACGGAAAAATTACGGGTAAGCAGGCAAAAGAAGTTTTTGCGGAAATGGTTTTAACCGGTAAAAAACCGCAGGCAATTGTTTCGGAAAAAGGAATGGAGCAGGTAAGTGACGGTTCGGCAATCGAAAAAATAGTGGATGAAGTGCTTGCCGAAAACGCTTCCGCCGTTGAAGATTGGAAAAACGGAAAAACCAATGTAGCGGGCTGGCTTATGGGACAAGTGATGAAAAAATCGAAGGGCACGGCAAACCCAAAGCAAGCTGCCGCGTTTGTAAATAAAAGATTGAAGGGCGTCGTCTGAAAAACATGAAAAACTGAAGTTTTTTGAGATTCCCATAACGTTGTACACTACAGGAGAAAAAAATGATTTCAAGAGATCTTGCGTTTAAAGAATCGAATTTGCCGCTTCCGGCAAAACAAAAAGGAAAAGTACGCGACTGGTATTCGCCTGAGGCGGGAAAGCGTCTCATTGTAACAACAGACAGGATATCGGCTTTCGATCGGATATTGACGGCACTGCCGTATAAGGGACAAGTATTGAATCAGCTTTCTCTTTGGTGGTTTGAAAATACTGGTGACATAATAAAAAACCATATAATTTCTTCGCCGGATCCCAATTGTATAATCGTAACCGAAGTAACGCCGCTTCCGATAGAAGTAATTGTACGCGGTTATATTACGGGCGTTACGGCAACGGCTCTTTGGTACAGATATTCCTTAGGAGAACGCACTATTTACGGTTACGACTTTCCCGAAGGTTTGAAGAAAAATCAAGCACTGCCTGAACCTATTATTACGCCCACGACAAAAGGCGGACCGACCGGACATGATGAACGTTTAACGTGTGCTGAAGTTGTCGCGAACGGATATATGACGGTGAAGCAGTGGGATTATGTTCAAAAAGCGGCTTTAAAACTATTTGCACGCGGACAAAAAAGCGCAAAAGAAGCGGGGCTCATTTTAGTAGATACAAAATATGAATTCGGATTTGATAAATCCGGAAATATTCTTTTAATTGACGAAGTTCACACTCCGGACTCTTCGCGTTATTGGAAATTTGATTCTTATAAAAAACGTTTGGATGAAGGAAAGGAACCCGAAAACTTTGATAAAGAATTTATCAGAATGGCATATACCGCAAAAGGCTATCGCGGCGATGGAGATGTTCCTGAACTTGAAGAGGCGGTGTGGGCTGAAGCCGTCGAACTGTATATCACAGCGTATGAAAAATTGACTAAAACAACATTTGAGCGCGGCGAATACCCGATTGAGCAGCGGCTGGAAAAGAATTTAAAAAAGGCGGGAATCATTTGAAACCGCTTGTAATTATTGTAATGGGCTCCGTTTCCGATTCTGAACATGCGGAAAAAATTGCGCGCGGCTTAAAAGAATTCGGTATAGAATATGAATTGCGTATCGGGTCTGCGCATAAAACCGCCGCGCACGTTATTTCAATGTTGGAAGAGTATGAGGCATCGGAACGCCCCACATTATATATTACGGTTGCAGGCAGAAGCAATGCACTGTCTGGTTTTATAGACGGTTTTGTAACTTCTCCGACAATTACGTGTCCGCCGCATTCGGACAGTTTTGCAGGTGCTGATATTTATTCTTCAATCAGAATGCCGTCGGGAATTTCACCGGCACTTATTCTTGAACCGAAAAACGCCGCTCTTTTTGCCGCCCGGATTTTTGCGCTGTACGATGCGGAAATTGCATCGGCGGTAAAAAAATGTATGAGCATAAATGCGCAAAAAATAATTGAAGATGATAAAAAAATAAAATCACTGCAAAAATGATATTTGGAGCGGAAGATGCGTTTCAGTTCTCATTATAAAATGAATAACGATGATATAATCGATTATGTTTTTGAACACACCGATTTTTTTTCTTCAAATGAAAATTTAATTTGCGAAGAAATAGGAGACGGAAATATAAATTATGTTTACCGTGTTTCGGATACGAAAACAAAAAAATCACTCGTATTGAAACAAGCCGATATACAAACGCGTGTGCGCCCTGACGGCTATTTGAATCCCGACCGAAGTGTGCGGGAAGCTAAGATGTTAAAACTGCAATTCAAATACGCGCCTGAATTTGTTCCGAAAATTTTATATTCCGATTCAGTGATGGCGTCGATAATTATGGAAGATATAGGTGCTTATTCCAATTTAAAAAAAGAATTGATGAAGGCTTCCGTTTTTCACAATCTTGGAAAGTTGATATCGGACTTTATTGTACGTACAACACTTCCGCTTACCGTTCTCGTTTCCGGTTACGAAAAAAAATCGGAACTTGCAACTACTTTTTATAACCCCGAATTATGCAAAATTACGGAAGAACTGGTATTCACATATCCTTATAACGATGTATGTAAACGAAATATTTTATTTGCGCAAAATGCCGAGTGGCTTTCCGCCCGTTTTTATAACAATAACGAACTGGCCGCCGCCGCCGCAAAATTAAAAGAAAAATTTTGCAGTAATTCTCAAAGTTTAATTCACGGCGATTTGCATTCGGGTTCTATTTTCGTAAATGATTCTGACTGTGTTTCCGAAACGGTTACAAAGCTGAAGATAATCGATCCCGAATTTGTTTTTTACGGACCTATCGGATATGATTTGGGAAATGTTCTTGCACATTTTATTCTTGCGGAAACGTATATAGCATATGCTGCAAATGAAATTACGCAAACTAAAAAAAATGATTTTTTAGTTTGGATACATAAAACAAAAAAAGAGTTGTTTGAAAATTTTTACATGTGCGGAATAACATATTTGAAAGATAACATAACGGACGCAGCGTATAAAAATTCAATTTTTATTCGTGCTTATATTGAACAGCTATTGCTTGACGCCGTCGGTTTTTGCGGCGCGGAATTAAACAGGCGCGTCATCGGTTCCGCTAAAAGTGCCGAAATTACAAGCATTAAAAATGCGGCGCTGCGCATTCAAGTCGAACGTGCTCTTGTCGACACCGGTATTTGGATGATGTTGAATCCTGAAAAAGCCGTTAAGGAAATTTGCAAATAATGAAAGTTCTCGTCGGATTAAGCGGTGGAGTGGATTCCGCCGTCGCCGCACAATTTCTTGTCGAACAGGGATATGAAGTTACGGGCGTTACGTTAAAACTTTTATCGCCGCTTACAAACGGCGAAAAAGCTCCGTGCGGTGCCGCTTGCAAAAGACAAGACGGCGACATCGCGGATGCGAAAGCTGTTTCTGAAAAACTCGGTATTGAGCATATTGTATATGATTTCCGTGAACAATTTAAAACGCTGATTATAGATTATTTTGTGAATGAATATAAAAAAGGAAGAACGCCGAATCCGTGTTTTATCTGTAATGCAAAAATAAAATTCGGTCTTTTTTTGGAACAAGCATTAAAAGACGGTTTTGATTTAATAGCGACGGGGCATTATGCGGGTATTGAAAAAAGTACTATGTTCGGCTCCGAAAGATTTTTATTAAAGCGCGGAGCCGATACCGTAAAAGACCAAAGTTATTTTTTGGCATTGTTAAATCAACGCCAGCTTTCTCATACGATATTTCCGCTTGCAGGACTTCAAAAGCGGTACATACGCGCCGTTTCGGAAGCTGCAGGGTTTATAAATGCGCATCGTCCCGACAGTCAGGATATTTGTTTTGTTTCCGGTAATGATTATACAAATATAATAAATACTCTTGCCGGGAAAGAATTGAAAGAAGGGGTGTTTTTAAATACGGCCGGAGAAAAAATCGGAACGCATAAGGGGTTGCACTATTATACAATCGGACAAAGACGAGGGCTTGCAGTTGCAATGGGCTATCCTGTCTATGTAGTAAAAAAAGATGCGGATAAAAATACGGTTACATTAGGTACAAACGATTCTCTTTTTGCAAACACTATAATTGCCGAATCCGTAAATATGATTGCTTTTGATGAACTGAAAACCGAAATGGAAGTTACGGTAAAAACAAGGTACCGCCAAAAAGAAAAACACGCAAAATTGATTCCGCTGGGCGGCGGTGAATTTAAAATTGAATTTGCGGAACCGGAAAAAGCCGTTGCTGAAGGGCAAGCTGCCGTTTTTTATTCCGGCGATTTTGTTTTAGGCGGCGGTATAATTAAGCATGTGGAAAGGATTGTATAAAAGAGCCCTTTAAAAAAATCTAACGACTTTTTTAAAGATACCTTATAAATATTTTGCAGAAAGCCTCAGTAGAGTTTCTTGATCCGTTTCTTTGGTGTTGACGATTCCTGCAAGACGATGGTTCGACATAACGGCAATGCGGTTTGTAATTCCCAATATTTCGGGCATTTCGCTTGAAACGACGATAACCGTTTTTCCTTCCTTGGCCATTTTAATAATCAGCTGATAAATTTCGTATTTTGCGCCGACATCGATACCGCGCGTCGGTTCATCCATTAAAAATATTTCAGGAGAACGTTCAAGCCATTTACCGATAATTACCTTTTGCTGGTTGCCGCCGCTTAATGCGGAAATCGGCTGTTCGGGAGAAAGACAGCGTGTCTTCATTATTTTTATTTGTCTGCTTGCGGCTTCACGGATTTTTCTGTTCGATAAAATATTAAAAGTTTTATAGTTGTTTAAATTCGTGATGGCCGTATTGAATTCGATTGTATCCTTCCCGAACATACCGTTTAATTTTCGCTCTTCGGTTAAAAGAGCGAACCCGTGTTGCATAGCTTTTTTGCTGTTTTTAAAATTGATGTGTTTACCGTTTACGATTATCGACCCCGATTTAATTGTCCGTATACCGAAAAGTGCTTCCAACAGTTCGCTGCGTCCCGCTCCGACTAAACCGTACAGTCCGAAAATTTCGCCTTTTTTTACGGTAAACGAAATGTTATTGAGTACGGGGGCATATTTTGTCGTTAGATTTTCTATCTTTAAAAAATCTTCGCCCGGAGCGTTATCGGTATCGGGAAAGCGTTTGTCGAGGGTACGACCGACCATCGCCGAAATAATTTCGTTCATATCCGTTTCAGCAACAGGCTTACTTAAAATCATTTTTCCGTCCCGTAAAACCGCAACTTCATCGCAAATTTCGAAAACTTCGTCCATTTTATGCGAGATATAAATAAACGAAACCCCTTTTTGCCGCAAGTCTCTAATTATGGAAAACAGTTTTTTGACTTCTCTTTCGGTCAGTGAGGAAGTCGGTTCATCCAAAACGATGATTTTGGAATCGTAAGAAACCGCCTTTGCAATCTCGACCATTTGACGCTGTGATACGGACATTGTCCGCATAATCGTTTTCGGGTTGACATTCATTTTGAGGGAAGAAAAAAGTGAAACGGTTTGCTCGAATATTTTTATCTCGTCCACAATGCCGAGCCGCGTGGGGTATCTTCCCAAAAAAAGGTTATCGGCTACGGTTCTGTCAAGGCAGAGGTTGAGCTCCTGATGCACCATCGCGACTCCGCTTTCCAAAGCTTCTTTCGGATTTTTGAATTCGATGGGTTTGCCTGCAAGAAAAATATGCCCCTCGTCTCTGTTGTAAATGCCGAAAAGACATTTCATCATAGTGGACTTTCCGGCACCGTTTTCTCCCATCAAACCCATTACCGAGCCTTTTTTGACGGTTAAATTTATTCCGTCCAACACCTTGTTTTTTGCAAAAGATTTGGAAAGTTTTTTTATATCGAGTACGGCATTTTCCATATTTTGCTCCTTATGAAACTCGAGAAACTTCAGCTTTTATAAAGGTGCCGTAATATGTCATTTTATTTCGCCTATTTCTTCGGGTAGTTCCCGAACTTTGAATTTTCGTATTTCGCATACGACTTCGTCGGTTCTCTCTTTATTGCTTTTAGCTATACCGTTTGCTTCCTGAACGGCCATGTTTATTTGTCCTATACTTGCCGCCATTTCTGACATACTGTCCGCTATGTTTTTAGACACCGATGAAAGATTTTTAAGCTCTTGCGAAATTTTTTCGGCACCGGACGTCATTTCATTTGAGCTCTTTTTTACGCCTCTCGTTAGGGTATCCATACCGCTTATGACGGTTAAAATATTTTGGCTGTCCTGCAGTTGCTCGTTCATCGTTCTAATTATGCCGTCTTCTTCTCTGTAAATTAAATCCATCATTGAACTGATGGTCTCAAACTGTTCTGCAACTACCGGGCCTGCTCCGCTGAGACTTTCAATTTTATGCTTTAATTCCTCCAAAACCTTGGTGATGTTTTTCCCTTGCTCGCCCGATTCTTCGGCAAGTTTCCGAATTTCATCGGCAACAACGGCAAAGCCTTTTCCCGACTCTCCGGCATGAGCGGCTTCGATGGCGGCGTTCATTGCCAAAAGATTTGTTTGGCTTGATGTATTTTGAATAACGGAGATTGCATCAAGGAGGACTTCCGACTGTTCCGTTATAATTCTTGAAATGTTAACAACCGTACTTACCGCTTCTTTCCCGTGATGAGTTGTTTTTTCAAGTTCTTTAATTGCTTTTAAATTATTTCCCGAACGCTCTTTTACGGTTTGAATATCCTCAACAATTTCGTTTACGGAAGCGGTAGTTATGGAAATACTTTCGGCTTGTTTGTCGATATGAGTGTTAAGCTCGGAAATATTTTCTGAAATGAGTGCCATCTTGTCTACAGTGTCCGCTACGCTTGCATCCTGTATTAAAACTTGCGTTTTTACGTTTTCGATATTTGAGGTAATAGTGTTAAGCGCTGAAGAAGATTCGGTCATACTTGTCGATAGGGTTTTGCATATGGACTGCATTGCCTTAGTATTATCCGCAATAGCCGAAAAAGACAAAGCAATTTTTTCTACGGCGTTATTAAGCGATAGCGTTATAATACTGAGCTCGTCTTTGCTGTTTTGCGCCCTTACCGTAAAATCACCTTCCGCAACTTTATTAAATACGATATTAATTGCGTTAAATCGTGAGAATAAAATGCGCACTAAAAATCCGTTTAATACCACGACAATAATTAAAAGAATAACCGTCCATAAAACGGAAAAGCCTAAAATAGACATAACTGACGGAATAAAATCGCTTTCCGGTATGCTTAAAATAATGTAATACGGCATATTTTCCAGTTTTTTCTCTTTAACTATAACCCTGCCTAAGGTTTTGTCATCATAATATTTAAGTCCCGTGTGGTTTTTTACTTCCGTCAGATTCCCTGTAACGGCATCAAGTTTTTTCGATACGAAATCGGAGTTGGAGCAAAGTGAAATATTGTTTTTATCGTCCATTAAAGCTATCCATGAAGCAGGGCTCGGAACGGATTCTTTTACCTTTGCAATGGCTTTATCCAAGCTGACGGCTACTCCTGCGAAGCCGATTGCGTTGCCTGAAGAATCTATAATTTTCGTATTGAACCAAAAATTGATTTCATTGAGCGTTTTATTATAATCGACGTTAAAAAAAGTTCTTTGAGGAAGATTGATAAGCGTATAAAACCATGCGTCGTTTTTTTCGGAGGGGCTTAAGTGATCAACTGCAATTTTTTTATTTTTATCGACAACGTAATAATTTCCGGTAAGTTTGGAGGCGGCAAAGCAAGTTGAAAAATGCTCTTTATTACTCAGCTTGAGCATTATGTCAGCAATATCGCTTTCGGCGACCGGATCCCGCTCATAATTTTCAAACCATCTGACTAAGTAATTATGCTCAACCAGATTTTCCGATACGGCTAACCCCTCGACAAGATTCACTTGTAAATCCAAACAGGAAGAGTCGAGCATGGAAGGAATCTCTTTGTAAAAGTTGTCTTGAATGTAATACTGTGCATGAAGAACCGTAAAAGCAAGCGCTCCGCACACGGCAACGATGACCGCCGCTGCCAAAAATAAATTTATTGATGTACGAATTTTCATTTTTACCTCTTTTTATTTTTAATGAATTATCGTTTTAAGGTATTTTAATATATTTAATATATTTTAGCTAGTGGGCGCAGTATTGTAAATTATACATAGTCCGTATGTACAAGCGTGAAACACAATCGAAGCTGCCTTTGAACGGCATTATGTTCCGCACTCTTATGAATTCTTACGATTTATTATCCGTTTTGGGCAAAAATTGATTTCTATGGGGAAGCAAAAACTCACCTTGTTTTTTTTTAGCGAATTTTATATAGTCCATGCCGTATGAATTTGCCGGCTCATAATGAATTTATATTTAAGGAATATGAACGGTGCGTATTGTGCCCAAAACGCTGCAAAGTGAACCGTAATGCAGGTGAAACGGGCTTTTGTAAAGAAACGAACCGTTTGCGGATTGCATGGGCGGGGCTGCATTCGGGCGAAGAGCCGCCTGTAACCGGTACGGGCGGTTCCGGAACAATTTTTATAACGGGCTGTAATCTCCGCTGTTCATTTTGCCAAAACTATCAAATATCGCAGTTGGGTATGGGAAAAACCGTAACGCTGAAAGAATTTGCGGATATGTGCCTGCTTTTGCAATCGCACAAAGCGGAAAATATAAATATCGTAACGGGAAGCCATTCGATTCCTGCAATTGCCGCCGGTTTAAGAATTGCACAGGAGCAGGGGCTGACAATACCTGTCGTATGGAATTCTTCGGCTTATGAAACCGAAGAAGCGCTCCGACTTTTACAGGGTTGTGTTGATGGGTGGCTTCCCGATCTGAAAACGCTAAATCCCGAAATTTCGGCGCGGGTTTTTAAGGCTCCCGACTATCCCGAAACCGCAAAAAAAGCAATTTTAAAAATGGTTTCAATGTCTCCGTTAAAACTTGATGGGGACGGTAAATTGGTTTCAGGTGTTATCGTGCGTCATTTAGCACTGCCTTCGCGTATGCGCGACAGTAAAGCCGTCCTAAAATGGTTTTCGGATAATGTGAAAGACAAAGCGCTCTTTTCGCTTATGACGCAGTATACACCGATAAACTCGAATCCGTTTGCCGAAGCTGCCCCGCTTTTTGAAAACAGAATGTTAAAGAATTCCGAAGATGAAGCGTTAAAAAACTTTTTGTCCGATTTGCAAATTGATGACGGATTTTATCAGGAGCTGGTTCCCTCCGCCGATTGGCTTCCGGATTTTACCCGTATACAAACCTTTTCGTCTTCGCTTGCAAAACCGCTTTGGCATTGGACGGTCGGCGTTGTAAAACCGTCTGCCGGTTAATCGCGCCGCACCAGCATATAAAGGAGTGCGTTTATAACTGAGGCCGCGACACTGCTTCCGCCCTTTGTACCCTTCGTCGAAATTTGCGGCAGCGCAGCGGCTCTTAGAGCCAGTTTCGATTCTGCAGCGCCTACAAATCCTACGGGTACGCCTATGATAAATTCGGGGTTGACTTTTTTTTCTGTGTACAGTTCCAAAAGACGGAACAAAGCGGTCGGTGCATTTCCGATAACAAACGCCGATGCACCGCGCTTTACGGCTTCGTCGACTGCAGCCGAAGATCGGGTCGTACCGTTTTTTTTTGCAGATTCCGCGACGTCTTTATCGTCAATTAAGCATAAAAGTTCGTTTTTTGTTTTTTCGAATGCAGGTTTATTTATTCCGGTTAAACACATTTTCGTATCCGTAAAAATAACGGCGCCTTTTTGCAATGTGTTTTTCGCCGCCTCAACAAAATTGTTTTTAAAGACAATAATTGTGCGGTAATCAACATCACCTGTTGTATGAATCATCCGCTTTGCGATCTTTTTTTCTTCTTCAGTAAAACCGGTATCGCCCATATATTTTTCGATAATATCC
>CAUUAT010000017.1:0-27769 GCA_963543195.1 uncultured Treponema sp.
ATATAAAAGTCAATATCAATTCGGTTTTGGACAGATATCAAAATTATCAGCTTCGTTCCGGCGGTTTTTCTTATTGGCCGGGAGGAGGAGGCGAGAACTCGTGGGCGACAAATTATGCGGGGCATTTTATGCTGGAAGCAAAAAAAGCGGGGTATGTTATAAACGACGGCATTTATCAAGCATGGCTTACGCGGCAAACGGAACTTGCAAAAAATTGGTCATCAAATTACATAGACAGCATAGAAAATCAGGCGTACAGGTTATTTACCCTTGCGCTTTCGGGTAATGCCGACATAGGGGCGATGAACCGTTTAAAAAACTTTGAAAGTTCGCTGAACGACATTTCAAATGCAATGTTGGCGGCTTCTTATGCGCTTGCGGGACATTCGAAAACGGCGAAAGGATTGCTTGAAAAAGTATATGAACCGACAACGGTGTACAGACATTCCGGCAGAAATTATTCGTCGAATATAAGGGATACGGCACTTATTTTATCGGCGTATACAATTATCGGTGACAATACGCGGACATCGAATCTTATTCAAAAGCTTGCGAAAATTTCCGCAAGCGATGCATGGCTTTCTACGCAAGAAACCGCATGGATTTTGTTATCTCTTGCACCGCACTATAAATTCAACAAATCAAAAACGGTAAGTTGCGAAATTGTCAGCGAAACAAATACTATCAAGGAAACCGTTAACAGCACGTCGAAAATTTTCAATATTCCCGTGGATGCGGAAACGGTAAAAAAACTGGAAATACGGAATACCGGTAATGCTCCGCTTTATGCCTCGATAAACGTTTCGGGGCGGTTACAACCCGGCGAAGAAACTGATATTTCTTCTAATTTGGGTATTGCTGCGAACTTTTTCAGTGAAGAAGGAACAAGACTGCGCCCCGAAGCGCTTACACCTGGACAGCGTTTTACTATGCGGATAACGGTAAAAAACACCTCCCTTGCCGACGTTGATAACATTGCTTTATCGCTTCCTATTCCGACGGGCTGGGAAATGACGAATTTACGTTTGGCATCAAGTGATGACGGTAAAGACGATGAAGATAATGAAAACGGCAAGCATAAGCAGCCGTTTGACTATCAGGATATACGGGATACGCATATTTACACTTATTTTAGCCTTGACGGACGCAGCTCGAAAATTTTTGATTTTGCCGGCACGGTAACGTACGACGGTTCGTATTATATTCCCGCAATTTATGCGGAGGCTATGTACGATAACGAGTATAAGGCTGTATTGAAAGGCGGCACGGTTGCTGTAAAACAATAGACTGTTTTTCTTAACACACCGGCTCAAAAGAATATATTGGGCATCTCTAAAAAACCAACCGAGTTTTTCAGAGATGCCTGTCGAGTTTTTCACGACTTTCCTTAATTTTCATACCGGTTGCTGCGGGTTTGAAAGAATAGGATATTTACCGGTCGATTCTTAATAAAAAAGGAATTGAAAACGCATCCGGCGCTTAACAATTCCTTTAAAAAAACAGCTTGAAAAACGTAACCCTTCAAGTCAATGACATCATAGGAAGCTTTCAAAAATCAATTATTTTCAGACCTGCCCCATAATCGTACTGGCGGAAATATTTGCCTTCCAAAGCAATGTTTGTTCGTACAATTTATTTTGATATGCCACAGTTTCAACTCGCAACGGTTCGCTATTCTTGCGGTTAATTTTAATTTTTTTAAGTAAATCTTTCATTTTTCAACTCCCGATACATTATTTGACTTCTTGCGGTCTGTCGTTTTACACAACATATCCGTCAAGCATATGAAAAATATATAAAAATCGTAAAAAAATGTCAAGCGAATTTAAAAGAAAAATGTATATTTTTATGTAAAATAATGTATTTTAGTTGAAAACTATACGGTTTGTTGCTGCGGAAGGACAAAAAAATTATTTTTATTAATGATGGAATTTACAACCATTGTCTTATTTTGACAGAAATCCGTCATTATGTCATTTCACTTGCCTGACCGTTTTATTTTTATTATAATCATAATCATCGTTAATTTTAACGGTCTGAATAACAAGATTCTGTGCGACGGCAATTTTAGAACGGTGAAACCGTTCCGGAAGAATCACCTCAAAAAAGGCTTGAAAATTGGAACCGATAACGAATGATTTTGTAACTCAATCATCAAATCGGCGTTATAAACGTATAGTGCAAATAAAAATAAAGGATAAAATTTATGTGCGGAATTGTCGGCGGTATATGCAAAGACGGAAATATAACGGAATTTTTAACGCAAGGGCTGGAGCGACTCGAATACAGGGGCTACGATTCTTCAGGAATTGCTGTAATTGATGCGGCAAATAAGTTAAAAAGAATACGCCGTGTCGGTCGCGTTTTAAATATGAAATCGGCAGCCGAAGCGGAAAATATAAGAGGATGTACGGGCATCGGACACACGCGGTGGGCAACACACGGCGGAGTAACCGAAAAGAATGCGCACCCACACATTGCAAACAATGTAATTGCAGTCGTACACAACGGTATTATTGAAAATTACGAAGAGGAAAGAAACCGCTTAAAAGATAGCGGCTGCATTTTTGAATCGGAGACCGATACCGAAGTCATTGCCCATGCAATCAACGCCGAATATAAAAAGGACGCGAATCTTTTTGAATCGGTAAAAAAAGCAATATCTCGTTTTCGGGGCAGTTATGCAATCGGCGTAATAGCGGCGGACAAACCCGATGAACTTGTCGCCGTACGCAGAGGCTGCCCGCTTTTAATCGGAATAGGAAACGGCGAAGTTTTTATCGCTTCCGATGCATCAGCAATTGCAGGCATTACTCAGAATGTAATTTTTTTGAAAGACGGGGATGCCGCTTTGTTAAAAAACGGAAAATTAGCCGCAATAACCGATAAAAATAATACGCCCGTAGAAAGAAGTATTCAAATTTCGGGAGTTACGGCAGATTTTTTCGGCTTAAACGGCTTTAATCATTTTATGCAAAAAGAAATTTACGAACAGCCGGAAACTGTACAAAATACACTGAGCGAGGTTTTAAAACATCATTTTAGTGCCGACGTTTTCGGTAAAGACGCGACCTCAATTTTTAAAAAGGTTTCCGGTATAAAAATACTTGCATGCGGTACCTCATATCATGCGGGGCTTATCGCAAAATATTGGCTTGAAGAAATTGCCAAGATCCCGTGCAGCGTCGAAACCTCAGGCGAATACCGCTACAGAATTTCGGTTACGGCTGAAAACATGCTTATCATAACGATTTCACAGTCTGGAGAAACACTTGATACGATGGAAGCCTTAAAACATGCAGTAAGGCAAGGCGCGAAATACAGCCTTTCCGTTTGTAATGTGCCGGAAAGCAGTTTGCCGCGAGAGAGCAGGCTTGTTTTTTATACGAAGGCCGGCGTTGAAGTCGGCGTTGCATCCACAAAAGCGTTTACCGCGCAGCTTGCCGCACTTTTTTCTTTAGCCGTTAGCATCGGGATGAATCGCGGAACAGTTCGTTCTACTGATTTAACACTATTCGAAGAAGAATTAAAAAAACTGCCCGAATCGCTGCGGTTTGCGCTTAATGCCGAACCGCAAATTAAAGTAATTGCAAAACGGCTTGCAAAATCGAAAAGCGTTGTATACTTGGGGCGCGGCACCGAATATCCGATTGCATTGGAAGGAGCTTTAAAATTAAAAGAAATCAGTTATATTCATGCCGAAGGTTATCCTGCCGGAGAATTAAAACACGGACCGCTTGCACTCGTAGATGAAAATATGCCGGTGTGTGTTATTTCCCCTGCCGGTAAACTGTTTGAAAAAATACGGTCTAATATGCAGGAAATTACGGCGCGTAAAGGAAAACTGATTGTATTTACGGACAATGAAGCGCCGATTGAAGCGGACGAAAATACGAGTGTCGTCAAAATTGAAAATAAATGCACCTTTTTATCGCCTGCCGTATTTGCGATTCCTATGCAGTTATTGGCATATCATACCGCATTGGAATGCGGAACCGACGTCGATAAACCGAGGAATTTGGCAAAATCGGTTACCGTTGAATAAGAGCGATTTTATAATAGGACGTCTTTGCTGAAACAAAGCTAAAACCGTTGGATTTTCAGTAGACGTTCGACATATTGCATTGAAAACGGGAACCGAAAAGGACCGATAAGCGGAACTTTCCTTGAAAGCCGAAGTTTTTTACGGTTCCCATAAACCGGTCAAAGCGGGCGGTGCCCGTGCCGACCGTTAATTTTAAACCTTGGAGGGTTATTATGAAAAACTTGGGTAAAACATACGCTTTTTTATTTTTAATTGCCGTACTTGTTTTTATTTCGGTATGTACCGTGTCATGCGCCGTAGAAGGAACACAAGCAGAACGCACGGTTTCGGTAACGGGAAATTCTACCGTATATGCAGTTCCCGATCAAGCATTGATTTCTTTTTCGGTAAATTCCAAAAACAAAAACTTGTCCGCCGCAAAAGCTAAAAACGATGAAATTATCAAAAAGGTAAATGAAATTTTTGCAAAACATAATGTGGAACAAAAAGACATTACCCTTGAGCGCATTACGATTTATCCGCGTTACTTATACGGACGTAACGACGAAGCGACGTTTTCACATTACGAGGCCGAACAAAAAATTTCGGTTATGATAACGGACATTGACAGATATGAGGTTTTTCTAACCGACATTTTAAACGCCGGCATCTATAGCATTAACGGTATTAGTTTTTCGGTAAAAAATATCCGCAAGTATAAAGACGAAGCCAGAACCGCAGCCGTAAAAGCCGCTGAAGAAAAAGCTGAGCTCTTATGTGCAGCCGCCTCGAAAAACGGAAACTCCGTAAAACTCGGTACGGTTATAAGTATTTCGGAAATTCCCCGCAATTCTTACGGCGGATCCGGACTCTCTTCGCAAAATTCAATACTTTTAGCATTTGCTGAAAAAGAAGACTCAGGAGCGATACCCCCTATCGGCCAAGTTCAGCTTACCGCTGAAGTGGAAATGGTGTTTAAGATAGAACGATAAGTAACGTATTTTTATAAAACTCATTTGATTTCGATAAGAACGCAGGGTGTTATTATCCGATACGGAAAAAAAGATTCATTACCGTACCGGAGCACCCTCATTCTTTACTTTGATTTTTACGCCGATTGCCTGAAGCCTTTCTACAAGATGTTCATAGCCGCGTTCGATTTGATAAACGTTTCGGATTATGCTTTCGCCGCGGGCACAGCATGCAGCCAGTACCATTGCCATTCCCGCACGCACATCGGGCGAAACGAGTTCGCTTCCATGCAAAGCGCTCGGTCCCGAAATAACTGCCCGATGCGGATCGCACAGCGTAATCCGTGCGCCCATTCCGATTAGCTTGTCGACAAAAAACATCCGCGATTCAAACATTTTTTCGTGAATTAAAACCGTGCCTTCAACCTGTGTCGCAATAACTGTCATAATACTGGTTAAATCGGGCGGAAAGCCCGGCCATGGAGCATCATCTATTTTGGGAATCATACCGCCGAGGTCACAATTTACCTGCATACGCTGTCGGTCAGGTACTGTCAGTGTCGTTCCTTCAAGTTGCCAGCCGATACCCAACTTACCGAATGCGACTTTTAAAGGTCGCATATCTTTCGGCTCAACGTCGGTAATCGTAAGTTGTCCGCGCGTAACGGCGGCAAGCCCGATAAAAGAACCTATTTCCATATAATCGGGACCGATTTTATGCTCGGCACCCCCGAGTTTTTTAACGCCTTCAATTGTAAGAATATTGGACCCGACGCCCGTAATTTTTGCGCCCATTTTATTTAATAAGAGACAAAGTTCTTGCACATGCGGTTCGCTTGCGGCATTTGTAATGATAGTCTTTCCCTCTGCAAGGCTTGCCGCCATAACCGCATTTTCAGTTGCGGTAACCGAAGCTTCGTCCAAAAACATATCGGTGCCTTTTAATTTATACGAAATAAATGAAAAATTTTGTCCGGTTTCGACTCGAGCACCGAGTTCCGCCAGTGCTAAAAAATGAGTGTCGAGACGCCGACGTCCGATAACGTCTCCGCCGGGAGGCGGAAGGACGGCCTTGCCCGTCCGGGCTAGAAGGGGTCCTACAAATAAAATTGAGGCACGGATTTTAGCCGCTAATTCTTGCGGAATTTCGTCCGATTTTACATCTTTCATTTGCAGTTTAAAAACATTTTTTTCAAATTTTTCGACTGTACCGCCCAATGCCTCAAAAACTTTAAGCATAACAAATACGTCTTCTATTTCAGGAATGTTTTTCAAAATAACGGCTTCTTCCGAAAGAACGGCAGCCGCAATACACGGCAGTGCCGCATTTTTGTTTCCGCTTGCTTTAATTGTTCCCTTAACGGGAAAACCGCCTCTGATAACATATTCGTGCATTATTTCCTCCTAGTCTTTTTTATAAAAGGTAAGCATAGTGTGTCGGTATGCGTTAAAAGTAATACAGCTGCATTCCCCGTCTTACTGAATCGTGATTACCGAAGCCCTACGTCCGTCGGCAGTGTAAACATAATTTTTATTTGTCGAATCGGGCAGCTGTGTGCTTCCCGAAAAATAGGCGTAAAACCACGTTCCATGCGGTAAATGCAAGGCGAGTTCATACCTCCCCGGCACAACTTCTTCCATTTCATACATAAAAGGATCCCAATTATTAAAACTTCCTGCAAGCTTTAACCGTTGTTTCGCTTCGCCCAGATATGTAAAGCGCACCGTATTTTTTCCTTCGATTGCGGTTTTGTATTCTTTATAGAACGGTACTGTTACGGCAGACACACTCATTCCGTGTGTATAATCGAAAACGGTATAAGGATTTACGGGATCGCTCGACCATAAACCGTCAATAACCAGCCTGTACCTGATTTCATTTACATTTTCCGGAATAGGGAAAATATAAAACAAAAGTTTTTTTTCATCATCGCTTTGAAAGCCGGGTCGTATCAATTTTTTAAAAGAATGAATTTGTTTGTAATTTTCATGTGCGAAAGAAATGCCTGCATGCCTGTTTCCCAAAGCGGTAAAAATAATGTATCGCCCTTTAATTTGGGGTGATTCAGCTCGGGAAATCGTTTCCGATAGTTGACCGTATGTATCTTCGTCCGCCTCAGACATCTGCGCAAAAGCGGCACAAGCGGCAATCATTAAAATGAGAAAAAATAAAAGGTTCTTTTTCATAGTGTGTATTGAAAACTCCGTATTTAGGAACGTGCCCGATAAATAAAACGTATATTTATTCGGTATCTTCTTAGAATTTCGGAAAATGCATAAAAAACTTAAGGAAAGCAGTCTACATGAAATTGCAGTTACTCAGTCGTCTTTCGTCTTTTTGCATTATGTTCGCTTATTTCTTTGTTCAAATCGGTAATTGCGGAACGTTTGAGAAACGGTTCACCGAACGCAAATATATCGCCGGCATTTAAAATGTGCAACGGAATATTTTGCATAACGGGAAATTGTGCATGCGGATAGGTATCGGCTGCTGCATGCGTTCCTATACCTGCGCCCTGTTTATGTAAAGTAATCGTTAAACCTGAATGACCTTCTTCTTCTCCTCCGGAAGAAACCGTATAAGTTCCGGTTTCAAAATTACGCAGAACACTTCCATTGTTTGTAACACAGGAATAAACGGCCTGCCTGCGTTTCAGTAATTTAGGGAATTCATAAGAAGTTCCGTCAGCACTTTTTACGGTTACTTTTTTTTCGTTATATGCCAAATCGTCACGCCAATATCTAAATCGGATATAATCGTTATCGGTAAAAAAATATGCGTCAAACGATTCCGGTGCTTCATAAGGATAAAGAAGAAACCCGTTCCGATCACCTTCCTCCGTCCAAAAACCGTACAGCGGACTTGTAGCCTGCCCGCCGATAGGAGGAACATTTTTATTTTCAATTTCGTTTGTTCCGGATTTTTCCGTAAAATTAAAATGGCTGCGCCGGTAAAACGAAGTAAAAAAATAATCACCTTCCGCGCACACGGGGACTACGGCAATTTTTTTTACAAGCGGATATTTGATATTCAAATAAAAAAAAGAAGCTTTGTTTTCTTCAAAAGATTTATTAACCGAGCCGGTAAAAGCTGCAACATCATCATAAAAGAATTTATAATACGTTTTTAAAACAACACGAATATCAAATTTTAAAAAATCACCGTCTTCAGTTAAATTTAAAAATTCCACAAACCTTTCGTTATTTTCCCAGATTCCTTTAATTGAAACCGCCGTTTCATATGACTTTAGTTCACCGGTTAACGCTTCCGTTCCGGCGCCTTGTGCGCATAAATTATTATGAGCGAGAAAAAATACAAACAAAAAAACAAGAAAAACAAAAACCGCTTTCCAAAAGACCGATTCGGCGAAAATAAATTTCCATAAAGCAGTTTTTACGCAAGAAACTTCCATTCTTTTTAATAAGGCTCGCCGTCGGCTTTAGGAGCCGCAGAGTGCTTACTGAAAGCGACCAGAGCGATGAGCGTTACTATATATGGGAAAATCTTAAGCCAAATCGGAGGAATAACGCTGAGCGAAGGAATAACTTGCGAAACGTTTGCCACCGTTCTTGCAAAGCCGAAAAAAAATGTTGCGCCTAAAATACCGAGCGGTTTCCATTGACCGAAAATAAGAGCTGCCAGCGCTAAAAAACCCAGCCCGTCAACACTTCCGTTAAATTCTCCGGAATATGTTACCAAAATAACCGCACCGCCTAAGCCCGCCAATGCACCGCTTGCACAAACCGCAAAATACCTCATTTTATGAACATTTATACCTGCACTTGCAACTGCCGACGGATGTTCTCCACATGCCCTGAGCCGCAGACCGAAAGACGTTTTGTAAAGCAAAAACCAAGAAAGCACAAGAATCAATAATACGAGCCATGTGCTCCAATACGTTTGGGCAAAAAACAGTTTTCCCAGAATCGGAATGTTTACCAAGCCCGGAATATCTTTACGTATGATACCGTCTATTCGGACGTTTCCCGATCCTATGATTGAGCGGGCAAGATAGACTGTCAGAGCTGCAGCAAGCATATTGATTGCCGTGCCGCTGATAATTTGATCGGCTTTTAAAGTGATTGAAGCAAACGCATGGAGGAGTGAACATAAAACACCGAGCAAAATTGCCGCAAAAAGACCTACAGGAATTAAAAGAGGGGCGGGCAAAATATGTTTTAACAAATTGATTGAAATTGCGGCGGCAAAACTGCCTGCAAGCATCAAGCCCTCAAGACCGAGATTAACGACACCGCTTCTTTCGCTGTAAAGTCCGCCGAGCGACGTAATTAAAAGCGGGATTGTGTAAGCGATAACATAAGGAAATATCAGCGTTAAAATATACCACATATCAGTTTTCCTCCTTTGCGATTGCTGATGAAGTTTTTCCTCCGTAACTACGGCATATTTTACTCCAGAACCGTTTTAACAACAGACTTGTTGCGGTAAAATAAATGATAACCGCAATTATTGTGTCCGCTATTTCCGGCGGAACAGTTGTATTTGCACTCATAAAGCCTTTCCCGACATGGAGAACGCCGAAAAAAAGCGCACTTAATGCAACGCCGAAAGAATTTCCCGCTCCTAAAAGAGCAACGGCAATTCCGTCAAATCCTTGCGACGGCATAATACCTATTTGCATATTCAGCGAATATCCGGCATAATATGTAAGCCCTGCAAGTCCGGAAAAAGCGCCTGCAATCATCATCGAAAAAATGATATTACGGTTGACCTTAATACCCGCATATTCCGCACCGCTTTTATTATACCCCGCTGCTTTCAATTCAAATCCGAGCGTTGTTTTATCTAAAATTATTTTTAAAAAGAAAATACCTGCAATAGCTAAAAAAATTCCATAGTTGATATATTCGCTTCCGAATAAGTGCGAAAGCCACGGCGCGCGCAAAGTATGTGATTCGGCGATGGAGCGGCTTTCGGTTTCTATCATTTCGGCTTTTAAATAGAGCGGAATTATATAATATACAACCCAGTACGCAATCCAGTTCATCATTATGGTTGAAACGACTTCGTGAACATTAAACAGCGCCTTTAAAAGACCCGGAATAAGCCCCCAGACTGCGCCGCCTACAATTGCCGCGAGCACAAGCGTTATCAATAAAACCGGACGCGGCAGCGATGACGTTAAAGCGATGTAAGTTGCACACAGCCCGCCGATAAGCATTTGCCCCGATGCCCCGATATTAAAAAGCCCCGTTTTAAAGGCAAAACTGATTGAAAGACCGACAAACAAAAGTATAGTAGCGGTTGCAAGAGTATTTCCGATGCGCTCGATGTTCATTAAGCCGCCGCGGAATAAATATGAAAAAGCGCTGAACGGGTTATTTCCGAGAACGACGATAAAAACAGCACCTGCAACCAATCCTAATAAAACGGCTGACAAACTGATCACAAAGTTATTCTCCGACAAATTAAGCTTTTTGAATCCGCTTTTTTTTATACCGAATTTAGACATTGTTTCCTCCCATTCCCGCCATCATCAAACCGACTTCTTCGGCAGTCGTTTCTTCAGGTTTTACAATTCCGCTTAAAATGCCGCGGTGCATAACTGCAATCCTATCCGACAAATTGAATATTTCATCAAGCTCAAAAGAGATTAAAAGAACGGCTTTACCCGCATCCCGGTGTTTTACAATTTCTTTATGAATGGTTTCGATTGCGCCGACGTCGAGCCCCCGTGTAGGATTTACGGCTATTAACAGTTTCGGATCAAGCGTAATTTCGCGCCCCAAAATAGCTTTTTGCTGATTACCGCCGCTTAAATTTCCGGCAGCCGATTCTATTCCCTTACCGGAGCGAACATCAAACGATTCAACTATTTTTTGTGCAAACGCATTTATTTTATCTCGCCGTAAAAAACCGTGCCGCTGAAACCGTTTTGTATAATACGATTTTATAACCATATTTTCCGCAATTGAATATTGCAGCACAAGTCCGTGTTTTTGTCTATCTTCGGGAATATGCCCTAACCCGGCTTCGGCGCGCTTCCGTATTGATAATTTTGAAATATCAACACCGTCCAAAATGACTTCACCCGATTCTACGGGTATTAATCCGGAAAGAGCATAAACAAGCTCGCTTTGTCCGTTCCCGTCTACACCGGCAATACCGACAATTTCGCCGGATTTAACTTCTAAAGAAAAATTATTTACTGCCGTCAGCTTTTTCTCTTTTAATACGGTTAAATTCTTTATATCCAACACAGTTTTACCCGGCTTGCACGGCTGCTTCGGCACCTTAAAATCGACGGGACGTCCGACCATTTTGGAGGCAAGCTCGTTTTTAGTTGTCGATGCAACATCGACGACATCAATCAATTTACCTTTTCTGATGATTGTACACCGGCTCGCAGAATCCAAAATTTCTTGTAATTTGTGAGTAATTAAAATAATTGCCTTACCTTCAGCCGCAAGATTACGCATAATTTGCATAAGCTCGCCGATTTCTTGGGGCGTTAAAACAGCGGTGGGCTCGTCGAAAATTAAAATATCGGCATCGCGGTACAGCATTTTTAAAATTTCAACCCGCTGCTGCATCCCGACCGTTATGTCGCTTATAACGGCATTAGGCGAGATAAAAAGTCCGTATTTATCGCTTAAGTCTTGTATTTTTTTTTCGGCGTTTTTTTTGTTTAAAAGAAATCCTCCCTCTTTCCCTAAGATAATATTTTCAGTTACGGTGAAGTTATGAATAAGTTTAAAATGCTGATGCACCATACCGATACCAAGCGCATTGGCATCGTTCGGGTTATTGATTTTTACTTTTTTCCCTTTTACGTATATATCGCCTTCATCTGCATGATATAATCCGAAAAGAATACTCATTAAGGTGGATTTCCCCGCGCCGTTTTCACCTAAAATTGCATGAATCTCGCCTCGCTTTACCTGCAGCGTTATTCCGTCATTAGCGACAATACCAGGGAACTCCTTGCGAATATCCTTCATCTCAATTACATAGTCGGACAATGGAACACTCCTTTTTAAAAATATACCCGAAACCGCTTATGGTTTTACGGTTTCGGGTAATCCGGGTAAAACGGTTATTTAAATAAATTACCCTGTTCGCTGCTTACAACGATTTCACCCGCTTTTATTTTTCCGAATACTTCGTCTACTTTCTTTTGTACTTCGGGAGAAAGGTTCGGATTTTTTTCGGGGATTCCTACGCCGTCTTCTTTAGCCGACAACAAAAGCGAGCGTCCGCCTTTAAATACGCCGTCAATTTCTTCTTTTACCATATCGAAAGAAGCTCTGTCGATATACTTCATTGCAGAAGTTAAAATAATTGAAGAACCGTCCGCGATGATTCCTTCGGCATATTGGTCTACGTCAACGCCGACGACCCAAACTTTATTGCCTGCCTGCGTCCTTGTTTTCGCTTCGTTAATGACGCCCACACCTACGCCGCCTGCCGCAGCATGAATTACGGTTACGCCTCTGTCATACATAGAAGCTGCTATTTGCTGCCCTGCCGCAATATCGGAAAATCCGCCTTGATATATAAAGTTTTCCTCTTTCATTTCAATTTCGGTACCGAGATTTTCATTTGCATATTTGATTCCTTGCTGCCAGCCCCAGTTGAATTTCTGTACAGCAGGAATTTCCATGCCGCCGATAAAGCCGAAGCTGCCTTTTTGAACCTGCAGCGCCGCCGCTACACCCGCCAAAAATCCCGCTTCGTTTTCCAAAAAGCTGATACCGATAGTATGAGGACCGTTTTGCGAATCATAAGAATCCGCAGGATGTGCATTACCGTCGATAATTACGAACTTGGCATCGCTGTACTTAGACTGAGCTTTGAAAACGGCGGTTTCAAATTTAAAACCGGGACAAACGATAAACTTATACCCTGAATCATACAAGTTTGAAATTTCCTTGATATAATCGGCTTCCGTTGTTCCTACCGGTTTTAAATATTTGATTTTTACACCAAGTTCTTTTTCGGCACGTTTAATGCCTTCCCATGTGCCTTGATTAAACGATTTATCATCGATTGTTCCGGCATCGGTAACCATACCGACCATCAAAGTCTTTTTTTGATCTTCTTTAGTACAGGAAACAAATACTAAAGAGGCAAAAAGGCATCCGAGCAAAATTTTAATAATTTTCTGCATACATCTTTCTCCTATTGTTTTTATCCGCTTGATAAAAGTGTTATGCGGCACTATTATCAAGCGACAGACTGATTGTATTATATCATCTTTCAATACCTCTTGTCAATGAAAAAAATTGGACCAATGACTTATGGAAAACATCGCAAATTAAAATTGAAGAAAACCGGTGACTGGAGCTCACCTTCAAAGAACTGAAGTTTTTTACGCGGAAAAAAAGTATAGATGCTTTTATCTTCAAAACACCTACGGATACCTCGCTTATTAAAAATTTGATTTCCCTGTTTTTTGTGTCTTCTGCGCTTGTTTTTTTTCGGAACTTAGCATATACTGCAAAATACGAAATTTGTTATTTCGTAAATATTATTTTTTATAAGGAGAACTTATATGAAAAGAGCAATTGCGTTGCCGGCTGTTGCGGTAAAAGAATTTATAACGGCATTCGTTCTTTTGGTTGCGGGTGTTTTACTTCCCGTTGGATTTCATACGTTTAAACTCGGAGGTCCCGTATTTTTGCCGATGCACATTCCGGCAATGCTGGCAGGCTTTCTGTTAAATCCTATTTTAGCATGCGGCGTAGGGTTTGCTATGCCCGTTTTAAGTACGGCATGTACCGGAATGCCGCCGTTTCCGATTGTTATGAGTCAAATGGCGGTAGAACTTGCCGCGTATGCGTTCTTTATCGCCTTATTCTCGCAAAAATTAAAATTAAATACGTATGTTTCTCTTGTTTTCGCAATGATAGGCGGCAGACTTATATGCGCCGCTTTAGTATTTATTTTTTCGCTTACGATAACGGGATATACCGCTACGCCCGCCGCTTTTTTAATAAGTAGTGTCTCCAAAGGCTGGCCCGGTCTTTTAATTCAAATTATTTTAATTCCGATTTTAGTAACCTGGTTTAAATATATTAAACTTATCAAACGATAGCCGTAAGAAAATGCCGATTAAGCGTAAAAAGCGCTTAGCCGGCACTCTTTTTTTAGGGAACCCGGTAAGCGAAACTCATCAGGTTCCCTTAGATTTATTTAAGGGCATTTCTAAAAACTCGTTTAGATTTTTAGAGATTTTTCCTTGAGATGTTCAATTTTAAAATTATATGGAACAAAAAACGTGTATAATCGACTTTTTTAACGGCTTGGCGGATAGATGGGACGATATAGCCGAAAATAATAAAAAAGAAATCGATTTTATTTTAGATTGTGCGAAGCTTAAAAGCGGCTCGCACGTTTTGGATATAGGCTGCGGAACGGGAATTTTAGAGGCGGAAATTTTAAAATATAATCCTGAAAAAATTCTTGCAATCGATATTGCCGAAAAGATGATATTGCAGGCGAGACGGAAATTTTCGGACGACAGAATCGAATTCCGACATGCGGATATTTACGCCTTGAACGAAACAAGTTTTGATTGCGCGTTTATTTTTAACGCGTATCCGCATTTTCTTGAAAAAGAAGCCCTTGCGGAAAAACTGTCTTTCTGCCTGAATACGGGCGGTCGGTTTATTATCGCTCACGACTGCTCACGGAAAAAAGTGAATGCGCGGCACAAGGGAATATCCTGCTCCGGGAAAAAAGAAGACGGGGAGGTTTATAGCGAATTAAAATCCGCCGAGACGGAAGCCGCCGTTTGGAGAAAATATTTCTCGGTTGATATGCTCACCGATACCGACACTCTCTATGTAATTTCCGGAATAAAGAATTAGCCGCGCGAAAGCGGAAAATAAGCAATGCTCAGAAACTAATGTTTCTTCCGCTTGCTTATTTTAATGGGTCCTTTACGTGTCTACTGCTTGTATTGCAATGTACGTATCCGTTTTGACAAAATGTAACGCCTTAAGCTGATAAACTGTTTACCGTTCCGTAACATGTATGTATATTTGCGCCGATTATCTTATAAGGAGTTTTTATGAATTTTTTTAAAATACACACGTTAAGCATAAAAACGGTTTTAGTTTTTTCTTTTTTTATATCCGCAGGGGCGCTTTTTGCCTATGATCCCGTTTCGGGAGGCGAAGAAAAACACACGCTGCAATCGCCTTCGACGGCAGGCGGTCAGACAAGTGTTACCGGCGGACCGTTCGGAGATATCATACCCGGCGCTCTTGCCGTAAACCCTGCATTGGGCGGCGCGGAACAGCGACCTATTCTGGATGTGTCGTATTTTTTACTGACAGGATTAAAAAATGAAAAAGGCTTCGGTCATACCGCCAATTTAGCCGTTCTATATCCTGCACGTTGGGGAACACTCGCGGGAAGCTTATCTTTTTTAAATTCCGAATTTAATTCTTTAAAACTCGGAACAATGGGAGGCTTGCGTTTTTCGTATTCAAAAGACATAACCGAAAATTTCCTTATCGGGTTGGGTGCATATGCCGAAATCGGCAAAGATTGGGGTTTGGGACTTGATGCGGGTGCCCTTTATAAATTCGGTGATTTAGGATTTTTAAAAAATTCCAAGCTCGGTATTTCCATTACCGGAATGGGGAAAACCTTTAACTCCAAAACTGCCGGAATTAAAGGAAAAAGCTCATCGGGAAGCCCCGCTCCGTTCACTCCTCACATGGGCTTTTCCTCGACCTTTGTAGATATCGACGGGTTTAAACTCGGAATGCACCTTGATATTTCCGCTCCGTCATTTCAAAATTTCGTATTGAATACGGGATTTCATACGGAAATTGCCGATATTATTTCGCTTAAAACGGGCTTTGTAATAAATGCGCTTGAAGCAAAATACAAAAAACAGACCTTTATTCCCTCGTTTAATTTAGGCGTGAAAATAAAAATACATTCGGCGAACTGGAAAGATTCATTTATGGCAAAACAGGGGTGGGAACAAAGCGAATTGCGCCCCGAATTTACGGTAAAACCGTTTTACAATGATATTTGGGCGTTCGGCGGCGGTGTAAATATGCATCTCGGACTTAAAGACGACGACCCGCCCAAAATTGAAGCAGACGTCTTTGAAGGCGGTGCCATTTATTTTTCGCCCAACGATGACGGTGAAAACGATGCGATGGAAATTCCTTTAAAGATAACCGATAAACGCTATGTTACGGCGTGGTCGTGCGAAATTAAAGACGAAAACGGTAAAACCGTCCGCACCATAGCCAATAAAATTCCGTTGCGGGAAATGAAAGACATTTCCTCCTTTTTTAAATTGCTGGGAAGTTCTAAAAAAGCGGCGGACGTGCCTGCCGTTTTACGTTGGGACGGACGGGCAGATTCCGGTGAAACGGTTCCTGACGGAAAATATACTTTTGTCATAAAAGCCGAAGACGATAACAAAAACAAAAGCGAAACGCAAGCCTATATTGCAGTTGTCGATAAAACACCTCCTTCGGTCAATCTTATAAAGCCGGAAACCGAATCGGCTTTTATTTTCAGTCCCGACGGCGACGGGAACAAAGATATTTTCGTTTTTAACAATACGGGTTCCAGAGAAGATTTATGGACAGCGGTCATTACCGATTCTTCGGGAAAACCGGTGCGTACAATTAAAATCGAAAATGCCGAACTGAACCCCGTTATGTGGGACGGCAAAGATGACGGAGGAAAAACGGTACCCGACGGTGTGTACAAATATACGATAGAATCGATAGATAAAGCGAAAAACAAAACGGCGCAAACGCTTTCGAATATCATAGTCGATACGGAAAAGCCGTCGATTAACCTTGTTATAAACAAAAAAGCGTTTTCGCCCACCGCTGCGGCGAATAACACCGTCGAAATTACGCCTTCTATTCCGGTCGTAAACGGTCTTACCGAATGGACGGTCGAAGTGAAAAACGAAGCCGGCAAAACGGTAAAGGTCGTTACCGGCGATGCAAAAAAAATAGAGAAAATTATTTTTACCGGAAAAAACGATGCAGGAAATATTTTACCCGAAGGAAAATATAAAGCGTTTATTTCTGCGATGTATGTAAACGGGCATAATCCAAAAACCGAAACGCCGTCCTTTGTTTTGGATATAACACCGCCGGCTGCCGAAGTTTCGGCTCCCGAAAAGATTTTTTCCCCCGACGGCGACGGGAAATTGGACAGCCTTGTTTTTATGCAAAAGCAAACGGCAGAAGGCAAGTGGACCGCTGAAATTTATAAAGCGACAAACGGAAATAAAATTATAGGTACCCCTATTTACAAAGCCGAATTCGGGAGTACGCTTCCGCCGAAATTCGAATGGCAAGGAAGAACATCCGAAGGCAATTTTGCGGAAGACGGAAAATATGCGTATATTTTGCGCGGAACCGATGATGCAGGAAACGCGGTGCAGACAAATGCAGTTATCGTGGAATTAAATACCGAAAAAGCAGATATTATTTTTCAGTCCAATTATACCGCATTTTCGCCGAACGGAGACGGCTCAAAAGACGTCATTGAATTTTATCCGGTCGTAAAGTCTTTGACGGGCGTAAGCCACTACACAATCGGCATAAAAAACGGCAACGGTGAAACGGTAAAAACCTTTGAAGGCACCGTTCCGCCTAAAAAAATCGACTGGAACGGAAAGCCGGACGATACGGCGGGTATAAAAAGCGTTTTTTGTCCCGACGGAATATATACCGCCGAATTTGAAGTTGAGCTTGCAAATAAAAATACGGCGAAATCAGTCATACCGGAAATTATAATAGATACGGTATACCCTGAAATTCAAATCTCCGCACCGTATTTGGAATTTTCACCCGGGAAGGAAAATAAAAAGAATATCCTGTCCGTAAAACATATTTCTTCGCAGGAAAAAATATGGACTGGGCGGTTTGTGGATGCAAAAAATAAGCCCGTCAAAACGTATAAATGGGAAAATATACCGAAAGACATTGAATGGGTAGGCGATGATGACTTGGGTAATAAGGTACCGGACGGAGCCTATTCATATGTGGCGGAAGCCGAAGACAATGCGGGCAATAAAACGGTTCAGCGTTTGGATGGGATTATTGCGGACAGCCGTGAAGTTAAAGGGTATATTACGGCAAAATATCCCGTATTCTCTCCGAAAGGAAACGGCAAAAATACGGTTCAGGAACTGACCCTTTTTACAAATATTGATGCCGGCGTCGCGGATTGGAGCGTGCGTATTTTCAAAACCGGCAGCGATGAATTATTTGCCGAATGGAATGCGGCGAAAGACGGCGCTTTGTTTAAACATTTTGTATGGAATGGGAAAAATATGCGGACATCTGAAATTGCCGAAGACGGGCATTATACGGCGGCGGCGGAAATTACATATAAAAAAGGTGATACCGTAACGGCGTTTACCGAGCCGTTTGTTTTATCGTCAAATCCCGCAAAACTGACTGTAACGCTCAAACCGAAGTATTTCAGTCCCGACAATGACGGCATTGACGACGATTTGTTTATTGCTTTAGGTGCCGAAACGCCTGCGGGCATTGCCGAATGGAAATTTGAAATAACCGAACCTGAAGAAAACGGCGGACGTCTTTTTTGGAAGACGGACGGAAAAGAAAAAATTACAAGCGAAATTATTTGGGACGGTCGTTCGCTAAAAGGCGAAACCGTGCAATCGGCGACCGACTACCCGTTTACATTCACCGTTACCGATAAGGCAGGGCTTACGGCGGTGCGACGCGGCTATATTCCCGTTGATATTTTGGTAATCCGTGACGGAAACAAATTAAAGATTGCAGTTCCGTCAATCATATTCCGTGCAAATGCTGCCGATTTCAACGGGCTTGATTCAGGCGTCGTTGCAAAAAATGAAACCATTTTAAAACGTGTCGCCGAAATATTAAATAAATTTCCCGACTATCAAGTACAAGTTGAAGGACATGCGAATACGACAACAGGTACCGAAAAAGAAGAAATAACGGCGTTAATTCCACTTTCGACTTTGCGTGCGGATGCCGTCAGAAAAGCCTTGATAGCAAACGGCGTAAAAGCGGCTCGCCTTTCATCGGTGGGAATGGGCGGCTCAAAACCGGTCGTTCCGATTTCGGATAAGGATAACTGGTGGAAAAACAGGCGCGTGGAATTTATTTTGATTAAGTAAGAAACCGCTTTTTTATAGGGAGCAATGAGCTTTCAGCCCTGCGGTTTCCTTCTTTGCTCATACGGAAACTTTAATACCCCGATGTTCTGCACCGGGGTATGTTGATTTTTTTGACGTAAAAAACCTCTTCCCGCGTATCTTTCCCTTTTGGCGGGTATACCGCCGGTCGCCTTTTCTGCTATACTTTCCGGCGTTTATGACAAGAATAAAATACGGAACGACGCTGTGGGGCGAATGGTTTTTGGAGATGCTGAAATCGTACGACGCTACGGGACGACTTTCGCGCGGAAAAACGTATGCAAACACGGGGAAAGTTACTTCGCTGGTTGTCAAAGACCATTCGGCAGCGGCTAAAGTACGCGGCTCTTATGCGCCGTGGTATCACGTTTATCTTAAATTTCCGCCGCTTTCGAAAACATGCGAAAAAACAATCCGCTCGTGTTTGGAAAAAAATCCGATTGAACTCGCCGGTTTACGCGCAGGCATTATGAGCCCTGCCTTAATCGAAATGCTGAAAAAAAAGAAAGTGCGCTTAATTCCCGCCCGCTGGAATTTGATTGAACGCGAGTGCACTTGCCCCGATTACGGCGATCCGTGTAAACATATGGCAGCGACTCTCTTTTTACTTGCAAAAGAAATCGATCACGACCCGCGTCTTTTGTTCAAACTTGCAGGTTTCGATTTGGCTTCCGTAAAAGTTTCGGAACGCGCCGAAAAACTTCAATTCATTCCGATGCAGGAACATCCCGTGCCGCTTTCCCTGCGCAAAAAAACGGCCTGTGCACGTAATTTCGAAACGGCAATTCTTAAACCGCTCCGTTTTGAATTGACCGAATCCTATATTCCGCTTATTACAAATATTCTGCCGCCCGATCCCGCGTTTACCTCTTCCGGCTTTATAATTAAACTTACGGAATTGTACCACAAGGCGGTCTTTAATTACGGCGTCAATTTTTATGCAAGCGAAAAAAAATAACGGTTTCCCGGCTGAAAAAAGAGACACCGGTCAATTCTTTTTTGTTTTCCGAAATAAAAATAAACACGGATAATCTGCGATTGGAAAATAACGAGTTCCCGCTCAAGCGGCACACATATGTAACGGCGGACTGCGGAAACGTAACGTTTACTCTTTTTCAGGCATCGGAAATTTTTAACGGGAAAGAAATGAATGAGGGAATGAGCGAAAGTTGTAAAACGCTTGTTTCATTTTATGCACTTGCGGGAAAGTTGATTCAAAGCTCCGGTTTTATTCCTGCGGTATTACGGGAAGACAAAACAGTAACCGTCTTTTGGAAACCGCTCGATTCTTCTTCCGAAATAAAAAGCGACATTGAAAAGTTCGCCGTACTCCTTACCGAAGATTTTTTTGAGCCGGTAAAAATGTGGGGAAAGATGTATTGTACGGAAATTTTACTTACAGCGTTTTTAACGGAGTACGTAACGCGCCTTAAATTTATTCCGCATCAATCGTATGCAAAAGATAAAGAAATCGACTCGCTCTTTTTTTCAGGCGACGCGGTAAATATAAGTACGCCGGGAATGCGTAATTTGGATACGGTAATTTACTCATGGCTCTCGGTTTTAAATTACAGCAATTGCGGGTACGAGTACCGGCTTACACTTATACAGATAAAAGGCGGCGACGTGTTTTCTCTTTCGGCGTCGGTACGCAAAGCTGCGGAAAATAAAACGAACGGCGTCGGAAATGAACCCGACGATTATACGGAAAATTTTTCAC
The DNA here is from genome assembly GCA_963543195.1 of uncultured Treponema sp. Lineage (GTDB taxonomy): Bacteria > Spirochaetota > Spirochaetia > Treponematales > Treponemataceae > Treponema_B. The sequence continues at coordinate 20,869 of CAUUAT010000017.1, forward strand.
TTCATACAGAATATATTCCGCCGCCGTTCATTGAATTAAGCACCGCTGCAAAGAAAAGCAAAAATCCGGATGAACTTTTACGCTTTCCCGCTATGCTCGCTTCATATCTGCCGCCGCTTTCAATCCTTGCGGTAAAAAAGACCGTTACCCTTACACGCGAACAAACAGGATTGTTTTTACAGAAGTCCGCTAAACTTCTACAGCGTTTCGGAATCGATATTGTTCTTCCGAAAAGTTTAAAAACAATTTTGGTGCCCAAGCCTGCGGTAAAAATAGAAACCGTAAAAGGCGCAGGTTCTGTCGTTTCGTTTTTGAATATGGAAGATATGCTGCAATACGATCGCACTGTTATGCTCGGAGACGCCGTCCTCACGCTCGATGAATTTAAACGTCTATTTCATGATAAATCGGGACTTGTTAAATTTAATGATGAATTTGTTTTGCTCGACCCCGAACAACTTGCGAAGATGTTTGCACGTTTTAAAAATCCGGTCGATAAAAATGAAGCATTGCAATCCGTTTTTTTAGGCGATGCAGTTTGTTCGGTTTCGGCGAAAGAATTATTGGATTCCGTTTTTAAGGAAACCGATATTCTCGTTCCGCACAATTTGCAGGCACATTTGCGTCCGTATCAAGAAAAAGGATTCCGCTGGCTTTATGCAAATATCAAAAGCGGTTTCGGCTGTTTGCTTGCGGATGATATGGGATTAGGGAAAACGATTCAAGTTATTTGTTTAATTTTAGCCTGTAAAAATTCGGGCGAACTTGATGCACCCGTTTTAGTTGTTGCACCTGCAAGCTTGATTTCAAACTGGGAATACGAAATTAAAAAGTTTGCGCCGCAACTTTCAACGTCGCTGTATCACGGTGCCGGAAGAAAGTTTTTACCGTCACAAGATGTAATAATTACGACGTATCAAACGGTACAAAAAGATATTGAAAAACTTAAAACTAAAAAAATATTTTGCATTGTTTTGGATGAAGCGCAAGCTATTAAAAATTCGGGAACAAAAAATGCAAAGGCGGTTAAAGCGATACACGCAAAGGTGAAAATTGCAATGACGGGAACGCCTGTAGAAAACAATCTTGAAGACTTGCGTTCCGTTTTCGATTTTTTTATGCCGGGCTATTTGGGGAGTGCCGACGAGTTCAGAAAAAAATGGCGTATTCCGATTGAACTTCATAATTCCGCTGAAGCGGCGAAGCGATTAAAACAAATTACCGCACCGTTTTTAATGCGGCGGTTAAAAACCGATTCCGCCGTAATTTCCGATTTGCCGGATAAAATAATTACCGACCAATACTGCAATTTGACGGTGGAGCAAGTCGCGCTTTATGAAAATTTAATTGCAACGGAATTGCAAAAAGTAATTTCCGCCGAAACGAAAATAGAGCGGCATGCGTATATGCTTAAGCTTTTGACGGCGTTAAAACAGGTATGCAACCATCCGCGCGCTTACGATAGACATTCGCCGTCTGAGATGCTCCGCTCCGGCAAGACGACTGCGCTTGTTGAGCTGCTGCAGGAAATTCTTGCAGCAGGTGAAAAGGTTTTAATTTTCAGCCAGTATGTCGGTACGCTTGAGATTTTAAGCGAAATTATTGAAAAAGAATTGCATATCGAATCTCTTATGCTGCACGGACAAATGCCCGTGTCCCTGCGGAAAAAAGCCGTAGAAGAATTTCAGCATAATTCCGCATATAGAATTTTTTTAATTTCACTGAAGGCTGGCGGCACCGGTTTAAATTTGACGGCGGCAAATAGGGTAATTCATTTTGATTTGTGGTATAACCCAGCCGTAGAAGATCAAGCGACGGACAGAGTTTTCCGCATCGGGCAAACGCGCACGGTATTTGTTCACCGCTTTATTTGTGCCGGTACTTTTGAAGAAAAAATCGATTCGATGATTCGGAAAAAGCGAGTTATAAGCAGAATGAGTATTTCTTCAGGTGAAACGTGGATTTCAAAATTAAGCGACGAAGAATTGGCGGAATTGTTCGGAAGGTAAGAAGCAATGACCGCGATAGCGTTTCTACGAAAACCGGTGAGCAAAGCTCAGCCGGCAAGCTTCGCATACCTTCAAAAAGCTGAATTTTTTGAGATTTTCCAAAGTGTAAAGAAAAATGGGCAATACTGGAATCGAACCAGTGACCCCAAGCGTGTCATGCTTGTACTCTAACCAACTGAGCTAATTGCCCTAAACCCGATGCGGGATACTACCTTATTTTCCTCTTTACGTCAAGCCCTTTTTATGATATAGTTGCGCTTGCCGGTTAATTTTATTCGGCACAAAACCGTTTTTAGGAGTATTTTATGAACAAAGAAATCAGCTTTTTTTTGTGCAAAGAAAAAAAAGGAACAATTATCGGTATCGATTGTTGTCCCGACGCCGAAGTGTCGTGCTGCGGTGAAAAACTTTCTGCCGTAAAAGTAGGGAGCGTCGATGCTGCGAAAGAAAAGCATGTTCCCGTAATTGAAGCAGCCGGAACTGCCGTAACCGTAAAAATAGGTTCGGTTTCTCACCCTATGACGGCAGAACATCATATTGCATGGGTTTGCCTTAAAACCGAAAAAGGGATTCAGTTTAAAGAACTCCCCGTCGACGGCAAACCTGAGGTACGGTTTGCAATTACGGAAGACGACAAAGTTCTTGAAGCTTATGAATTCTGTAATCTGCACGGCGTATGGTCGGGAAAGTAGCCGGCAAATGTAAAGCTGCCGGTTAAAACCGAAGGGTGTTTAGTCGGCGGGCAGAGTAAACGGTTTCACGGCTTTATAAACCCGGAAAAACATCAAATAAAAAAAAATGAAAGAAATAGATGCCTTTTTTTTTAAGCACAATTTTAATCCTTATATCAAAGTTGAAGAAGCTGCGGCTTTACTCGTTGAAGATATGCAAAACGGATTGAAAGCCGTTTCTCAAACCGCGTCTTCTATGGATATGATTCCGTTGTGGAAAAGTATACCCACTGAAAGACCGACAAATAAAAACGTTATCATAATTGATGCGGGTGGAACCAATTTCAGAACGGCTCTTGTACATTTTGATAAAAACGGACAGCCCGATATTTCTTCTTTTTTTAAGTACAAAATGCCTGCACTTGACAAAGAGATGACAAACGAAGAATTTTTTGATGCAATTGCCGATTACTTACAGCCGTTAAAAGACAGCGCTGAAACCGTATCGTTTTGTTTTTCGTTTGCCATTACAATTTTCCCCGACGGCGGCGGCGAAGCGATAAAACTTTCAAAAGAAATTAAGCTTCCTAAAATTACCGAATGCAAAATCAATGAAGGGCTAATGCAAGCCCTTTTAAGGAAAGGATGGACAAGCATTAAAAAAGTTATAATGGTAAACGATACTGCGGCAGTTTTGCTCTCAGGAACTATTGCACAAAAAAACCGTGTACCCGTTTATGATTCTTTTATCGGTTTTGTTTTGGGTACGGGATTAAATTCCGCTTATGTCGAATATGGGAAAATCGAAAAAATTAAAGGCACGTCTTTTTACGGTAAGCCGCAGATTATCGTTTGCGAATCAGGAAAAAGCTGTAAAATTCCGCAAAGCGAATTCGATAAGGAACTTTCCGAAAATTCAAAATTAAAAAACGAATATTTTTTAGAACGGATGTGTTCGGGCAGGTACCTCGGACAGCTTTGCTCGATTGCGCTGCGCAGGGCGGCACGGTGCAGCATTTTTTCAAAAGAAGTAAATAGTAAAATACAAGACATACCGGATTTTACGACGGAACAAATTTCCGTATTCTTAAAAGAACAAAATTATGCGGAAAATATTTTCTCGCGGATTATTCCTGAAAATGAAATTTCATCAGACTATGCAAAAATTTATTGGATATGTGCAGCTTTTTTTGAAAGAGCGGCACGCCTTGCAGCTGCCGTACTTGCGGCTGCTGCAATAAAGTGCGGGAAAGGAGTGTCATCCGAAAAACCGATTTGTATTATGGGCAACGGTTCCGTTTTTCTGCACGGTTTTTTTATAAAAGAAAAAATCTTCGCCTATCTTTACGAATTCTTAACGGAAAAAAAAGGAATTCACTTCGCGTTAAAAACTTCGGAAGACTCCGTCACACTCGGGACCGCTATTGCAGGTCTTTAGAACTTATATTTTATGAATAGTCAGCTGCAATTAAAAAAAAATTTTCTTGATACAAATTTTTTAAAAATTTTATTTACGATTGCCGTCCCGATTATGGTGCAAAATTTTCTTAATTCACTTGTAAATATTTTGGACACCATAATGATAGGAAGATTGGGCACGGTAGAAATTGCCGCAGTAGGTTTAGGCAATCAACTTTTCTTTTTGCTTAATCTCGTATTATATGGAACGGCATCGGGCGCAATGGTTTTTACGGCTCAATTTTGGGGCAAAAAAGATTTAGTGGGGTTGCGCAAAACGTTCGGCATTTCTTTATCAACGGCGCTATTTTTCAGCTCTTTATTTACGGTTTTCTGTATGCTTATGCCGGAAGAAATTCTATCGCTGTATTCAAAAGATGCGGCTGTTATTAAAACAGGAGCAAAATATTTACGCCTTGTCGCAGGTTGCTTTATTCCCTTTTCAATCAGTTTTATGTTCATTTTTACGTTGCGCGCAATAGAACAAGTAAAAGCGGCAGTCACCGTTACAATCGTTTCGCTGACCGTTAATTTGGTTTTAAATGCATTACTGATTTTCGGTTTACTCGGGTTTCCCAGACTTGAAGTGGAAGGGGCTGCAATTGCGACGGTTGCCGCGCGATGTACGGAACTTATTTTCTTTTTTATAATTACTAAAAAGAAAAAATATCCGATTCTCGGCTCTCTAAAGGAACATTTCTCATTTACCGGAAGGTTTTTGTGTACGTTTTTTTTAATTGTTTTGCCGGTTATTTTTAATGAATCCGTTTGGTCGTTGGGAATGACGTTCCATCATAAAATATTTGCGGGGTTCAATACTTTTTCTTACGCGGCATTCAACATCACAAATACGGTTTCACAACTTACGTGGGTTATTTTTATCGGGCTCGGAAACGGTGTAAGCGTTTTAATCGGAAAGAAAATAGGAGAAAGCAATTACGGCACTGCAAAAAAATATGCATCGAATATTGCGGTTTTTGCTCCGTTTGCGGCAATTTTTGTCGGAGCATCGCTTATTCCGATTTCATTTCTTATTCCCCATGTTTTTAAAGTAGAGCCGGAAGTTATAACGTATGCAAAACGTTTTTTTATGATTCTTGCCGTCTGCTATCCGTTGAAAGCATTTAATATGAGTATGGTTGTCGGCGTTATCCGTGCAGGCGGGGATACAAAATTCGGCGTATTTTACGACACGTTTTTTATGTGGATTATTTCCATTCCTCTTGCATTTTATTTATTGATTCATACGGCGCTTCCTGCGTGGTTTATTTATCTTTGCCTATTTGCCGATGAACCGATAAAGGCTGTAGTCGGTCTGTGGCGGTTGCGTTCGGGCAAATGGCTTCATCGGGTCATCAAATAATAACAGGAGAATACTATGAATATAAAAAAAATCATATCAATTATTTTACTGCTTTTTTATGCCGGCATTTTTGCATGCTGTACAAAAAACAATACCAAAGGGGAAAATAGCGGCAGCGTTTTCCCGCAAGGAGAATATATGGCAAAATTTGAAAAAGAAATTTATTTGGCGGGCGGCTGCTTTTGGGGGGTCGAAGGATATTTCAGCCGCATTCCGGGAGTAAAAGAAACGGAAACCGGATATGCAAACGGAAAAACCGCTGAAACCGATTATCAAAAAATTAAAATGACCGACCATGCCGAAACGGTAAAAATCGTGTATAATCCTCACATTATCAGTTTGCAGGAATTGCTTGCGCGGTATTTTAAAATTATCGATCCCGTTTCAGTGAACAAACAAGGGAACGATATCGGTCGCCAATACCGTACGGGCATTTATTACACGGATGTCGCCGATGCAACCGATATTCAAGCTTTTGTTACCTTTATCGGAAAAAAATATTCCCAACCGCTTGCAGTAGAAACCGCACCGTTGGGAAATTTTATCCGCGCTGAAGAGTATCATCAAGACTATCTTGAAAAAAATCCGGGCGGTTATTGCCACATCAATTTGAATTTAGCGTATGAACCGCTTTATGATGAAAGCCGTTTTACCGTACCTGCAGAACCTGAATTAAAAGAGCGGCTTACCGAAGAACAGTTCAGTGTAACCCAAAAGAAAGCAACGGAGAGGCCTTTCACAAGCACATATGATAAATTCAATGAGAAAGGCATTTATGTTGACATTGTAACGGGGAAGCCGCTTTTTTCGTCGACGGATAAATACGATGCCGGTTGCGGCTGGCCGAGCTTCACAAAGCCGATTACAACCGATGCTTTGCAGTATCTTCAAGATAAAAGCTTAGGAATGAACAGAACCGAAGTCATCTCCAAAACCGGCAGTACGCATTTAGGTCATGTGTTTGACGACGGTCCGGCAGAAAAAGGCGGTTTGCGTTATTGTATAAACGGCGCGGCTTTACAGTTCATTCCATACGAAAAGATGGAAGCTGAAGGTTACGGCGACTATATTCCATATGTAAAATAACTTTCAAAAAAACCGCCGCTTAAAGCGCTCAGAAGCGTATTTAACCGGCGGAAGATTCACAAAAGCAGCTCCGGCATTCCTCCGTATACTAAACCGCAACGTTTATGCTTGCGCTAATTCATCGGCAATCTGTTTTACGATCAAGGCCTTGTATTGGGTAGAATATTTTGCAGGCGGCGAAATGCAGCGGTTAGCTTTTGTACGCTGTGTATATAAAAATGCTCCGTTAATAATTTTGGATGAATCGACATAGGCTTTGGATGCCGATACGGGAAACAGTATTACCGCAATGTGCAGCAATAACAAAATTTATC
>CAUUAT010000018.1:0-26861 GCA_963543195.1 uncultured Treponema sp.
CCCCCCCCCCCCCCCCTGTTGGGGCGGGGGGGGGGCCGCCCCCCAGCATAGCCTTTTCTTTCATTTTGTCAAGACTCCTTTTGTTATTTTTTTTTACGTATTGTAAAAATACTACCGGATTACCTTTTTCCGATTTAGCCGGCACTTTCTTAAAATACATGCGGAGAGTATATTCGTTTTATTCAATTTAGTCTACCGGAAAAAACGTACCGGCGATTATTCATTACTAAGCAGTACATTGCCAATCGGACTGACCTATCCCAGTCAATTTCCCATTTGCAGTACTCATAGCTGTTTCCTCACCTGTTTGTATTATAGCATAGATTATAGAATTTTAAACGGCTGTAGGTACCGATATGCAAGGAACCTCTAAAAACAAAACTCCGTATTATCTTTACCGTAAATAATTTAAAAGAGAATCTTTATAAAGACGCGCTAAGACGCTCAACGATGCCTGATGCGTATGCTCAAACATTTTCAAATCGGTAATCGCCTGCGTTATATCCAAATCGGCTTCACGGGATTCTGAGGCGGTTACATTGAGCTGTACCGTATCCAAACGGGCAAGCGTCGTTTCCGCCCGCGCGTATTGAGCACCCGTTTCCGCCATACGGGTCGTCAAATTGTGAATTCCTCCGTCGATACTGCCGAGTATTTTACCGCCCAGCGATTCCTGATCACCTGAAAGCAGGGCGTTCCGCACCGCAATGGCCGAATCAAATAAAGAACCTCCCGAAATGCGTACCGAATCGGCTACGTTATACGGCGGGCGCTGTTCAGCCTTTATAAGCCCCAGCTCCGACAAAACGGTTCCGTTTTCTCCGTCTTGCAACCAAAGCTGGCGGGCATCGGTTGTCGTCAAATTTAAGCCGCCGGTAACGGGATCAAGTGCAGCTTTAACTGCAGCTCCGGAATCGTTTATTTTCGATATAATCGCATACACATTGTCGCCTGCGATAAGCGGAATTTTTACTCCGTCGACCTCAATTTCCGTATTTTCGCGGACGGTAAAATCCTTCGCATCGGTTTGTGAAAGAAGCGTTTGTTTTTCAGCCCAAAAAATACGGTTACCTGCCTGATCCGCACGCATAAAAGAAAGTTCATCCGCTTCCACTTTTTTCGAATCAACCGTGCCGTTGTAGCGCACCGCCGTTATAACGGCGGAACCTGCGCCGTCAACAGTTCCGTTTACCGTCTCAAAAGGTTCGGTAAAACTTTTTGTACCGCTGAAAATACGGACGCCGTCGGCATTGACCGCATTTCCGTTTTGGATAAGCTCTTTTAAAAGCTCATCCGCTTCCGAAGCCATATCCTTTAAGTCATCGGGCGTATACGTCCCGTTTGCACCCTGAATCGACAACTCTCGCAATCTATGCATAACCTGCAGCGAATTATTCATATATGTTTCCGCTGCCGTATACCGGTCGCGAAGCGTTTGCGTGTTTTTTTCGAACCGTTCAAGCCGCGTTAAAAAGGACTTATATCGTACCGAATGCCCCGCCGCAATCGGGTCGTCCCGTAGCTGTTGAATGCGCCGCTGCGATTGCAACCGATTATTTACGTTTTGAAGTCGCGCTTCCTGATTCCGTACCGAAAAATTACTGTCGGTATGCTGCATATTTGTGCTTATTCTTTTCATCATCGTTTTTTCTCCCATACTCCATTATTGTCAAAACTTTTCCAATCCGCACTGTATGTAGACCGTTAAATCGGACTGCCTATCCGTTATACGCCCATTCTGTTTATAACCGTATCAAGCATTTCGTTTACAACCGAAATAAACCGTGCCGAAGCATTATAACCGTGTTGAAATTTAATCATATCCGAAAGTTCTTCATCAATGTTTACGCCGGAAACCGAATCACGCATATCCTGTAATTCCTTTACGATTGCAGTCTGCGTCTTCAGCATCATTTCCGCCTGTTCCCCTTTTAAGCCGGTTTCGGTAACGGCATCTGCAAAAAATTCATCAAAGGTCTTTAAATTGCCGACCATAACCGGCGTATTTCTGATTGCAGCTATTGCCAAAGCGGCGCGGTTATCGCCGGGATAGGCAACCCCTTCATGCCCCCGATAACCGGACGCGATATTTTGAATATCGCTTTTTATAACCGGATTCATTTCCATCCAGCCTGAAGGATGAGCGATGGGAGAAACGGCAAACTGAGCTTCGCCTAAAACATCGACGGCGTTTGCGCGCGCCCAGTCATAAGCTCCGGCTTCTCCACTTGCCGCAAGCACCCCCGAATATCCGGCTAAAAACCTGCCCGAATCTTCAATATGACGGATTACAAAATCGGGAGCTTCCCGATTAAGCGAAGTAGTACCTTTCAATACGAGCTTACTGTTTTGATCCAAATAAGCGACAACTTCGGCGCTTGAACGGTTAATTCTTTCGATAAGTTCGGAAACCATATCCGTAGAAGCGTACGGCACTTGTACCGTCCCCTCTCCCGAAGAAAGAGTAAGAACCCCCTCAAGCCCTATCTGTTCTCGCGGGTCAAGCGTATTGGTACCCGTTATTCTGAATATATATGAAGAATCGTACTGTCCGTCACCGTCCGCATCGAAGTTTCCTTGAAGGTTGTTAATAAAATACTGCTCTTTAAAAAAGTCAATGCCGGTTTTACCGTTCGGAGCCATTGCATTTCGATGAATATCGTTGACCAAATCAACAAAATTCATCGTCATAGTATCGAGTTTGCGTATTTCATCGCGGATATCAACATCTCTGAGTTCTATCAGTGATGCCAATTTTCCCGATTCAAAAAAGGCGCGGGCACCCGAATCCGACCATACGACGTCCGCATAATTATCGTTTCCGATTGACGCTTGTAAACCGAATGTCCGATGAACTGCCCCCTGTACAATTTCCAAACCGGCAGTATGAATAACATAGGTTTCGTCTTCGTCGCGTTTATCTACGGAAATATCGATTAACTCGGAAAGTTTTTCCGTAAGAACGTCCCTTTTATCCATTAAGTCGTTGGGATTATCTCCCATAGCCTTCACTTTTACAATTTCTCCGTTAAGGGCCGCAATACGACCGGTTAAATCGTTTACTTGTTTTACGGTCGCCTCTATATCGCCGTGAACCATATCGCGTATTTCCTGTAAAGCGCGGTATTGATGATGAATGGAATCCGTCAAGGTTTCGCTTCGAGTACGTATAACCTGACGCGCCGCATCGGATTCGGGATAGAGCGACAGTTCCTGCCAGCTTTCCCAAAACCGATCCATTCCGGTACGGACGGAAATATCTTCAGGCTCGTTATAAACTTGCTCCAAAAGGCTTAAATAATTATCGCGCGTTTTCCAATAGCCCAGCTCATCGGCTGAAGCAACAATCCGTTGGTCTAAAAGCTCATCGCGCAGGCGAGTAATGGAGCCTATCGTAACGCCCTGCCCTATTTGACCCGGCGTCTCCGCCCGAGATAAATCCGGTCTGTACAAAGGTTCAAACGCATCAAGGTTAACTCGCTGGCGGGTATATCCTTCCGTAGAAGAATTGGAAATATTGTGTCCTGCCGTTTGTGTCGCTTGTTTGTGCACAAATAAACTTTTTTTCCCCAATTCAATTGAAGCAAATGTAGACATAGCCCGTACCTCCTTACAGTGTTTCGTTCAGCACAAGGCTTTTCATATCCGCGTTAACGCGTTTGCCTGCACGGGTATAGCACCGCCCGTTTCTTTCTTCCGAAATAAGCTCCAGAATTCCGTTTACCAAAATTTGAGCATGCGTTATATAGCTTGAAAAAACCTCGTTTTCGATTTTGGAAGAAGCGATTTTTCCTTTTAGTGTTTTGTAAAGGGTTTCCAATTTCTCCTTTTCGGCTTTTTCAAAGTTATTCGTAAAACTGAAAAAATCCGCATCCGCCCCGCTTTGTATGTCATTACTTTGTGTACCGCTTTTTATGACAGTATAAAGAACCTTATCCAAATTGATAAATTTTTTGGAAAGTTCGTCCAAAGCACGTATGTCTTTTTCGCATTCAAGCCAATCACGCTCCAAAACGCTTGTATACATATTTTTTTGAAGGGAATAAATTTTCTCAATCAATTCCGTTTGTTCCGTTAAAATACCCGCAGTTTTCGATACGGTTTTCTTTTTATCCATAGGAATACTCCTCTACGGTAGCATTATCGGTATTTTAATTTTTGACTTTAGAGAAACACAAAAGCTTTATAAGAGTCTTTAATACCTTCCGGTTTTTATAAGATGTCCTATAATCCCCTCGGAGCTTTTTCAGGATCAATCGGTTTGTTTTTCTCGTAGACCATAAAATACACTTTCGCTTTATTGGTAAATAGTTCTATACCGACCTCTCCCAATTTTTGTCCCGTTTTTACGGCATCCCCCTTTTTAACGGAAATTTTTTCCATTCCGCCGTATACGTAAATATGTTTTGTTTTAGACTGAACAAAGACGACGTGCCCGAAACCGCGGTGCTGCCCCGTAGAAACGACTTTTCCCGAAGCGACGGCTTTTACGCTTTGCCCTTTTTTTGAATCTATTACGACGCCCGCAATCTTTCCGGAAAGATACGAAACTTTTGATGCCGGCACGGGCCACAATAGTGTGGCATCGGCTTGTTTTAAGGGTTTTTCTTTAGAAGAATTCGCTGCGGAATCAGCGGGGGCGCTCGTTTTTTCTCTTTGCGCTTGACTTAAGGCTGATTGAGGAATCTTTAGCGTATTGCCTATTTTAATTACACTTTCCTGTGTCAGATTGTTTAAGCGCAGAAGCTCCGAAAAATTGATTCCGAATTTCTTTGCCAAACCAAAAAGCGAATCGCCTTTTTGTACCGTATACGTACCCGTTTTTTCATCGTTCGGCTGCGGAATAATCAGTTTTTGTCCCGTCTTAATTTTCGAAGCGTCAGAAATATTGTTCTTTTCTAAAATTGCGGAAACGGGAACGTTATATTTTTTACTTAAAGCGTACAGCGTTTCTCCTTTTTCGATTATGTGAACAACATCTTCAGCGTATAACCGTAAGAGAATAAAAAAACTGAAAAACAATACGGTCCGTTTTTTAGTCATAGCTCCAATTCTTACTTTCCGCATCAGGTTCGCCCAAAATATCGTTTAAGTTAGGGTGAAACATACTCATCATTGAAGCCAAATCTTCGGAAGAAAATTCCACATTCTTTTCTTGCACCAATTCTTCATTTGTGCTTTTCAGTTTTTGCAGTAAACTGAAAACGATATATGTTAAAATTACATTGCCGGCTTTCGGGTGTGCATTTATATAAGCGGTAAACTGCTCTTTTGAAATAAATAAAACGGTCGAAGGCTCAATTGCATTTACCGTAGCGGTTGCGGTTTCATCTTTAAATAAAGACGTTTCTCCGAAGCTCACGTTATTTTTTAATATCCCGATTCTTACGTTTTCCCATTTGCCCGTTTTAACGATTTCGAGTTTGCCGCTTAATAAAACATAAAATCCTTTATTTGCCGTGCCTTCGCGGATGATGGTTTCGTCCTGTTCATAAGAAAGCATTTCAGAAAAATCCGTAATATTTTGCAATTCGGAATCTTCAATACACGAAAAAATTGCGGTTTGTTTTAATTCGCGAAAAAAAATGTCTTTTGTCATTTCCACTTTATTCATTGCCAGCCTCTCTTGTTTTGGTTTATTTTTACGGACATACATTTACCGGTATGCGTTAAAAAATGCGTCCGTTGCAAAATTGTTTATACGCGTCCCGACCGGATACGCGCTCATTATATTTTTTCGGCCTTCTTTTAAATGTTCTGAAGTTATTCCGTGCCGAATGGAGCTGTCGGCTTCGACGAATGCCGCAATTTGATCGGCGACGCGCACCAGTTTTCCGTCGGTCGGTTTAAATTTTTCTTGCACATATATACCGTTCAGCTGTTCAAACGAAACGATTTTCGGCTTTCCGTCAACGATAACACGGTTTTCAAATTCGTTTTGAATGTAAAAAAGTATTTCATTTTTAAAAGAATCGTCAATGAGCGGCAAAAGCTCTTCGCTTACAATGATATCTTCAATTTCTTTTACGACTTCAGGAAGATGATCCGTTGCCTGTTTTACCGGTGAAATTATATCGCGGGTTACGGCTTCAGGCAAATCGTGAAAGAGCGCGGAAAAAAAATTATTGTATTTTCTGCCGCCGCGGATATTTAAGTCGCAGCACATTAAAAAAGTGAGCGCTGCAACAAAAAAAGAATGCCCTAAAACCGAAGTCGCCGGAACGCGCGGTGTTTGATTCCAGCGCACTTGAAACCGAAGTTTTTCTATTTCGGTAAGAAATGTATGCGGCTTTTGCTGTGTGAATAAAAGTTGAACAGCGGCTAAATCCATAAATTCACCTATTTCTTTTTTTAAACCCGCATCTATTCCGGTTAGCCTGAACCGCTCGTTTACGGTTTTCAGCATTTCGAATTCGCGAATAGTCGAATATTTATGAGCGGCTTTTAAAATGCGTCCGGTGCGGCTCGTTTTATCTTTTTTTTCAAAAAGAAATTGTTCAAATCCGTTTTTAAATTCACTGTCTTCGATTATTTCGCTGTACTTGCCAAAAATCCATTTGTTTAATTTTTCATATTCTTCAGGATAATTTTCCCTAATCCGTCTTTGAACGGGAGCTTTTATGTCGCACAATGCAATTTTGCGCAACAGTTCAAAAACCAAGCCGTCAATTATAGTATCCCATTCTACTTTATTTCCGTTTTTTTCTTCATATTTACCGATAATAAAAGCTAAAAATGCTTTTTCGGCAGTTTTGTCCATTTCGACAATATCAAACGGACGGATTAAATCGTTCCAGCGCTGAATTGAGAACGCTTCAAATAATTTTAATACGGTTTTGTCGGTAAAAATCATTTTTTCTTATCCCGTATCTTTTGATCTTTTTCCATTTTGGCATTCCAAATTTCCAATTTGCGTTTTACTTCTTCAACTTCTTTGTGTTCGTTTAAAATTAAATGAATGCGCTTCAATGCGCCTAAAACTAAAATGGCGGTTTTAAAATCGCCGACGGTATTTGTTGCCACTTCATATTTTTCTCTGTATTTGTCGGCGGTTTTTGTTAACAGTTTTTTTACCAGCCGCAAATGAAAAATAACCGTATCGTAATCCGGAGAATGAGGATCAAGACCCGTTTTGCTTATTTCTTTTAAATCCATTATATTTTTTGCGACAATTGCAAAGCGTCCTTCAATTTCGGCAAACGACCATTTCCATTTTGTATTATCGCCGTATGCTTCAATCACCATCCTGATTGCAAGACCGAGTTTGCGTATTAAATAATAGCGCTGTTTTTCGGTAACATTCGAAATTGCAGCTAATTTTTCTTCATAATCGGAAAAGGGAACATCAATAAAATTTGAAACTATTTCTTCAAGATAGATAATCGGTTTATAAAGCGTTTTCCGCGCTTCGTTTAAAATATTTTCGTTTTTTCCACCCAAAAGAGCGACCGATAATTTAAATTTTGCCAAATAAAGCGTTGTAAGATATATCATTTCGTCGGCAAGTACGAGCCCTTTATAGCCCGCACCGAATTTATCGTTTTGTATCAGCTGCAAAAGATTTTGTTCCCGCTTGAGAATTCTTGCTATTTCCTGATCGTACTCAAAAACTCTTTCGGTATACAATTGTTTATTTGAGGATTTATCACTGCCCACTCTGCGCTCCTTTTACTTTAAGAATACTTTTCGATAAGTTCTTCGGCATGTTTAAGCGAAGCTTCGCTAAGCTCGTCCCCGGCAAGCATTCTGGCGATTTCTTCAAGTCTGTTTTTACCGGAAACCGCGTGCGCCGAAGTTCTCGTCATTTGCCCGACCGTATTTTTTTCTATTTTAATATGATTATCGGCATTTGATGCAATTACTGCAAGGTGCGTTATGCAAAGAATTTGCTTTTTCTTCGACAAATTTTTCATGTGAACGGCTACGTTTACGGCGACTTCTCCCCCGATGCCCGTATCGATTTCATCGAAGATCAGCGTGTCCGCCTCGTCGCCTGCGGTAAGCACGGTTTTTAGTGCAAGCATTATGCGCGAAAGCTCTCCGCCTGAAGCTATTTTTGCAAGAGGGCGGAGGGGTTCTCCGATGTTCGGGCTTATCATAAATTCTATATCGTCAAACCCGAACTGATTAGCCGTCCGTTTGCCGCCTTCATACGGATGCGTTTGAACATATACTTGAAATTTTGTTTTGCTCATCCCTAAATGCGCTAAAACCGCCTCCACATTTTTTTGCAAAGCCGAAGCTGCCGCCCTCCTTTTTTCCGATAAGATGCGACCTAATTTTATTATTTCGGCTTCCAAGACGCCTATTGCGTTTTCAAGTTCGGCTTTCCCTTCTTCGCTTTTCGAAAGACCTTCAAGCTGCGCTTCCGCTGTCTCGGCATATTGTAAAACGGCCTTGATACTGCCGCCGTACTTTTTTGTCAGCTTATAAATAAGCGAAAGTCTTTCCTGAACTTCTTCAACACGTTCGGGATTAAACACTAAATTTGAAAGATACGATTCAAGCGATGAGCCGATGTCATCCAGCTCATAATAAACGGTGTCCATACGCTTCGCATATTCTTCAAGTGAAGAGTCGGCGGTTTTTGCCGAAGAAAGATTATGTGCCGCCCGTTTTGCAAGCGTAATCATTCCTTGTTCATTTAAAAGGAGATCGGAAACCGTATTTACAAAGCCGAATAGTTTTTCAAACTGATTGAGTCTTTTTTCTTCCGCTTCCAATTCTTCCCGTTCGTTTTCTTTCAATTTCGCTTTTTTGATTTCCTCGATAGAAAATTGCAGTAACTCTTTTTTTTCTTCAAGCTCTTTTTCGGAAAGATTGAGGTTTTCAAGTTCGCTCCGCTTTTGCGCAAGCTCGGAATACAGAGCGGTAAATGTTTTAACTTCGCCGCTTATATTTGCAAAACCGTCCAAAAACCGGCGGTGTTCGGCAACTTTGAATAACGATTGATGGTCATGCTGCCCGTGAATATCGACTAAAAGTGACGTAAATTCTTCGAGTTCACTTCTGGTTACCGGTACGCTTTGTATCCATGCATTTGATCTGCCGTTTTGTCTTATGTTTCTGCGGATTAAAATTCTATTATGTTCAGGCTCTATTCCATGCCGATTCAACCATTCCAAGGCTTCGGTATGCTCGGCACCGATAAAAAAATTCCCTGAAACGGCAGCCTCATCAGTACCCGTGCGGATTATATCGGCTGCGGTTTTTCCGCCCAAAAGCAGCGTCAGTGAACCGATTAAAATTGATTTTCCTGCACCGGTCTCTCCTGTTAGAACATTTAAGCCGTTTTCAAATTCCACGAACAGATTATCAATTAAAGCTACATTTTTCACCGATATATTTTCGAGCATTAACTTTTTCCTTATCAAAGCAAAGTATACTTTAAAAAAAATGTAAAATCAAGGGGAACCTCAAAAACTGAAGTTTTTCGAGGTTCCATAAGTTTAAAACGTATTTTATCCGTACAGAGCTTTATTCTTCTTCAAACTTGTTATTAAAAATATTTTCTATTGCTGCGCTTGCAGCCTCTTCGTCGGGACCGTCGCAAATGAGAGTCAGTTCGGTACCGTATGTTGCCGCCATTGTAATTATGCCGATAACTGATTTCGCATTGATTTTTGTTTCATCGCGGCTAAAAAAAATCTCGGAGGCGAAAGCATTTGATTTCTGTGCAATCAGAGATGCCGGCCGGGCGTGTATACCTGCCCTGTTTTGAACTTTAATCGTCTTTGAAATCATAAATATATCCTTTTAATATGTGTCGTCATCCGTATAATACGGAGAACGCGCGGAATCCGTTTCAATCCAGCGCAGAACATTTCTGCCGAACTCCAGTGCAGAAAAATAGCCCATACTTTTCAGCCGTTCATTTTTCGCAGCGGTTTCCAAAATGATGGGGACATTCCTGCCCGGCTTAACGGGAATCTCGACCATGGGAATCTTAACATCGAGGATATCCATCGTAAGTCCTTCAGATCCCAGTCTATCATAAACTTTTTCAGCGTTCCATTCTTCCAGCTTCGCGACGAGCTGTATTTGCTTTACATCCCGAACAGCCCCGACCCCATACAGCTGGCGTATATTTATAATGCCGAGCCCGCGTACTTCCATATGGTGTCCGATAACTTTGTTCGCCCCACGTCCGACGAGGGTGTTTCCGTTTATACACGAGATTTCAACCACATCGTCCGCCACAAGACGGTGTCCGCGCTCTATCAGTTCAAGCGCCGTTTCGCTTTTTCCGACACCCGAATTTCCCATAATTAAAATACCGAAGCCGAAAACTTCAACCAAAACTCCGTGAAGTAAAATTTTAGGTGCAAAAGTATTCGATAAAACCCGCAAAAGGCGCAGCGCCAATTCGCTTGAAGAAAGTTCCGATTTTAAAACCGGGCAATTATGCGCATCGGTTATTTTTAAAAATTCAGCCGGCGGATTTAACCCGTGAGAAAAAATGCAGCACGGTATTTCCCGTGAAAACATATTTTCAACGGTGGAAAGGTCATTCTTTTTTATTAACGTTTGCAGATAAGCGTTTTCTCCCCTGCCGAACAGTTGCACCCGTTCATTTGCAAAAGAATCAAAGAAGCCCGAAAGCGCAAGACCCGGTCTGTTTATGTCGGGAAGAATTATTTTGTTGGAAAGTCCCGCTCGCCCTGATACGCAGTTCAGTTCCAGAGAATCGTGTTTTTGCAAGTCCAAATCCAAAAGATTAAGCACCGAAAAGGTGATAGTAGCCATTAGCTGAAACTATACACTTTTACGGCGCTTTTGTAAATACGGACATCTTGGGGCTCTTGAGGGAATAAAATTCTTGGAAACAGTAATTAAAAAAAAATCAAAAATCTCATTTGGAAGTTTTCGAAAAGCTTCGCGTTCTTTCTAAAAACTTGATTATATTTTTAGAGATTCCCCGATATATAAAAAACGTTTTAATAGGACCGTCCTGTGGGACTTATGAAAAACTCGCTACTAACGCCTCATGCGGGAAAAAACCGGAACAAACGCTTTCCCGTATAAGTAAACCGTGCCGGCAAAACGCGATTTCCGCATAAACCGGTATTTTTTATTACCGGCGACTTGTTATTCTAAAACGTATGTGCTATAGTGAGTGCAATGGATTTTAAAATTCCGTATTTATCTCTTAATTAAAGGAGCGTTTTATGAACGGAAAAATAATGTTCGGTATTTTGATTTTTGCAGCGGTAAGTAAATTGTGTTTTGCACAATCGGCCGAAAAAATCGAAGAAATTATAAATTCTCAATTTCTTTCCAAAGGACAAGCCTGCTATTTAATCGGAACGGCTACGGGGAAATTAAGCGATTCGGCACATTATAGAGCGGCGTTTGACGCGTATTCCGGCTTAAAAATGTTCAAAAACGCTTCGGCGGACGAAACGATAAGTCTCGCAGAATTTTCAAATCTGGTTTTGCTGTCATCCGAGCAAAAAGGGGGATTATGGTGCAGAATATCAAACAGCCCGTACTACGCTTTACGCCATTTTAAACTGAAAGGTTTGGTTAAACGGAATGCGGTAGGCTCGACAGCCGTTACGCCCATAGAAGCCTTCGGAATCTTATCGAAAATAGAAATCAAGCAAAGCGAATAAAGGAGAACGATCAAAATGAGAAAAACGATAAGTACGCTTCTAGTATTCTTTACGGCGGTTTCGGTTTTTGCCTTTGAAGGCGGCGGTTTAATTCAAACCGGCATCGGTTTCACGCTAAAAAAGAACACACAAACCTCTAAGACCGTAAACCGAGTACTTAACCATTCCGACAGCGTTACCCTCTGGGCGCGGCAAAATATGGACAAAAACGGAGATTTTAATTTTAATATACAAGGCTCGTACTTTTTTTCATTAAAAAAAGATTTAAATTCGAAAAAAAATACTGCCGCTTTAAATCATATACTGGACATTGAATTGCTTAAATTTTCGTTTTTTCTACCGCTGGAAAAGAAAAACAGCTTGCAGGCGGAATTCGGACGGTACGGTTTTGCGGATATTACCAATATAATTTTAAATCAACAAATAGACGGACTGTCTTTTATATATCGGCAAGCGGAATTTTCATGCTTGCTCAATTTAGGATATACGGGACTTTTAAACGCTCATACAGTGCCGATTCGTTTTCTCAATCCGAATAAAAACACTCCTATCTATCGGCTCTGTCCGTCTTTTTTTCAAATATCGAGTGCTTTCCATATTCCTGCGGGAAAAACGGGGCATTCAATCGATGCAGAGTTTAACTCTTTTATCGAAACGAAAAAAAACGGAGCAAGTAAAACCTATTTTATCCTTTCGGCAAACGGACAGGCGGCTTTAAATCTGTTTTTTATTCTTTCGGGAGCGGGAAGTCTTATAACCGCGCACAAACAATTAAAAACAGGACTTTTTATCAACGGAGAACTGAATTATTATTTCAGCAAATACGGCGCGAAAGTCGGCGGAAAAACTCAGTGGTTTTCGGGCGGAGAAAAAACTTCATTTGAACCTTTTACGAAAGCAAGCGCTGCAAAAACGCTGTTTATCGATTACTCCGATTTGCTGAAAACGGGTTTAACGTTCAGTATAAAACCGATAACCGGTCTTTTTATAAACACGGATTTCGGCATATTCTGTAAAGGGCTAAAACAAAGTGGAAAAAGTTTTTTTACCGGCTTTGAGTGGACGGCGGCTTTGGGGTATACATTGTTGGACGACATATTTTTCGGTTGTGACGCCGGAATATTTGTCGACAATGATAAAAATATAAATTCGAAAATCGATTTAAAAGGAACCGTCTCGTTTTAATAAAGTATGAAACGGGAATGAGGGGGGATACTATGAAAAAGCAAATTTTTAGTGCCGGTTTTATTCTTTGTTGTCTTATGCCGCTCGCGGCTGTAAATGCCGAAATTGTAGCGGTAACGGGAAAAGCGGAGATAAAACAAAACGGCGTTTGGATCGCTGCCCGGCAAGGGAATTTCGTAAAAACCGGTGATACGATTTCGACGGCATTTAAATCCGAACTTACTTTAAAGATCGACGGCTCGGTCATTGTCGTCCGGCCCTTAACAAGGCTCACTATTGAAGAAATTGCGACAAAAAACGAAACCGTGTCGTCAAAAGTCTACTTAAATACGGGAGCTGTAAAAGCGGACGTCAAGCCCGCTTCTACCGAAAAGGTCGAATTCAAAGTAACGACGCCCGTTGCAACCGCTTCCGTACGGGGAACTTCGGGCATAATCGATTCGGACGGAACGTTGGAAGGTTTTTCGGGGCAGTGGCTTTATGTAAATGCCGCAGGTGAAACGCTGTTTATAACACCCGGCAATACGGTAAGCATAAACGATAACGGAACGATTCTTTCTCCGCACGATGCGAAAATCATATATGCAGATAAAGTTGCTCCCGTCACGCTTGCCCAGCGAGAAAGAAACGCACTATCCGTTGCATCGATATACAATCCGCCTGAAGATTTTAATCTGCCGGAACAGGATGTAACCGTGCATATCGGCGTTTCATGGGAAGATTAAAAAATAGCTTAAACCGCAGTATATACCGGTGCTTCATTCAAACGTGCCAGTATAACACACCGGAACCCTTTACCGCATTTTCGATGAATGCGGTAAAGGCGTCTTTTTTGTCCGACGGGACATTTCCCGTTATTTTTATATTTTCACCGAAATCTACGGTTTCAATTTCGGCGAAAAAAAGACCGAAATTCCGCTTAAACAATTCATATTCGGAATAGGAACAAAACAAGTTGAAGCCGTTTTTTGTAATAAACGGTTCGGTTTCCGCTTTTTCCAAAACAGCCTTTGCAGCATCCGAGTATGCTTTTACAAGTCCGCCGGTTCCCAAAAGAATTCCGCCGAATATACGCGTAACCGTAAGCACAATATTTGTAATATTCCCACCTTTCAATACTTCAAGCGCCGGTCTTCCTGCCGTACCCGAAGGCTCGCCGTCATCGGAACAGCCAAGCATGCCGCCCGTTTCACCCAATACAAAAGCATGCACAACATGTGAGGCATTTTTATAGTGTCGTTTTTGCTTTTTTAAGATTTCGCGTGCTTCCGTTTGCGTTTTTACAGGAAATATTTCAGCTAAAAATCTGGATTTTTTTACGGTCATCTCAGCAAACGCATATTCCGTTAAGATGTTCATTGAGGAAAAATCGACTCCCGTTTATTTTTAAAAAAAATCGCAGCAGTAACCGCCGCTAAACCGATGCAAAAAGGCACTATTGAAAAAAATAATTTTTGAACAAACGATTCCGCTCTGACAAGAGGAAATGCGGAAAAAAATCGTACAAAGGACAGAATAATACCGTATAAAAAATTAAGGACACCGGCAAAAATACCCCCCGTCAACGGAAAAATCAAAGCGGTAAAAACGCCTATCATTCCTAAAATCAGAAATACCGAAACCAGAGGTGTTATAAGCACGGAAGCGATTATTCCTATAGGTGCAAGTATCCCGATTTTAGAAATGACTGCCGGAGCCGTAAACAGCTGGGCTCCGATTGAAGCTGAGATGCCGTTTAAAGCATATTTCGGTATTTTTCCTCTAAAAATTCCGCCGACGGCTTTTCCGAAAATCAAAATTCCCGTCAAGGCACCGTAAGAAAGCATAAATCCCAAGCTGAGAGCCTCCGCAGGTTTTAATACGATATGAAAAATGAATACCCCGCTCAAAACAGAAACCATGCAGGGCTTAACACCTAAAGATTTTCCGATAATTAAAATAATCATCATTCCGAGCGCGCGGTTTAATGACGGAATGGAACCTGCAAACCATACGAAAAAAAGTATTAAAATAAGCGCGAACTTTATTGCACTACTGCGCCTACCGAGCAAGCTTCCGGTATGAATTGCAGCCAAGCTTATAAGGGAAATATGCATACCGGATAATGCTAAAATATGGGCAAGCCCTGCATTCCTAAAGGAAACGGAACAGGCTGTCTCTAAAAAATCTTTATTTGCGGAAAGAAGAGCGAGCAATAAACCGCCGGCGCTCCCCCACCCCGCTAAAAGCCGCATTACGGTAAACCGGAATTCCGCGCGCAGCCGTGCGAAAAAAGACGACCAACCCAAAAATAAAGGAATTTCTCTTGCCGTAAAAAAAACAGCAGGATGTTTCTTATCCTTTTTCGGTAAAAATTTTCCTTTAACTGAAAGAACCGCCCCTTTGGAAAAAGATTTACAAGGATTCCCAGCCTTCAATTTATACAACGAAATGCCGAACACATTATTTTGCCGTACCATTTCAGCAGGGAAAAAAACGTTAATCCTTCCCTTTACGGAAAATTCTTGTTTCGTTTTATAAGCACACGAAAACAATTTTGCGGTTGCCGCATAGTATTTTTTCCCTACAGGGTACGGGTCGCCGGTAAGAACAAGTTTGACGGTTTCTATTTTTTCCGTTTCTGCAAGAGTTTTTGCAGGCGTATAAAAAAAGAGAAGTCGTAAAAAAGCTCCTGAGCCTATTAAAATTCCGGCAAATACAAAAACCGTATTTTTATACTTTTTTTTATTTTTAAGGGAAAAGCACTTTAAAAAACACAAAGCGATAAGACCGATACCGGAAAAAGCGGAAGTAAAAAGCCATATGTACAATAAAAGGCGTCCCTGTACTACGCAAAATAAATAAAAAAATAAGGCGGCAAAAAAACTTAAAAAAACGGCGGGTGACGAAAAAATAAGGTGCATTTCGGATAAAAATATCTGAAATAATCCGGATTGTCCCGAACAGCTACGTCCTTCATTCAGTTTTTCATTTACCACTTTAACTCCTCTATGGCGTCTCTGGCAGCCTGCTTTACCGTTTCGGAATAATCCAGATATTCGATATACAGCAAATAGTCGAAGGCGGTTTTATCTCCGAGCTTTCCCAACGCCTTAATTACGCTAAATACCAATTTTTCATCATAATGCTTCGTCTTTTCGGTTTCGGCATTCAATAAACCTAAAAATATCGACAAGTTGTGAGAAGATTCTGCAGTACCTAAATTTCCCATACATTCAATAATACGGATTAACGCATCGGATGAAATATCGCCTCGCATCCAAACCGTTTGTTCAAAATAAAAAAATTTATTTACATCAGCCGATGCTCTGCTCCATTTTAAATCGGCGAGAACATCAAGCGTTTCTACAATCAAATTTTCCGCCGTTTCAGAATCGGTATCCAAATTTTTAATACCATAGTTTAAAACAGCTTCGGTAATTTCACCGAGCCGTCCGTTTGAAAGTTTTTTATTTTCTTTTGCCAACAAATACAACATCCGTACATATTGTATGTTATTTTCCGACATTTTACCTATGATTTCGTAAAAATAATCAAAAGAAATATTATTTAATGCATTTTTAACCGCTTGCTTTAAATTTTCATTGACGGGATATAAAAATGTTTTAAACAAAATATCGAATGAGGAGGAATCGGCAAAATTACCCAAGGCATCGGCATACGCAATAAGAAGCTTTATATTCGATTTTTTACCGGCAAGCAAATTTGAAAAGGCGGTTTCATACAACGAATTTAAATAGCCGGTAAATGCGGAATCTTTTTCGAGCAAAATGTTTAAACTTTTTAAACAAGCTATCTTAAATTCTTCATTTTCTATCATTGAAAACAAATAACGGATATCTTGCGCCAAAGATTTTTCACCGAACTCACCGAGTTTTGTAACCCCGATTATTCCAATGCTTAAAAGGCGTTCATCGTTACCCAACACCTCATAAGAACTTTGCACATAATTGACGGCGTCTTTATAAAGCGGAATCAATGCCGCATTTTCCGCTTCGATATTTTTTAAGATAAGCGCTTTTTCCTTAATATCCGCAGCGGCAAAATCCGAGCGCAGTTTATTTAAATTATTCGCATCCTCCGAATGCACATTAAAAAAAATGAGACAAAAGAAAACGGTTGCGACGCTCTTTACATTTTTTACAAAAAAATATTTTTTAAAATTAAATACGTGTTTTTTCATATTTTTTCATTTCCAATTCGGTTAAAACCGCTTTAACGGAAAACAATCACACAGCAATTTTATGAATATACATAATTTTCCGCTTATGGTATACTACCATAAATTATGAATTGTGATAAGAAGAAAGCAATAGACTTACTGGAATTCTCCGTTATTTTTACCGTTTTTGTGCTTCCGCCGATGTGTGCCCGCAGCAAATCCGTTTTATACACAGTACCGGAAACGGCACTTCAACAATTTTTTTTTATTTTAAAAATCTGTTTTCTTGCAAGTTTTGAAGAAATTTTATACAGACTCTATTTACCGTTTAGGTTAAAAACCGTTTTTGTGAAAATAAAACGGTACCGCCCCGCTTATTTTTTTATTACAGAACTCGTCCCGTTATTTTTTTTTGCCGCAGCGCACATTTATTTAGGAATCGCAAGCGCCGTATATGCCTTTTTTGCAGGAAGCCTTTTCCGTGTACTGTATGTAACTTTAAAAATGAAAATCAATAAAAATGCCGCGCTCATTTCCATCATTGCGCTTCATACGGTTAATAATGCGGTGGTCTTTGCATATATATTTTAGAGCATCAGGGTTTCGCTGATAGATAGCGTGTAAAAATTCGGCAAAGTTTTTTACAAATGCCCAATTCAATAAAAAATCGCTAAACACCGACTGCGTTTTATGATCTTTTTTCCCAACGCTTTCGGCTTCCTTTTATTTTCAGCAAAACGGGAATCATCTCAAACCCTAAGTCTTTACGGATTCTATTTTGAATATAGCGTACATACGATTCGGTTACCGCATCGGGGCGGTTTGCAAAAAGAAGGAATTCTACCGGCCGTGTTTTTGTTTGCAGCATATATTTAAACGTGAAAGCATTCCGTTTGCCTTGCGGCGGAGGAAAGGCTTTAAGCCAATCGTGCAGCGCAAGATTAAGAGCGGAGGTTTCAACCTTTTTATTCAATTGATTAAACATTTTAAGTGCTGTTTGCAACAGGTCTTTTACGCCGCTCCCCGTATTTGCGGAAATCGCGACAACCGGCGCATATTCCATTTTACCGAACATAAATTTAATATTTTCTTCCTCCGTTTTAAAAGATTGCTTCGTTTGTTCCGTTAAGTCCCATTTATTTAAAACGAAAATTACGCCTAAACCGCGGTTGCTTGCTTGCTCTATTATTTTTTTATCCTGTTCGGTCAGTCCCTCTTGCACATCGATTAAATGGAAAACAATATCGGCATTATCCATACTTTTAATAGACCGTACGACCGAATAATATTCTATGTCTTCACTGACTTTCGCTTTTTTTCTTATACCCGCAGTATCTTGAATCACAAAATGCGTATCTTTATAAAAGAATTCTCCTTCGACAATATCGCGCGTAGTTCCCGGCATATCTGAAACAATGGAACGAGATGACGCGGTAAGGTAATTTGCAAGCGTTGATTTTCCCGTGTTCGGTTTACCGACAAGCGTAATTCTGACAATATCCTTATCTTCGGTTTCTCTTACGTTTGAAAAATCAAGTCCCTCCGTAAGCTGCTCCGCAAGCAACGAAATATTGTCGCCGTGTTCCGCGCTTATAAACGTTAAATTTTTAAATCCGTACGAGTAATAATTATAAGCTTCCGCAATGAGCCGACCGCCTTCGGTTTTATTTACTGCGGCAACCAATTTATTAAAATACGGCCGCAAAAATTCAATAAAATCTTCATCTTCAGCGGTTGTAAGTCCTGCATCAAGAACAAGCAAAATTTTATCGGCATTTTTTAAGGTTTCAACGGTTTTCTCTTTCACGAGTTCATCCATCATATCTTCAAATTTATTTCCGCTTCGAGTCAGTTTAAAACCGCCCGTATCCGCAAGGCGGACAGGTTTTCCGTTCACAATCGCTTGTGCTTCTACGGGATCGCGGGTTACACCCGGCGTCGGATCCGTAATAGAACGACGCTTATGTAAAAACCGGTTAAACAAGGTTGATTTCCCGACATTCGGTCTTCCTATAATTGCAATTAAAGGAGTGTTTATATATTTTTTTTCGTTTAAAAAGCCGGCGGTATTTTCAGCGTTTTCTTTGTTTTCAATCTTATTCGAATTTTCCAGTTTCATAATTTTCCCTTACATTTAAAATATACCATAAGTTATGCGAAATTGCTATTGGATATATTCGGTGAGTAGAGCTCGTTATGAGCGCGAGGTTCATCATGCAAGGTCGTTCACTTTCAAAAAAAACGATTTCAAATCATTGATTTTTTTCCCGTCTTATTTTAAAATATATTATAATGATACAAACGGTAAAAATTTTTATGGGCGGCGATGTTTGCGGAAAAGCGGGATTAAAAACTTTGCAAGAGCAATTACCTAAGCTGATAAAAAACGAACATATCGACTTCTGCATTGTAAACGGCGAAAATACCGCTAACGGCGTGGGCATACGGGAAAATGAAGCCGAAATATTTTTTTCGCTCGGCACTGATGTTATCACCGGCGGCAACCACACGCTGGAAAAATTCGACATTAGAAAAACATTCGGAGAAGATAAAAGGATTCTGCGTCCGCATAATTTTCCTATTGCGCCGGGTTCCGGTATTGTTCAAATTAAGAAAAACGGAATAAATTATATCGTAATAAATCTTCAAGGTCGCGAAAATATGAGACCGATAGACTGCCCCTTTAAAACTATCGATGCAATTCTTTACGGGCACGATGCAATTTTAAAAACCGCGCCGCCATGCGATTTTATCGATTCAATTTCTATTATAGATTTTCACGCGGAATCGACTGCGGAAAAAGAAGCATTGGGATTTTACGTAGACGGAAAAATTACCGCTTTGGGCGGAACGCATACGCATACGCAAACTGCCGACGAACGGCTGCTACCGAAAGGAACCGCCTATATAACGGATGTAGGAATGATAGGCGCAAAGAATTCCGTAATCGGCGGAAACTGCGAAGCCGCAATTTTTAGAGCGAAAACACAAGTTCCGCAAAAGTCCGAGATGGATGAAAGCGATGACCTTATCTTTTGCGGAGCGGTGATCGAAGTCGACATCGAAACAAAAAAAGCCGTTTCGATAAAACGCATCCGCATTGAATGCGGAAAATAACAAGGCTTCCGCCTTATAAATGGGTATCCGCAAAAAATCTTATCGGAGTTGCTTCGCGTTCTTCGCAAATAGCGATGCCCGTTAAAATATTTTCTCACTCGGCGCTGATGGTATCACCGGCGGCAATCACAGACCGAAAAAAATTCGATTAGCATTTTAAAAATGCCCTGCTAAAGGTTTTAGATGCCCCTTTCGCCCGTTTAGACACAAAAACGGTCCCCTCGTGATTTTTATCTCCCCTATTGAATATATTTTGAATTTATGATACTATTCGTTTCAGAACATACAAAATATCCTTTTAGTACGGAGTCGTTCACACGGCTCCTTTTTTGTATACGAATGGTTTTCAAAGAAATGCCGGTTTGTGCTCATCGGCATTTCTTTCAGCGGAGGAAAGAAGGTGGAATTTATTTTAAAAAAAGATATTCCGTATTTTTCGGATTGCGAACCGCTTGTCGAGAATTTAGGTTTTAAACTCGTCGATTTAAACGTTTTCCGTAAGCAGGACGCGTGGCAAATAAAAGTAATTATTACAGGTAAAAACGGTATCGGCATACAAGAATGCGCTTCGGTGCACCGCATTTTACAACCGCGCCTTGAAGTATTGCTGGCGTCGCAAAATATTGCGATGGAAGTAAGTTCGCCCGGCATAAACAGAACCGTAAAACGCTCGTCGGAATTGTCTGCCTTTACCGGCGAACAAGCCGAAATTTGGGATGCGGACATAAGCGAATGGCGTCGCGGTATTCTAAAAGAAGTAAACGAAACATCCGTCACGCTGATTGTCGGCGGAGCGGATATTGTAATTCCGTTTGAAAATATAAAAAAAGCAAGATGCAATCTTTAAAAAATTAAGGAGAATAACAAATGTCAGTAGGAATAACGGAGGCAATTCGATTATTTGCGCAAGAAAAAGGAATAGAAGACGAATTGGTTTTGCATATTGTAGAACAAGCGCTGAAAGCCGCATATAAAAAGCAATTCGGAACCGATGCCAATGCAGTATTTAACGAAGAGACCGGAAAAATCTATTCGAAAAAAACAATTTCGGAAACTGTTGAAACTCCGCTTTTTGAAATAAGTTTGGAAGATGCGAAAAAACTCGCCGGTGAATGCGAAATAGGGGACGAACTGCTTGTCGAAATAGATCCGAAAGAATTCGGAATTAATGCCGCTCGCGTAGGAATGCAGCGCGCAATGCAGTGTTTGCGTGAAGTGCAAAAAGATTCTCTGTATGCCGAGTACAGCACAAAAGTCGGCGAAATTATAATCGGCTATTACCACCGTGAACGCAACGGAAATATATATGTAGATTTGGGCAAAGTCGAAGGGGTACTGCCGCAAAGGTTTCAATCACCGCGCGATCATTTCGGAAGCAACACGGCGGCAGGCGAAGAAAGCCGGATTAAGGCGCTTGTAAAAGAAGTAAAAAAACACAAACAGTCAAACATCGTTCAACTGATTCTTTCCAGAACCGACAGCCAATTTGTAAGACGTATATTGGAACTTGAAGTTCCCGAAATTGAAAGCGGTGTTGTAAAAATTCATAACATTGTCCGCGAAGCCGGATTCAGAACAAAAGTGGCGGTTTATACGACGCGTGACGATGTGGATCCGGTGGGAGCTTGTGTCGGTGCAAAAGGTGCGAGAATCCAAGCCGTCATTGCGGAAATCGACGATGAAAAAATAGATGTTATTCCTTTTTCAGATGACCCGAAATCGTATATAAAAAATGCTTTATCGCCTGCGGATGTTTTAAAAGTTATAATCCTTGATGCGCAAAAAAGGCTTGCACTGGCTATTGTTTCCGAATCTCAATTGTCGCTTGCAATCGGGAAACAAGGGTTAAATGTAAGGCTTGCGAACAGGCTTGTCGACTGGAACATCGACGTAAAGACCGAAGCCCAATTTAAAGAAATGGATATTTATACCGATGCAATTAAAGCGGCGGAAGGTTTATTCGCTGAAAATGCCGAAAACACCGAAGATGAAGAAGAATATGAAGAAATTTATGCCGTTTCGGAACTGCCCGGCATTACCGACGAAATAATTGCCGTACTGCGCGACAACGGTATAGAAGACGTGCAGGACTTAATCGATAAAGAAGATGACGAGATTAGACATCTGCCGGGAATGACCGAAACAATGGCGGAGACGCTGCTTGATATTATCGCAAATGCGGTTGAAGTAGTCGATGAAGAACAAGCACCCGATGAATCAGAAATGTCTGAAGCATATCATCCCGGTGAAAAAAATGAAGCGGATACTAAAGAACGGCAAGAAGAAGAATTCGAATGTCCCGAATGCGGGCATCCGATTACGGTAAATATGACGGAATGCCCTAATTGCGGCGTTGAGCTAGCGTTTGAATATGAGGACGAAGAATAAAAGAGGGGAAAAAGAATAATGGCAGAAGATATTGAAAAAACAAACAAACCGGAAGTAATTCTCAACAAAAAAAACAAAACCGCTCCGGAGCAAAAAACCGAATTCAAAAAAAAAGTTTTGATTAAAAAACAAAAACCTGCTGCGGAAAAAACCGGAAAAATTGAGCAAAACTCGGAAAAAAAGCCTTCAGGTTCAATATCTAAAGATACGCCGAAAAAGGTTGTTTCCGTAAAAAAAGCCGACCTGCAGCCGATACGGCAAAAAAAAGTACAGGTAAAAAACGGCGGAAAAGAAAGTGATTCTGAAATTAAGCTGCCCGAAAAACTCTCCGTTCAAAATACCGATACGGAAAAAAAGACAGCGGCAACCGAGCGGAAAAAATCTTACGAAATCGAAAAGCAAAGCAATAAAAAGGTGCAGCCTTTTGACACAAAAAAAACCGAACAGCCTACAGATACGGGCGCACCGGTAGATTTTTTGTCGAAACGTCCCAATATAAAAGCCGGAAATCTTGCCGACAGCTCACGCAAAAATGTGCGGGACCGCAGCGATAGAAACGGCGGGAAAACCCCGCACTATAACGGGCAGGCAAAAAGACGCGAAAGCGGTTTTTCCGGAACGCAAGCACGTGCTTATTCCGACAGCAAAAAGCAGGGAATACACAGCGGACACGGGCAGCAAAACAGAAACGGAAAGAATCAAAACCGGTCTGCCGGTTTCGGCGGTCAACATGCCGCACCGGCTCCCGTTCCGGTAGAAAAAAATAAAGGTCAAGCAAATAAAAAAGCATATAAATCAAAAAAAGAAATATATAACAAAAAAAACAAAGAAGACGATTTTTTTGAAGAAAAACTTTTAAACCAAAAGAAAAAACAAAAAGAAAAAGTTCACAACGTCCCGAAACACATTGAAATTATGGAAAGCATTTCCGTTTCGGAATTGGCGAAAAAAATGAATCTAAAGGCTTCCGAGCTTATCGGAAAGCTTATGGAAATGGGAATGATGATTACGCTTAATCAATCCATCGATTCCGATACGGCAACAATTTTAGCATCCGAATACGATTGCGATGTAAAAATCGTAAGCCTCTATGACGAAACCGTTATTGAAACAAAAACCGACGAACTGACCGAGCTTAAGCCGCGTCCGCCGGTGGTAACTATTATGGGGCACGTCGATCACGGAAAAACCAAAACACTGGATGCAATCCGAAGCTCAAACGTAGCGGCGGGAGAATTCGGCGGAATTACCCAACATATCGGTGCTTACACGGTGAACACAAAAAGCGGCAGGATAACCTTCCTCGATACTCCGGGACATGAAGCTTTTACAATGATGAGGGCGCGCGGAGCGGAAATTACGGACATTGTCGTTTTGGTCGTAGCCGCCGACGACGGCGTTATGCCTCAAACAATCGAAGCGATAAACCATGCCAGAGCCGCACAAGTTCCGATTATAGTAGCCGTCAATAAAGTAGACAAACCGGAAGCGAATGTCGACAAAGTTAAAACGCGCCTTTCGGAACTGGGGCTGATGCCGGAAGAATGGGGCGGTGATACGATGTTTGTCGAAATTTCCGCACTAAAAAAACAAGGCATCGACACACTGCTTGAAACGATTTTACTGCAGGCGGAAGTTCTTGAACTTAAAGCCAATTACGATTGCAACGCAGAAGGAAAAGTTATCGAGTCCAGAATTGATCACGGACGCGGTGTCGTAGCCACGATTATAGTGCAGCGCGGAACGCTGCATACGGGAGACCCGTATGTTGCAGGTATTTATTCGGGAAGAGTAAGGGCAATTTTTAACGACCGCGGCGAAAAAATCGAGGAAGCGACGCCGAGTATGCCGGTAGAAATTTTAGGGCTTGAGGGAATGCCGAACGCGGGTGATCCTTTCCAAGTTACCGATTCGGAGCGTATTGCACGCCAAATTTCGGATAAACGGCAAGAACTTAAACGCTTTGAAGACTCGCGCAATGTCAAAAAAGTTACTTTGGATAATCTGTATGAAACAATCAGCGACGGAGAAATTTTGGAGCTTAAAGTTATTATAAAAGGCGATGTGCAAGGTTCGGTCGAAGCTTTAAAACAATCGCTTGAAAAACTTTCTACACCCGAAATCAGGCTGAATGTTATTCACGCATCGGCAGGCGCCATCAACGATTCCGACGTTATGCTGGCGGCAGCCGACTCCAATGCAATTATCATCGGCTTTAATGTACGCCCCACGCCGCAGGCGAAGCTGTTGGCTGACCAAGAAAAAGTTGACATCAGAAAATACAACGTCATTTACACTGCCGTGAACGAAATCAAAGACGCGATGGAAGGAATGCTTTCTCCCGATCTAAAAGAGCAAGTCATAGGAACTGCCGAAGTACGAAATACGTTCAAAGTTCCGAAAATCGGAAAAATTGCGGGCTGCTATATAACTGACGGTGCGGTAAAGCGAAATTGTACGGCACATATTATACGCGAAGGAATCGTCGTCCATACCGGCAAAATTTCTTCGCTTAAACGGTTTAAAGACGATGCAAAAGAAGTCGCGGCGGGATTTGAGTGCGGCATTTGCATCGAAAACTTTAACGATATTCAAATCGGAGATCAAATGGAATTTATTGAGATCATCGAGATTGCCAGAAAATTAAGCGATAGCGAAAATTACAAAGCACCCGAAGCCGGACAAGAGGAAAATCAAAATGAGCGGGTTTAGACCGGAACGGCTCGGCGAACAAATTAGAGAAGAAATTGCTTCTTTGATTGTTTCAAACAAAATAAAAGACCCTCGCGTTTGTTCTATGCTTTCGATAAACCGCGTAATCGTTTCGCGAGATCTTTCGTATGCAAAAGTATACGTTTCAAGTTTCATAGACGAGCATAAAACAAAACAAGGCGTTCGCGCTCTGGAAAATGCGGGCGGTTTTATCCGTTCGTCTTTGGCAAAAAAACTGCATATACGCCAGTGCCCCGAACTTAACTTTATTTTCGATAAAAGCATAAAAGAAGGAATCGATATGGTAAATAAACTGGAAAATCTTACGATTTCGGCTGCCGACCAGGAAGAATAAAAATGCATACAGAGCGCAGCGGACAGATAATCCCTTATGCAAAACATATGAGAATAACGAGTTTCGCTTCTATGACTGCCGTAAAAAAGGCTTTGGGAATAAAAAAAGTAGGGCATACGGGCACGCTTGACTCTTTTGCAGACGGTCTTTTGGTTTTGCTTTCGGATAAGATGACGCGTTTTGCCGATATAATTTCGGCAGGTAAAAAAAGTTATGAGGTTTGGGCGGAATTCGGAAAACAAACCGCAAGTCTCGACACTGAAAGTCCCGTTATCAAAACAGGAGCATTACCTTCCATTGCGGCACTGCAAAATGCTTTTCCTCGTTTTACCGGCGTCATCGAACAAACACCGCCGGAATTTTCTGCAATTAAAATAAACGGTAAAAGAGCTTCCGATAGAATGCGCTTAGGCGAAACGGTTATATTAAAACCGCGTCCCATCACTATTTTTAATATCAGCACGGTAACTGTAATAACCGAATCGAACGGAAACATAAAGTATGCACACTTAAAAGTACTATGCTCCAAAGGCACCTATATCCGATCACTTGTGCGGGATATCGCCGCATCTATCGGGACGTGCGGTTATGTACGGGCGCTGCGCCGAACGCGTGTAGGAACTTTTTCTTTGGAATCCGCTGTCGGTTTTGCGTCATTGCCCGATTTTTCGGCACTGCCTAAAACATGGGAGTTGAAAAAAGAGCCGGATGCATATAAATACAGCGGCAGCGGCTTTCCCCAATCCCTTTTAGATGAAATTAAAATCAAGTCCATACAATTCACTCCGAATGTCGCAGAGCAATTGGAAATAAAAAAAATATTTATTTTGGAACAATATTTAAAAGATTTTTATTGCGGAAAAAAAATTAAACCGGATTGGTTTGTTCCTTTCCCGAAAGAATATATGCAACTTGCCTCTTCAGAACAAATTGCCGTTTTTTCATGCAATACATGCATAGGACTACTTTCGACAAATATGCATGGCTTTAAATATAAAGCAGTAATGAAAAATACATAACATTACAAAGTGAAAAAGCCTAAAAAACTTTTCTCAAAACATTGAAACCTGCACAAATTAAAATTATAGCTTTTCTATTTCAGATTCGGGGAGGCCTGTTATCTTCTTAATTAAAGATATATCCAGTTTTTCCATTTTCATATTTTTGGCTGTCTCTCTTTTAACTCTATACTCCGCTTTGTCCGTAATATCCATTTCAAAAGTAGACATTAACCTGTATTCCTGCCTTGCCTGTTCGTTTTGTTTTATTGTCTGTATCATAGTTTCTATCTCCCTTGTAAATTCATTATTCGGCTTACCTGTTTTAA
>CAUUAT010000019.1:0-24797 GCA_963543195.1 uncultured Treponema sp.
TCAACCCACCACAGCGTTAAAAGAAGCGCCGGATGAAAGGTTTGAAAAGCCGAATCCGTAACGTGCTTTTTAAGGGATGAAATAACCGAAGAAAATTCGGGAGAGTCTTCTTGTACCGATTTCAATTTACTCCATTCCGAATAAAGTATAATTTTCATATCTGCAACCGATGCGGGATTTTGTATAAACTGCGCCGCCTGCGAAAGGAAAAGCTGCGCTTTATCAAAATCTCCGGCCAAAATAGCAGCTCCGGCGGCTTTTAATAAACTCGTTTTTTTTTCCGCACCTGCGGACATATCGGCGGCACGGGCGTAGTGCAAAGCGGCCTGCGTAAAAAGATCGCAGCGCTCTTCATAATCCGCAAGAACAAGAAACGCCAGCCGTTTTTCCGAGTCGGTAGCCAGTTTGTTAGTTTCTGCATTTATAAACGAAATAATGTGCTCCGGCGTTTTTTTTGTAAAAGCCTGTTCCACCAATTTTCTGACGGCGGCGAAACCGGTTTCACCTGCATTTTCGCAAAACAGAAACCCTATACCGGAACACAGCAGAAAAAACGGAATAAAAAGAAACGGATTTACCGTATGAAAAAGCTTTCCGTTTTTTTTATTCGGCATTGGAAGGTGCCTCTCCCGAGCGGCTGCCGGTTTTCTTTTTATTCCAAAACCGGAACTTGTTTTGTTTTTTCAAATTAACGTCTTTTATTCCCGAAATTTCACTGTCGGTAGCTGCAGAAGAAAACCCTTGCCCCTGCTTCGCAGTTTTCGGATTTTTCTTTTTATTGCCAAAAAAGAAAGGAATTGTCAATACAATTCCTATCAAAAATGAAAACAAATTGACGACATACACGGGCACATCTTTTATCGTATAAAAAAACAATGAAATATGGCATGTATTGTTCATATTAAAACCGGCAAACAACGCAAATACTAAGATAATAAACAAAAAATAAATAACCTTCCACGGCATAGTGTAACCTCCGTACAAAATAGTGCAAGGCTCTTACTATATTGAAAAAAAAGGAAAAAGACAAGAAGTGATGTTTTATATTCTTAGCGTGTATTTCATTGCATTTTTTTTCTTCCGATAGCACAAAACCGTATTTTATGATAGTATACGGTACGGAGGCTTATTTTGAAGATTGGAATTGATGCGTTCGGCTGCGGACACGGCAGGTCGGGAATAGGCGCGTATCTATCGTCGCTTATAAAAAATATACCGAAAACCGATTACGAATTTCAGCTGTTCGGTCCCGAATTGGATAAGTATACATATACTTCAAATATAGACTATGTGAGTTTCACCGGTATTGATATTGCAGATACGGTTTTTGCGGAAAAACTGTGGCACTTTAAAAACCTTAATGTATTTATAAAAAAACAAAAATATGATGCGGTCATATACCCTTCGGGAATAGATTTATTACCGCCCATCTTTACGGTTCCATCCGTTTTGGTAATCCAGCGGCTTTTATCGGGAAACCAGAACATATTTGCCAAAATCGGTCTAAAACGAACACTAAAAAACGCTTCGGGCATTATAAGCCCGTCTCAATTTATCCGATCCGATTTAACCGGATACGGTCTTGCGGATGCGGATATTAAAGTTATTTACAACGGTATCGATTCTTCTTTGTTCACGTACGCCCGTACGCCCGAATCGGAAACGGTTTTAATGCAGCCGTTTTCAATACGAAAACCGTACATCATTTACGCCTCTCGTCTGACAAGTCTCGAAAAATGTCACATCGAATTGATAAAAGCCTTTTCGGATTTTAAAAAGAAATTCGGTACTGCCCACCGATTGGTTATTGCAGGTTCGGACGGTGATGCTTCGGAATCGGTTCATAGCGCCGTGCTTCAATCGGGCTATTCTTCCGATATTTTATTGACCGGATATTTTCCGCACGAAAACCTTCCGCAGCTGTATGCCTCAGCCGATTTATGTGTTTTTCCTTCAATGATTGAAGGAGTGGGGCTACCGGTTATTGAAGCGATGGCATGCGGCATCCCCGTCGCGTGTGCGGCAGGCGGTGCACTGCCGGAAATTGCCGGGGATGCAGCCGTTTTTTTTAATCCGAAAGTTCCGGAAGAAATAACAAACGCCGTTTCATTGCTGATTGACACCGATGAAAATAAAGAAAGGCGCTCAAAGCTGATAAAAAAAGGACTTAATTGGGTATCGCGGTATAATTGGAAAACAACGGCAGAAGAAACGGTACGATATTTGGACTCTATTTTCAAAAAGGAGTAGGGCATATTGTAAAAACTCGGATTACATGTTTACAATATGCGCCCCATCAGTAAACACGGTAAGCTTCGCATACCCGATAAGCTTCGTATACCTGGTAAGCAAAGCTCACCCTTTAGTTTTTTAATACTCTTTGATCCTGTCCGCAGGGAAGCCCCCGATAACTACAAGATTTTTTATTCTTTCAAAATGATCGTCTTTTTTTATTTTTACCGCTTTGCAGTAGGTATAGTCGCGAGTTCCGAAAGCATTCTCCTCTATGGCAGCAATACTTTCAGGCAGTTTAATTTCAGCTTTCGTACATAAAGAAGAAACCCTTAATTATTTATTTGCGCTTTTTTATTTCTGAAAGAATACAAGTAGCGCTTAATTTTTTGGCTTGCCGTTTTTTCAAAACCGTCCACAACTTCAATCTTATCGATTTTGGAAAATTTATTTACTTTTGAATTTACAAAAAATTTAATTTCGTTTAATAATTCTTCGCGCTTATAAAGAAATGCATTTGATAAGCCCGAAACGGCACCGCCGATAGCATCTTGAATTTCGCTTAAGTTACCGGAACGTACGGAAGGGCTGTCTTTCGGCGATTTTTTTTGTTCCGTTTCCTTGAGCTTTTCTTCATTCAATTGAATGTATGCAACAAGCGAAGTATTTTCGCCCTCGACTACCAGCGATTCGGAGACCAGCGGATGCTGATTTAAAACGAATTCAATATCTTCAGGATAAATATTTTCGCCGGCTGCGCCCAAAATCATATTTTTGCACCGCCCTTTCAGCGTTAGAATTCCTTTAGAATCAATACTGCAAAGATCGCCGGTTTTAAACCAGCCGTCTTCGGTAAAGGCTTCAGCCGTAAGTTCCGGCGCGTTGTAATAGCATTTCATCACATTCGGCCCTTTAACCAAAAGTTCCCCGACGCCCGTTTCGGGATTCGGATTTCCTATTTTGATATCTACACCCGGGACTTTAACGCCTATGGCGCCGGGTACGGTTTTCTTTATACTTGAATATGCGATAAGCGGCGAGGTTTCCGTAAGTCCGTAGCCGATAGCATAGGGGAATTTTGCATCCTTCATAAATTGCTCAACGACAGGATCCGTCTTTGAACCGCCTAATCCGAAAAATTTTATTCTTCCGCCGAATGTTTTTTTCAACTTTTTTCCGGCTTGCCGGCATAAAAATTTTCTGCCTAATTTTGTAGAATATATTTTTTTTATAAACGGATTTGAATTGAATACGGGAAGGATTTTTTGTTTGTATATTTTTTCAATTACAATCGGAACCGTCAGCATAAAGTTTGGACGAATTTTTTGCAGCGCGGGTAAAAGAAAACGCGGTACGGGCGGACCTTCCAAATAAAATATACAAGCACCGTTTAAAATAAACATTACAAAGCCGATGGTGAATTCGTAAACATGCGACATCGGGAGCATAGAAAGAGCGACATCGTATTTGTTTATGCGCTGACAATTTTGTCCGCCGATTGCGGTAAATATTAAATTTTTATTGGTAAGCACAACACCTTTGGAACGTCCCGTCGTACCGGAGGTGTAAATGATAGACGCCGTATCGTCTTCACCGCATTTAAATTCGGGAGGTTCCGCACCTGCCGTTTTTTCGCCTTTTTTTACCGAAAAATCCGAAATATCGATTACGGTTTGCAAGCCGGTAAGGTTTTCAATTTTCGGCATCAATTTCTCAAAAATGATGACGGCTTTTGCTTCGGAATGAGTAATACAAGTTTCCGTTTCAATTTTGTTAAAATCGGGCAAGAGCGGAACGGCTATGGCGCCCATCGTAACTATTGCCAAATATGCTACCGCCCAATTCGGCATACTCGGGCTAAAAATAACGACTTTATCCAAAGGCCTTATTCCCAACGAATACAGTAAAATTTTTACGGCGCGGATATTCTCGTCCAATTCAATATATGTCATCGGCGTGCCCGACACAAACGAAAGAGCCGGCCTTTCTCCGAAATTTTTTACGCTGTTTTTCAGCACCGCCTGAAACGTATATTCTCCGATTTCTTTAATAGTTTGCATAAATTCTCCATAAAAAAAGTAAAAATAATATACAAGAATATTAGACATTTTACGCCAAATTAAAGTTGCAATTTTAACGGCATTTTTATGCTGCGGATATATAAATTATAAAGAAAACCGCATCTCATTTTATGTCATATTTACACGGAAGGACGTATTTTTCCATCATAGAATCGTCAACGGCTTTTTTTTCGATTAACTCGCGATAAAATTCTCCGCTTGTTTTAACCGTCCTTTTCTGCGTTTCGTAGTCGCAATATACCAAGCCGAACCGCGCGGCTTCTCCTTCTTTCCATTCAAAATTGTCGATAAAACACCAATGGTAATAAGCCTCAAACGGTAAAGCGGATTCCGAAATTGCTTTAAGGTGATCGTATATATAACGGCTTCTAAAGCGGTCTCTATTGTCACACGTCCCGTTTTCGCTTACGACAATCGGCATCGGTACATAGTCATAACAGATTTTTGCGCACTCGATTAGGCCTTGAGGATAAATATCCCAGCCCAAATCGTTTTTCGGCGTACCGGTAAACGGTTTATACGCGAAGCCGTGTACGGCTTGCCGCGAATAATAATTGATTGATATAAAATCGGCGTATTGTTTTTTTTCTATCTTTAAAATATTTTTAAACGGGAATATAAATTCCCCTTTAAAACAAGCTTTCATTATTCCATCCTGAAAAAGATGCGTCAATTGCTTTGTTGAAAAACGGTCAAATCCGCTTTTGGGATTTTTAGGATGAAAGGCTTGAACATGATGAGCAAAACTGACGCGGGTAGAATTAAAACCTTTTTCTTTGCGTATTTTATGAATTAACTCATACGCCTTGCAGTGAGCGGCAATAAAAACATTCATTACTTTTATCGTTTTTATAAAAGATTTTTGCTCAGGCGGCCATAGTCCTAAAAAATCACTTTGCACGGCATAGACGTTCGGCTCATTGATTGTAATATAATCGTCACAGAGCTCTCCCAATTCTTTTATACACGTTTCTACGAACCGCAAAAAAATATCAATGTTTTCTTTTTTTTCAAAACCGCCTAACTTTTCAAACCACATCGGATGGCTGAAATGATAAAGCGTTACGAGCGGTTTTATCCCCGCCTGTTTTAAAAGCGCAAGTTCTTCGCGGTAATGAGAAAGTGCCGGAGCATTAAATGCCCCCCGTTCAGGTTCAATGCGCGCCCATTCTATTGACATTCTATAGGCTTCGATTTTAAGTTTTTTTAAAAGTTCAATGTCTTCTTTTACTTTCTCATAGTGCATATTTGCACGCGCCACATCGGAACCGTCGTTCGTCTTTTTTCTATCGCAAAAATCATTCCAGTTTGAATTAACGCGCCCGCCTTCAATTTGGGTGGAAGCGGTGGCGACGCCGAGTATAAAATCTTTTTTTAATGAAAACATAATTTTCCCTCTCATAAAACCGGAGGCGGTTTTAACGGATTGCTTTTTATCTGCAAGAGGATACTGTCGGCTCTCCGTTAAAAAATTCCCGGCTGATGCGTACGAGTATAAACGGCTTGGCAGGAAAATGCAAGCGTTTTTAAGAAGTTTTTACGCAGAGAGGGAGTTTTTTAAAGTGCCGAAGAAAGGAGTAAGGATGTACATTCTTCAGTCCTTTTGCCGCACGTTTGCTATTCTATTGCCTACCGTATCCGATTTTGTTATAATACTGTTCTAAAAATGTAAAAGCCTTGGGGCAGAACACCGAAACAGTCTGTTTGCGCAAACTGAAACAAAAATACTGTAAGGAGAACAAATATGAATAAACGCTATGCGGAAAACTTGATGAAATTTATCGATAAGAGTCCGTCGGTATATCACGTAATAAAAAATTTTGTAAAAATTTTGGAAGATCACGGATTTGTCCGGCTGGAGCAAAAGAACGCTTTTAATCTGAAACCGGACGGAAAATATTTTATTACAAACAACGGAAGTGCCGTCATCGCGTGGCGGATGCCTAAAAGCGGAAATACTGAAAACGGTTTCAGAATTATCGGGAGCCACAGCGATTCCCCGACTTTTAGAATAAAGCCCCGTCCGGAAATAAAAGTAAATAATCATTTTTTAAAGTTGAATACCGAAGTGTACGGAGGCGTTATTCTTTCCACATGGTTCGATAGACCCCTTTCGGCGGCAGGACGCGCCGTCTTAAAGACGGATACCATATTATGTCCCGAAACACGGCTCGTCAATTTTGATAAGGCACTTTTAACCATTCCGAATCTTGCAATCCATATGAACCGCGACATAAACGAGGGGTATCAATATAATAAACAAAAAGACACGCTTCCACTCCTTTCCATTGTAAATGAAACATGTGAAACGGACGGGTTTTTACTGAAACTCATTGCGGAAACCTTAAACGTCTCCGTCGAGAAGATTTTGGATTTTGACCTTTATTTATATGATCGCGAACCGGGCTGCTTTGTCGGATTATATGACGAGTTTTTCTCGACAGGCAGAATCGATAACCTTGGGATGGCGTATCCCTCGATTGATGCACTTGTCAACTCCGGTCAATCCGATTTTGTGCAAATGGCGGCGGTCTTCGACAATGAGGAAGTCGGTTCCGGTACCGCACAAGGCGCCGGAAGTCCTTTTTTGCAGGACTGCATTCAGCGGATAGTCGTAAGCTCCTGCAAAGGAAACGCGTTTGAAGAAATGCAGCGCTCACTCGCTCGTTCTTTTTTAATTTCGGCGGATGAAGCCCACAGTCTTCATCCCAACTACACTGAAAAAAACGATATTACCAACTTTCCCGTCATAAATAAGGGACCTGCAATAAAACTTGCCGCTTCTATGAGCTACACATCAGACGGTGTTTCTTCGGGTATTTTTAAAGACCTTTGTGCGCGGGCAAACGTTCCGTGCCAATATTTTGTAAACCGCTCCGATATGCGCGGCGGTTCTACAATCGGCCCTATTTCCGTGTCGAATTTAAATATAAAAAGCGTTGATATCGGAAATCCGATTTTGGCAATGCATTCGGTGAGGGAACTGGGCGGTACGGAAGATCAGGAATTTATTACAAAAGTCTTTACAGAATTTTACAAATGACATATCGATTTTCCGATTACGACGTAATAGTAGTCGGCGGCGGACATGCAGGAATTGAAGCTGCCCTCGCCGCCGCCCGAATGGGCGAAAATACCTTGCTCATCACGCAAACACTTGACAGTATCGGAAGGCTTTCGTGCAATCCGTCCGTCGGCGGCATTTCCAAAGGAAACATTGTCCGCGAGATTGACGCCTTAGGCGGCGAAATGGGAAAATTAGCCGACGCTTCAATGATTCAATACCGCTTATTAAACAAAAGCCGAGGACCTGCAGTACAGGCGCCGCGAGTGCAAGCCGACAAATTCTTATACTCGCAATTGGCGAAACATACGGTTGAACTTGAAAAAAAGTTGCACGTTTTTCAGGATACGGTATGCGACGTTGTTTCATCGCACACCAATGATTCGGGATTTGTGGAATATGGCGCAGTTCAGTGCATTAAGACGGAACGGGGGCGCATATTTTCCGCGAAAGCGATCGTTTTGGCGACGGGCACCTTTTTGGAAGGTAAAATATATATAGGCGAATTTGAGTCCGCCGACGGACGCTTAGGCGAACGCGCCGCCGTAGGCTTGGGTACGGCCCTTGCCGCGAAAGGTTTTACCGTCGGCAGGCTTAAAACCGGAACACCGATGCGTGTTTTACGCCGCACCGTAAATTTTTCATTAACCGAAGAACAAGAAGCCGATGCGGTTATGCGACCTTTTTCTTTTGCCGCAGCCGAAATACACCGACCGTATGCAAAATGCTACATTACGCATACGAATGAAAAAACACATGAGATTATACGGAACAATTTGGGACGCGCTCCGCTTTTTTCGGGGAAAATAAAAGGTACCGGAGCGCGGTATTGCCCTTCCATCGAAGATAAAATAAAAAAGTTCCCCGAAAGGACGCGCCATCATGTTTACATTGAACCTGAGGGACTGAACACGGAAGAACTTTATATAAACGGACTATCCTCTTCGCTTCCGGAAGATGTACAAGACACAATGCTACGGACAATCCCCTGTTTTGAAAATGCGGTAATCACGCGTCCTGCTTATGCCGTCGATTATGCTTATGTTTCGCCGATTCAGCTTTCTTCCGATTTGCAAACCCGTCGCATTGCAGGGCTTTTTTTGGCAGGACAAATTAACGGCACATCGGGCTACGAAGAAGCGGGCGGACAAGGCATTATTGCCGGCATAAATGCGGCTCTTTATTCCCGTTCGCTGAAATTTAA
Organism: uncultured Treponema sp.; assembly: GCA_963543195.1. Lineage (GTDB taxonomy): Bacteria > Spirochaetota > Spirochaetia > Treponematales > Treponemataceae > Treponema_B. Next base: position 8,582 of record CAUUAT010000019.1, read on the forward strand.
AGACGAGCCGTTTCATCCGTTTGTGCTGAAACGGAGCGAGGCGTACATCGGCGTTATGATTGACGATTTGGTTACACAGGGGGTCGACGAGCCATACCGTATGTTTACCGCACGGGCGGAATACCGCTTAAAACTGCGACACGATACTGCTGACGAGCGACTTACCGAACGGGCATACGGTATCGGTTTGCAGAAAAAAGACGCTGCCGAACGGCTGCATAAAAAATTGCAAGACCGAGAAAAAGTCATTTCCGGCTGGGGCAGGATAAAAGTAACGGGGGAGCTTACGGAAAAATATCCAATGCTAAAAACCCATTTGGGAAAAAACTTAAAAGAAGTTTTGCACGATCCTCAAATTCCGCTTTCGCTGGTTACTGAGATAGATACGGAATCAGCTTCGTTTCCGCAAGAACTTTTGGAATCGGCTGAGCTTGAAATCAGGTATGAACATTACATTGCCTGTCAAGACAGGAGAATCGACAAAGTCAAACGAATGGATACAATGAAGATACCGTACAATTTTAATTATGATGAAATATCAGGGCTTTCGGCGGAATCGTGTGCACGGCTTAAAGCCGTTTGCCCCGAAACGCTCGGTCAAGCCGGAAGAATACCCGGTATCCGACCTTCCGATATTATGCTTTTGGCAGTGAGAATGAGATAAGAGTAAGCTCACAGTGCGCCGGCTTTAAAGAGACCGGCTTCTTTACGTTTACGTATCGTCATTCTTGCAAAGCAATACTTTTAGGAGATCTCTTAAAAACCTCAGTTTTTTAGAGACTATCAGTAAAATATTACTTAAGGCGTCGTTTTAGGCTATCCGTTCCCTCCGCTTTACAAAAGCGATAACTTTATATGTTACGGGCGTAAAGACGATTTCGATCGCAGTTTTAAAAAGGTAATTTGAAAAGGCCATTGTCACAAGAACGGGAATGCCGTACATTCCTGCAAACGCTATTGCGACAAAAATAACACTGTCAAGCAATTCGCCGACTAACGTGGAGCCGATTGTTCTCATCCAAAGATATTTGTTTTTTGTCAGTGTTTTTATTTTGTTTAACACAAACGAATTTGAAGTCGCGCCTAAAAGGTATCCGAAAAGACTACCCGCCGTAATACGCGGCATTTGCAAAAGAATACTGTCGAATGCCGTTTGGAGCGTCCATTCGCTTTCGGCGGGGAGGCTGCTTACAAGATAAATATTGGCGGATGCAAAAAGAAGCATAAAAAAGCCCGCCCATATAATTTTTTTGGACGTTTTGTGCCCGTAAATCTCCGCAAGGACGTCTCCCAGTATATACGAAAACGGGAAGAGCAAGGTGCCGCCGTCAAAAACGAATACGCTTATTTGAATCATTTTTGCGGCTAATATATTCGATAAAACCAAAATTCCGACAAAAAGACCCGAAATAACGGGCAAAAAATTCATTTTTCCCGCCGAATCGTTTTCCGCTCCCGCATCCGTCAATTGTTCAGTTTCCATTTTAACGTTTCTATGACAAGCACATGCTCTTCCGTATGAACCCGCTTTTCAAATTCTTCCAAACTATCATCTGCAAAAAGCGGAACCGTCCGTTTAAAAATAAGAGGTCCCGTGTCTACACCCTCATCCGTTACATAATGCGTCATAATTCCGCATTCACGTATGCGTCCTGCTTTGAATGCATTGAACTGCCGTTCTATCGCGTTAACGCCCGAAAAAGCGCCCGGCAAAGCAGGGTGCAGATTTATAATTTTATTTTGAAACCGAATAATAAATTCATCCGTCAAAATACGCATCCAGCCGAGTAAAAAAACACAATCGGGAGAAAAACCCGCAACGATTTTTGCAAGCATAGTATCATACTTTCTTCGTTCGGAACCTTTTTTAAACGAAAAATATACGGTTTTTATTCCCGCTTTTTCCGCACGCTGTAACGCATACGCCTCTTTTTTATCTGAGATAACCGCTTCTATCGAATATCCAAGTTCTCCCGAATTGACCGCTTCTATTACCGCCTGTAAATTACTTCCGTTTCCGGAAGCTAAAACAACAAGCTTTTTCATTACGTATTTTTCCCGCAGCACTGCTTGTATTTCTTACCGCTCCCGCACGGACACGGCTCGTTTCTTCCCACCTTAGGAGCGGTGCGTACTACTTGCGCATTGTCCGGCCGGCTTCTATTTGAAAGTGCTGTGCCTCCGTTTGAAAAAGAGCCGAGCGAACTGTGTTGCGCTGTTCCTTGAATAAGCCGTGATTGCCGTACGGCTTGCGGATTATCTTCCGTACTGATTTGAACCCGTACTAAGCGCGATGCAATTTCAAGCCGAATTTCGTCCAGCATAGAATAAAAAATATCAAAGCCTTCAAGTTTATACTCGGTAAGCGGATTTTTTTGTCCGTAAGAACGTAAATACACCGCTTCGCGAAGAGATTCCAAATTCTCAAGGTGGTCAAGCCATTTCCGGTCGATTGCCTGCAAATATTGAAACCTGATAAACATATTCAAGTTTTCTTTACCGGCAAGATTTTGTTTTTCTTCGAGCTCGTTTTTCAAATGCCGAATAAGACGGTCCGTTTCGACCCGGTTGTCTTTTTTGTCGATATTTTCAAAATCATTTTCGGTTAAATTATAAGAAAATTTTGTTTTAAATAAATCCTGAATTGTTTTTAGCGCTTCTTCTTTTTCCGATTTTGATGCGGCACGGTATTCATCAAATTTTTCTTTCACGAATTCTTCGATTGTGGTATAAATGCGTTCAATCAAATTCTCATCGGCGAGAATGGCGTCGCGCTGTTCGTAAATAAAAGAACGCTGTTCGTTTAAAACATCGTCATATTCAAGCAAATGCTTACGTATATCAAAATTTCTGGATTCTACTTTTGTCTGAGCTTTCTCTATGCTTTTATTTATCCATGGATGTTCAATAGGTTCGCCTGCTCGCATACCGATTTTCGACATAATATTTTTCAGATTTTCTCCGCCGAAAAGCCGCATTAAATCATCATCAAGGGATAAAAAGAATTTGGAACGGCCGGGATCTCCCTGCCTTCCCGAACGCCCGCGCAGCTGGTTATCGATTCGGCGGCTTTCATGCCTTTCGGTACCGATAACGTAAAGGCCGCCCAATTCTTTTACTTCATTATAATCTTTTTGCCATTTCGCATATTCTTCCGCAAGTAGTTTTTCATAATAGTCGGGATTGGGAGTAGAACCCGCCCGTTTTCTCGCCCGCATTTCAGGGCTTCCACCGAGTTTAATGTCGGTACCGCGCCCTGCCATATTTGTGGCAATTGTTACGGAGCCTTTTGCGCCGGCTTCGGCAATGATGAGTGCTTCCCGTTCGTGGTTTTTAGCGTTCAGTACTTCGTGCCGTACACCTCGCTTTGTAAGCATTTTAGAAATAAGTTCCGATTTCTCAATTGACACGGTGCCCACCAAAACCGGTTGTCCGCGTTTATACGCTTCGGTAATTTCATTACAAAGAGAATTCAGCTTATCCGCCTCGTTTAAAAAAATAACATCGTGTTCATCTTTCCTGATTACGGGTAAATTCGTCGGAATAACGACGACATCCAAATTATAAATCTTATTGAATTCGACGGCTTCCGTATCCGCCGTACCGGTCATTCCCGAAAGTTTGTCATACATTCGGAAAAAATTTTGAAAAGTAATCGTTGCAAGTGTTCTATTACGCTGTGCAATTTTAATATGTTCTTTCGCTTCAATTGCCTGATGGAGTCCGTCTGAATAGCGGCGACCTTCAAGTACGCGTCCGGTAAATTCATCTACAATCTGAACCTGCCCGTCTTGTACGACATAATCGACATCTATGCGGTATAAAACATGTGCCCGCACCGACTGGGTAAAATAATGAATATATTCAAAATTTTCTTCATCAAAGAGATTTCCGTTTTTTATAAGCCCGCGTTTTTGTAAAATATCCTGAATATGGAGCATCCCGGAGTCGGTAAAAGAGACGCGTTTACTTTTTTCATCTATTGTGTAATCGCCGATAACTTCTTCACCTTCTACTTCGTTAGGGTATTCTCCGGTTTCCGGATTCTTTTCAACTTCTTTCAGCTGTCCGACTAATTGATCGACTTCAAAAAAATGCTGCGTATCGTCTTCCGCCGCTCCTGAAATAATAAGCGGAGTTCGGGCTTCATCTATTAAAATTGAGTCTATTTCGTCTACAATTGCAAAAGAGAATTCCCGTTGCGTTTTTTCACGCCGAGTCATCTGCATATTATCGCGTAAATAGTCAAAGCCGAATTCGTTATTCGTTCCGTATGTTATGTCACAGGCATAAGCAAGCCGGCGCGCATCGTTGTCCATATTTGAAAGAATAACACCTACAGTTACACCTAAATAATCGTACACAGGTCGCATCCAATCGGCGTCGCGCTCGGCAAGGTAATCGTTGACGGTTACGATATGGACGCCTTTTCCCGAAAGACTGTTTAAATATGCGGCGGCAACGCTCATAAGCGTTTTACCCTCGCCGGTTTTCATTTCTACAATTTTACCAGAATGAAGAACAAGAGAACCGAGCATCTGCACATCGTAGGGGCGTTCTCCTAAGATGCGGCGGGCGGCTTCCCGCGCCATTGCAAAGGCTTCGGGAAGAAAAGCATCAAGCGGCTCTCCGTTTTTAAATCGCTCTTTAAATTCGTTTGTTTTGGTTTTAAAATCCGCTTCGTCAAACCGTAAAACATCGGTTTCTTTTTCGTTAATTTTATGCAGAATAGGCAACATTGCCTTAATATCCCTTTCGTGCTGTGAACCGAAAAGAAATTTAATTACAGAATCCAACATAGGTATAGAAGGTATCAAAAAACACGGGAAAAGTAAAGCGGGAGCAGATAAGACGGGATAAGCTAAAGAGCATTGCCAAAAATCCAACCGAGTTTTCAGCAATGCTCTTTATATACGGCATAAAATTTATTTTTTAAACCGTTTAACTTTTTTCGTTGTCGTCATTTCAAGCGGAGCGCCCAAATATGTTGTTTTTGTAATCCGCTGATATTGTAACAATTTTTTGTTTACGGTCTCGATAATTGCATCTATTTCTTTTTGAACCGCCGCATCTCCTTCGGGAGTGCCGCGTTTTACATTCAGTTTTTTGTACAGCTCTTCGGCAGGATAAACCAGTGCTTCAACTTCTTCATCCATATCACCTTCGTGTGCGATGTAGCCGGCGGCGGTTATTTGTTCTATTTCGTTGTAATAAAGCTGGAACATATTTTCGATTTCTTCGGGGAATACATTTTTTCCGCCTGAGGTAACGATGAGGTTTTTTGCGCGCCCACAGAGATAGAGGTACCCTTCATCGTCGAGTTTGCCCAAATCGCCGGTTTTAAGCCACCCGTCGGGTGAAAGAACTTCGGCCGTTTCTTTAGGCATATTATAATAGCCTTGCATAACCATCGGTCCTTTTACCGAAACTTCCCCTATTCCGTCTTCGTCCGGATTTAAAATTTTCATTTCCATATTGCCTATAAAATATTGTCCGACACTTTCAATTTTAAAATGCTCTTTCGGGTTAAGCGCGATAATCGGAGATGTTTCCGTCAAACCGTAGCCTTGGATAAAATCAATGCCGAATTCGTTATAGGCTCTGAAAACTTTCGGAGCAAGCGGTCCGCCGCCGCAGATGGCGATACGCACCGAACTTAAACTCGCCTTATCCAAAATAGAATGAAACATTTTGCTTCCGATGTTTACTTTAAAAAGCTTTTTTACAAAATAAGAAAAGCCCATCATCGCTCTGATTATGCCGAAGACGATAAAACCTTTCGCTTTTATTCCTTTGAAAATTCCTGCAAGCAGCTTATTGAATAAAAGCGGAACACCCAAAAGCATTGTTATTTTACCGTGCTTTAATTCGGAAAGCATTTTTGAAACCGCCAGCGTTTTTCCGAATACGAGTTCCGCCCCTACCGAAAGGGCTTCAATAAATACTGCAAGCATCGTGTACGAATGGTGAAGCGGCAAAAGTGCATAAAACACATCCGTATGAAAAATATTCAGATTGGATTGTGCGATATAACAGTCGGAGACTAAATTCCTGTGCGTTAAAACAACGCCTTTCGGGTTTCCCGTTGTGCCCGAAGTAAACAAAATCGCTGCGACATCCGTTTCCTCGGCTTTTACCGATTCCGGTTTCCCTTTGGGATTTAAATTGTACACATACAAATCAGGATATTTTTTGTTTAAAGAAAAAAGTTCTCCGACATAATTTTCGCTTTTCGCCTTTTCTTCAAAATAAGAATATTTTTCTTCATCAATAAAAAATAATTTTGGTTTTGCCGTTTTTAAAAGAACTTCAATTTCCTCGTTGTGAAGTCCGTAGTCGATAGGGACAATTATTGCTCCCGCAAAAAGCGCCGCCAAATAGACGATAGCCCATTCGGGAGAATTCTTTCCGGTAACCGCAATATGATCGCCTTTTACAATACCATGTTCGGTCATCCAATATGCAAGTTTTTTTATTGCTTGCAGAGCTTCCGCATACGAAAGCGTAATGCGGTCAGGTTCAAAAACCGTAAGGCAATTACGCTCGGGATAACGGGAAGCGGTAATTTCAACCATTTCGGGAATGGTCGGCCACTCGCCCTTAAAATCTTTCCCCCTAAAATCTTCCAAAAAAGCCCACGGTTTTTTATTCAATGTTGCCATAATAATCCTCTCAAAAATATTTTGCTAACACAGTATTTGATTAGACCCGATAATGTAAAAGAGGTTGCAAAAATTATGAAGAAAGCTTTTGTTTATACGGTTGTTTTTGTTATAAGTACGGCAATGTTCTTGTCGGCAGAACAGCCGTCCGATTCTCCGCGCTTACGTTTTATAAATGCGGCATATAAATATTTAAAAACGCCTTACAAATACGCATCGGCGGACAAAACGGGAATGGATTGTTCAGGATTGGTTTACCGCGCTTCTTTAGATTCCGTAAATATTACCTTACCGCGCACTGCGTCGGGCATCGCCTCTTTTGCCGAAAGAATAAACGAGGCGGATATTCAGCCGGGCGATTTACTTTTTTTTAATACAAGCGGAACGGCAGACAACACAATATCGCACATCGGAATTTACATAGGTGCCGGAGAATTTATTCATTCGGCGTCGAGCGGTCCTACAACGGGAGTTATTATTTCTTCACTTGAAGAAAAATATTGGAAAGCCTGTTACCGTTTTGCAGGAAGAATTTTGCTTAAAGAAGCAATTTTTAAATAAAAGGACTAAGGCATCGCCGCAAGTGTTGTACTTAAGGACGTATAACGCTTGGCATAGGTGCGGTCGCATTTTGATTCGTGCGACTGCACCCTCCTTATGAGAACGGCGCTCGAGAAACCGGTGATTTACGGCAGCAGGTGTAGGTTAATCCCGACGGACATCTTTAAAAATCTAACCTGAGTTTTTAGAGATGCGCTATTGAAAATAAAATTTAAAACGGTAAAGAAAAAAAATTCTATTGCGTCTAAGGTGATTTAAATCCTTATAAAATGTAAAATAAGCTCTCCGTTTTTCGAATAAAACTTAATTGAAGTCCTGTTTATTTCCGCCGATACGATTTCTTCCAAGTTTTTTCTGAACGCCTCATCAAACGGTTTGCCTATTGTATTTGAATAATCGATTGTTTCACTCGAATCTATTTTAATTGAAAAATTATAATTATATTCGCTTTTTTTTATCCCTTTTCCCCACGTTCCGTAATAAACGGTAATTCCACTGGTCGCTTTAAACTTTTCGTTCGGTAAAAAGTTGAGTTTTCCTGAACGCATATTTGCGTCAAGCGGCATAAAATCATTTTCTATCTTGATGCCGGCAAGCACCCAAACCCTTTCGGTTAAATGCTCTTTAATCGGTAAACCGTACAGTTGCAGCTCATCGTTTAAATTTTTATTTTCCGGTGTCCTCGGCGAAGAAGATTTATCTACGGTTTTGCACGAACCGATGAGAAAAGCACAAAGAAGAACGGTACTAAAAAAAAGAGTATAGAGCTTTACCATACATGGTAAGCTTATGGCAAATTTAATAAAAATTCAAGATACCGCTTGCAATTTTTTTTATTTTATTGTAGCATAGTCTTGTTGTTTTTGGGGAATTAGCTCAGTTGGTAGAGCGATTGGTTCGCAATCAATAGGTCAGGGGTTCAAATCCCCTATTCTCCATTTCTAATTCCTTGCTGTATATAGACTTATCGGGTTATTGCTGGCTGAATTTGCACGACAGACGGGGATTACCAGGCAGTCGATTTGCGCAAAAATCAAAAAAAGGAAAGTATAACTTCGGTAGCCAAATTGGGCTGCCGAAGTTAGCCGCCGAGTTTCTCTTGAAAACTTGCTTATAAAACATGTGCGTTTGCCGTGCACTAATCCAACAACTTCCAAAGTTCATACCTTGTTTAAATGCAGGAGAGTCCTACAGCATAATGGGGCGCACTGCCCCACAGTAATGAGGGAGACCGCCGCAGCATAATGGGGCGCACTGCCCCACAGTAATGAGGGAGACCGCCGCAGCATAATGACGGAGTGTCCGTCAGCGTATATCCATCAATGCAATTGCCAGTTTTTCCAGCTTTTCAATGAGCTTTTCGGGATTCTTGAATAATGCATACCCTTCTTTTGAAAGCGTACAATCGGCCCAATAAGGAAAGGTGTTTGTCAGCACTGCCTTATCGGTGTCGCTGTAAACGTATATCCGTATCGGTTCATCTTTAAAAGCCCAAATAGTATAGCGGTACAGCACATAGCTCCCTTCGTGTACGCTCTTTTCCGGCAAAATACTTCCTGAAAATTGATGTTCATTTGTATCACCGGCATACTCGTCCATCATTTCACCGAATATTTGCAAGACTGAAGGGATGCGTGCCGAAGACACCAGAAAACCTTTTGCATCATAGACAAAAATATTTTTATCGCTATCTTGGTAGCGGGTAAGCGCCTCTTTTAATGAAGCAGGCTGCGACAGTATCTTGTATGCTTCCCCGAATAGCTCCCATGCAAACACATCCGGCATATCCTCACTTTTTGGGGCATTGGGTATATGTGCAATGCGACTATCGGTATAGATAAGAAGGCGTATGGCGGTAGAATATCGATCGACTATTTCATATCGGTACGCTATCGCTGCATTTTCGGGGACTTGAGTAAAGGCTGCATCGTCGGCAGCAACTACTGCGCTCTCCTGCAATAAATAATTAAAAGCTTCAATGTCGGCCTGTTCCGTCAACTCATATACAAGCCTATCTTTTGCATCGTACACTTTTACAGAAGGAGCATCTTTATCAACAGCAAAAGCCAATACCGCGCACAGCAAAAAGGCTGCACGGAAAAATATGCGTTTCATCATTACTCCTTTATATACGCATAGATTATTTCCCGCGCCGCTTTTGCTTCGGGGAGCCAGCCTGCTGCAGCCCACGTGTGCATCATTCCGTCTCCGATATGAACTTTCAGCTCGACCCCATCTTCTTCGCACTTTTTCTTAAATGCGTCGAGTTCGGCATAATAGATTTCCTTCGAGCCGTAAAGAGCGAGCATACGCGGGAAACCTTTCCAGCTGTGAGCAACGGAATTGCCCAAAAAGCCTGCCGCGCCGCACAGCGTCATCATTTTTTCTGCGGTGTCGACATATTCGGGCGGGAACATAGCGTCCTGTTCTCCGAGCTTTTGCATCTGCGCACGCTGTTCGGCCGACGGCGGCATTTGTATCGTTGCCGAAAACGGAACGAGCTTTGCCGGCAGTGGGAGTTCCGGCCTTTGTTCCCTGATGTATACGCACAGGTCGAGGCAAAGCGAGCCGCCCGACGACAATCCGAAAAACGCAATATCCTTTGCCGCATATTCTTTCAGCGCTTGCCGATACACGCTTAAAACCGATTCAAGGAGCTCCTGCCCCGTCGCATCGGGCAAGAGGCGCTGCCACGGAAGCCATACGTCGGCTCCCGTTTTATCGGCCATTTCCTGCGCAAACGAAAAGTCGCCTTCGTCCCCCGGCATTACAAACCCACCGCCGAAAAAATAAAAAACCGCTTTCTTTCCCGTTTTTGCGCGGCTGTGAATAACGTAGTACGGCACGTCTCCCGCCGTCTTTTCGTCAAAGTCGTATTTTTTATGAAAGACGGCAAGCGGAAGTTTCTTTTTTTGCCGTGTTTTACACTGCTCGTCAAGAAAGCGTTCGGGCTCCGCCGCGGCTTTTTTCATCATCGGTCGCACCATGCGCTTAAATAAAAGCGCCGTCAGTTTATATCGAATACTCGGCATATCGTTACCTCAAAAGCACTATAACACAGTTTTGAAAAAAATAATACGGTTACATACGGCTGCATAGAATGATATACTGTAAAAATGAAAGCCATTATTGCCTTGATACTCTGCGCCGTTGCAATTTTCTCGTTTTATAAGATAAAAAAAGGCTGCGGGCTTTGTACAAAAGATGTCAATGATAGCGATTTAAGAATCGGTACGGCGTTCCTTGTTGCGTTGTTGACAGCCTTGAACGCCCTCAATTTTATATTTTCTTCCGAACCGCTTTTTCCCTTAGTCATCTGGATCGCCGCGGCAGTGCTTCTTATTTGTACCGCCGTTTTTTATTATAAAAGCTACAGAAACGTTGAGCACATTATGAATTTATTAAATAAGGCCGGCACTTATAAAAATATATTCGATGCGCTTTTTACCGGTTTTTTACACTTTGGCACGACCATGCCGCCCCGCAGTTTTTCGGAAGAAAAACGCATATATAAACAAGGCTTTAAGGACTTTGCCCGCGCGGTACTTGAGCAAAGCGGCACCTTAACCGAAGAAGAATTTTTCGAGCTGCTTGCCTTGCAAAAAATCCTCCGCAAAGAAAATCTGTGCGGCACGCTGCTTCTCGGAATGGTGTCCGCATGGTTTTTAATGCTTCCGACTTTTATCATTCTAGCGCTCATGAACTTGAGATAAGGGAATTTTATGACTATATACGATTTAATTGCCGAACATTACAGCGAACTCTTTCCGCTTGAAACTGAAAAACTCGATTTTATCCGGCACCTTTGTCCCTTGCCGGGCAGACTCTGCGATGCAGGCTGTGCAACCGGCGATCTTACAATTGGATTATACCAACGAGGATATAGCGTATGCGGACTTGATTTGAATGCAAAGATGATCGGGATTGCCGAACAAAAAGCTGTAGATATCCGCGCCTCCGGAGAACTCACATTCCATCAAGCAGACATTGCCGATATTTTGCAGTTCGGCACATTTAACGGCGTACTGTGTTTCGGCAACACGCTCCCGCACTTACATGACGAAGCGGCGCTCCGGCATTTTTTCAGTTCCGTGTATCAGTCCCTGCATAATGGCGGAGTGTTTGTCGTCGAAATCCTCAATTACGACCATATCATCGCCGAGCAAAAAATGGACTTTAAAGATAAAGAAACGACTGACTTTATTTTTAAACGGCATTATGATTTTTTGCCGGACGGGAATATCCGGTTTACCATTGCATTTACCGATAAACAGCGCCGTACTACCCATTCCGACTTTACGGTGCTGCATCCGCTGCAGCGGCAAATACTTTTAACTTTATTTGAACAGGCGGGATTCCAATCGGTTGAAATCTATTCGGATTACAACTTTACGGAAAGCAGCCCGGAAGACTACGCCGTGGTATATGTTGCAAAAAAATAAGCGTACACAGTTAAGAGGAACCTCCAAAAGCCGATTCACTATTTGCTTTAGTCTTCCACGGAATAAAGCGGTTGACCCGTTTGCAATAAGCTGCATATTCATCGCCGAAGCGTTCCGAAAGCCATTTTTCTTCCGTGAGCTTCATGAACACGGTAAGGTATGCCCAAAAAAAAGGCGGCAAAATCAATACATACCAATTCCGGCAGAACAGCAACGCACCGATGCAGATAAATAAAAAAGCGGAATAAATGGGATTACGCACGAAGGCATACACACCGCCGGTTTCAAGACGGTTCGACTTTATCGTGATGTCGATTTTGGCGCCGAATACCGCAGCGTACCACAAGATAATGCCGCCTGCAATGCACACAATTCCCATAATTATAAAAAGGATCGAAAGGGTCTCACTATTGACCTTTCCGTTTGTAAGCATATTGAATTTGACAAGCGCAATTCCTGCAGCCGTGAATGCAATCATAATTGCAATACACACAGGACCGACTCCCATTACAGGAAGGTGATCTTGGTTCTCTTTTTTCATTTGAATACTCTTTTGTGCTCCTCCGCGTCCTTACGCTTCCTTAAGCAGGTGGTTTTTATTGATTAAGGTATGTCTCATCAAAAATTCGGACGAAAGATAATACACCCTTATAACGCCGGTTTTCTCTTGAACGCTCACAATTTATTGTATGCCTTTTTTCAGATAAAAACAAGTTATCCGTTTAATCGTTTTTCCATTCTTTCTATAGCCTTGATATGAATGCGGTCATGCCAAATAGTTCTTCTAATTACTTTTTTAACTGTCCAATCTTCACTCTCATTTCGATACAGCTTATTACCTTCTTTTAAATATTTTTCTTTTAGTTTTTCTATAAATTCTATACGATTGAGCTGCAGCTCATCGTCTATATTCATTTGAGTTCCTATTTGATTTAAATAGTAGTTTTGAACATTAACAATGTGACGATATTGATCATTAATTGTACAATATACATCACCGTAAAAAGTTTTCCGCTTCATCGTAATGTCAACTAGCGATTTATTCTTCATTTTTTTATATATTTCTTCGGTTTTTGTTCCGGAAAGTAAAACTTTATCACACCAAAAAAGAAAATCTTCTTTTTTATCAAAATCGATTAACTCCGAATCAAATATAATATCGGAATCGGCATCTTCAATGTGTAAATCGGATTTTTTTATTTCTTCATTTATTTGCATATCGATAGCTTTTTCAAAATTAAGCCATTCAGTATATAAAGTTATTTCTTTATTGACTTTCCCCCTAGCCTCATCCAGTGTCTTTCCCCGAATATAAGCACCGGGTAAATCAGTTATCCAACCAAGGAAACCTAAACCGTTAGTTTCGTATATTATGTGCATTGAAGTCCTCCTTATTCCTTATTCATTTTTTTCCAATCGCCATTGCGGCGGCTCTCCGTCGTCGCCCCAATACTCGTCCATCGAAATTATTTTATCGTCTTTTATTCACCGTCCCGGTTTCCAAAAATTGAATAATCATCCGTTCAAGCTGATCTTTTCGTATTTTTGAATTAAAGGGAATTTCAAGCGATTTTGCCAATGCTTTGAGTTCACTCATATACCAATATTTATTTTCAAATTCTTTTATTGTCATTCCGGATTATTTTCCATAATAATTTTACAATAAAGAATCTACGAATAGATTTACAAGTTCATCACCATTAATAAGTATTACATCATGTTCATCTGCTAATTCTTCAGCCTCTTCAGTAAATTTACCTAACGTTATTGCACAGCCTTGAGCAGATTTAATTTGATCTTCATTCATTATTTTAATAAGTTGATTTACAGCTTCTTTACCAGATTTCCCATGGTGTTTTTTTATTTGAACATATAAAGTATCCGATTTCAATACAAATGGATCATTTGCGTCATCCTGCGTAGTAAATATCAAATCAGCATCGCCACCATTTCTATGGTGATTATTCCGAATAAACTTATAGCCATAAGAAATAATTATTTCTTTACATATATTTTCAAAACTAATATTACTATTACTAGGGCTTATTTTATTTAAATCCTCTTGAATACTCTTTCTTACTTCACTTTTAATATTTTCTATATATTCTCCCAACTGTGAATAACCTAATACTGATGTCGTATCATTTTCAAGGCTATCAATTAACTCTACAAAAATTTCTTTATATCTAAAAAGAGGATAAACAGGTAATCTCATCCAATTTAATTTAGCATACCAATTATGGACTTTAATATTATGTATATCAAGATTGTTATCAAGACCATAGATTTTTTTAGCTTTTATACAATGATTTAACTGTGTCACGTCATTATCGTTATATGAATAACATTCAGGAAAATTTCCATCAACAATAGCTATAATGAATTTACCATTCTTTGGTAAGTGCGGTATGACAATGATATCATTATCTTTAAAGTTGCGTATTTTCATTATACTGTTAAATTTACGTGATGTCATAGTTGGATATGTATTTTTATATTTTTTGAATAAATTACTGGATTCAAACATACTTAAATTAGTTGATCCACCACCCCACCCCATAGATAATATGTTGTTTTTTAAACGCTTTAATAATTCTTCTCGATTATTGCGATCAATTCTAAAATTATATACACTCATAATATTCTCCTCATAAAGAAATTTCATACTCATCTGAAATAGCCATACAAATCCTCCAAGATTTTATTTATGAACAAAATAAATGTTATAGGTCGGTTCCATCTTTTTTTAAGCTATTAACATTTGTCCAAGCTTTTTTTGCTAATCGTTGCATATCTAAATGCATTTTATATGCAATCTGCAAATTATTTATTTCAATCTGCTCACCTTCATGTCCATCAGAAGAAAATGTTTGACCTTCATAGGTGTGATGTATTTTTTTGTATTTGTGATAAGCCCCATTATAATGTACAAACGAGTTTCTAATATAATAAAATAAATTTAAGTCATCTTTTTCATTTTTCGAAAATCCAAATCTATTAGATTTATAGTCTAAAGAAATATCATTTTCTTTTTCAGAATAATCTTTAGATGTCAAATCTTTTATAATTAATTCGAATATTACCCATGAAGCAATAATTATACTTGAAAATATTTCATCATGAAAGTTTTTTTAATAGTACCATCTCCAAAATGAAAATATTTTTCAAATTTTTCAAAATCTGAAAAAGTATTTTTTAACCTATCGTAATCATTTTTATCCAATGTTAAAGCAGCTTGTCCTTTCATATTAAATAAAAGTAGTTCTGTTTCTAATTTAGTAAAGAAAATTGTTTTTATCGTATCAAAATAGCCATCTATCATTTTTTCATTAATGTTAGTAACTTTTTCCATTTTTTTATTCCTTATAATAATCATACCAGAAGTGTGTGAGCCCCCTCTTCACCCCTTTCTCACTATACCACAAAAACCGATAATTTGTAATCCAAGATGACTAAAAACAAAAAATCCCATTCTGTCTCTAGGCCTCTGTACGCTGAACCTGCCGCGGTTGAAGACATTGGTGTAAGCCATAGTTTTGCAGGTACTGAATCGCCTGTGCCGCCTCAAGCATAAATATGGACGTAAGAGATTGCAGACTGCTGATGCCGTATGATTTAATCGCGGCTTTAGCTTAAACGGTTTTTCGGTGCAAAACACTCAAAAAAGGCTATTACCATAAAAGCCTAAAAGCCGTGCCGTAAGGCACTTCCGTAAGGCAATGCCCTAAGGCACGGTCCCGCCGTTTGAAGAACACTTCTTCAGCATAATGAAGGGGTATTCTTCACGGTAAAGAAGGACTGTTCTTCATTATAATGAAGCGGTGATCTTCACGGTAATGAAGAACGCTCCTACAACATAGTGCAGGAGTGACCGTCAAGGTAATAACGGTCTGACCGTCCGCATAATGACGGGGAGTCCGACTGCAGAGCCATGACCCATTACACATTACCAATTACACATTGATAAAATCTCTGCCCCCGATTTTTATCACTTTACCGCAACTCCGTTCTTTTTAAGCCACGCCGTAACGTCTTTGGCAAGGGAACTACCGCCCGAATAATGCACGGAAAGGCCTTCGCCGAACGTTGCGTTCGGGGCGAGTTTTGCGATTGCTGTAAGGCTTTGCCCGAAGCGGCCGCCGCCGTAATATTGTGCGCATACATCAATTTGTTTAAGTTTTTGGACGTTTGACGCAGTCGTTTGCTGGTGATTTGAACAATCGGACATTTTTCTTCTTCTTTGAGGCGGGCTTTGTGCAAAAACGCCGTAAAGGTTTGTTCGTTTTCTAAAAAGTTGAAGTTTTTTGCGCTTTCAATCGGCTTGAACGAGGTTACGGTAGAGCCGTACACGTAATAGACGCCGATTCGTACGTCCGCTTTGTTATTTCCGGCAACGGCAAGAGCGATTACTTCTTTATAGCCGATTCCCACATCTATGATGCTGCGGGCGTAATGGAGCGCACCAGCGGCAAAGGATACACCACCGTTAATTGCAACTTTGAATCGATCGGTATGTGGAACGGTTCGGATTATCCGAGTTCCGAGCTTTTT